>LUYO01000118.1:0-29433 GCA_001603295.1 Rhodobacterales bacterium Alpha_02
TCGAAGGCGCGGTCGAGCCACAGCGGCAGCAGTTCGTCAAGATAGCGGCGGGTGAAGCGGGAGGTGGACATGCGGCTTCCTGTCTTGCAAACAACGCTGCAACGCCTCGGCCATGCGTTCAGTTCCCGCCGTCCGGAAACGACAAAGCGCCCGAACCGGTCAGGTTTCGAGCGCTCGACGTCGTCTACATCACTTGGGTGGCGCGCGGCGGTCGTCCGATCCTCAGAGATCGAAGGTCCGGTTGGCGCGGCGGCTGAGGTTGCGCTCGCGGGCTTCCAGGTCGTAGCGGTCGCCGGCCTCGTTGAGATAGGCCAGATCGCGCTCGGCAGGGGTGGGGCCGCGGAGGAGCTTGGCGGTGCGCTTGAGGGTGGCGAACATCTCGGTCTTCCTTTCCTGGACCGGAGGCTTCCGGTCCGTTTCTCTGTTCTCTCTTGACGCTCTCAATATAAGCCCGGCACCCGCCGCCGCCTAATCGCAACTTCTGAAGGCCGCTTTCAGATTCTCTATAGGTAAAACTCCGTTACCTCGGGTGTCCGGCCCGAGGCGCTTCAGCCGCCGCGACAGCCCGTCGACGACGCTGTAGACCGCCGGCACGACGACGAGGCTAAGCAGCGTCGACAGCGCCAGGCCGCCGATCACCGTCAGGCCCATCGGCCGGCGGAAGCTCGGGTCGCCGCCCGACAGGCCGAGCACCACCGGCGCCATGCCGCCGATCATGGCCAGCGTCGTCATCACCACCGGCCGCGCTCGCTTGTGGCAGGCGTCGATCAGCGCATCCAGCCGGCTTTGCCCGGCCAGCCGCGCGGCGACGGCATATTCGACGATCAGGATGGAATTCTTGGTGACGATGCCGACCAGCATCAGCATGCCGATCGCCGTCGCCATCGAGAAGCTGGTGCCGGTGACCACCAGCGGCAGCAGCGCGCCGCCCAGCGACAGCGGAATGGCGGCCAGGATGGTGAACGGCTGCAGGAAGTCGTGGAACAGCAGCACCAGCACGCCGTAGATGCAGAGGACGCCGACCACGAAGGCGAACAGGAAGCCGGAGAACATGCCGTCCATCCGCTCCACCTCGCCCTGGTCGACGAGCCGCACGCCGGCCGGCAGGTCGCGCGCCGCCGGCAGCGCCTTCACCTCTTCGGTCACCGCGCCGATGCTGCGGCCGTTGAGTTCGGCGCTGATGGTGACGTTGCGCTCGCGGTCTAGGCGGGTGATCGCCGTCGGTCCGGTGCGCATGGCGATGTCGGCGACGGCGCCGAGCGCGACGCTGCCATCCTTGCCGCCGACCCTGAGGCTGGCGAGAGCCTCCGGGTCGCTGGCCGTGTCGGCGGGCAGGCGCATGCGGATCGGCAATTGCCGCTCGCCGAGGTTGAGCTTGGCCAGGTTGGCGGCATAGTCGCCGGCCGAGGCGATGCGCACGGCGGCGGCGATGGCGGCCGGCGTCACGTCGAGGGCGCCGGCACGGGCGAGATCCGGCACCACGGCGACTTCCGGCGCCTCCAGCGCCGCCGTCGAGGTTACCGCCCCGAGGCCCGGTATCGTCCTCATGCCGCTTTCGATGGCTCCGGCGGCATGGCCGAGCGCTACCGCGTCGTTGCCGGCCAGCACCACGTCGAGCTTGACGCCGTCGGCGCTGCCGCCGACCGCGACGCGCACGCCCGGCAGGACGGCCAGAGCGTCGCGGATGTCCTGCTCGATCATCTGCTGCGAGCGCGGGCGTTTCCCGTAGGGCGTCAGGTCGACGGTGAAGAGAGCGCTGGTCACGTCGGCATTCGCCACCGCGTCCGGCCCGGCGCCGGCCACCGCGCCGGTGCCGACTCGCGTCAGCACCGAGCGGACGTCGGGCACGGCGCCGATCAGCACCGCCGCCCGCCGCGCCATTGCGTCGGTGGCGGCAAGACTGCTGCCCGGCTGCAAGGTGATCTGCACCGTGGTCTGGGCGATGTCGGACGGCGGCACGAAGGCGGTGTCGAGCAGCGGCACCAGTCCAAGGGAGGCGCCGACGAACAGGGCGGCGGCGACCAGCGTCACCGCGCGATGGCCGAGACAGAACCGGACGAGCCGCAGGTAGGCGCGCATGATCGGGCCGTCGGCGACCGGCACCCGATCGGCCTTGGGCTTCAGCAGCCTGGCGGCCATCATCGGCGTCAGCAGGCGGGCGACCAGCAGCGAGGCCAGCACCGCCGCCGAGGCGGTGATGCCGAACTGGCGGAAGATCAGGCCGGGCACGTCGCCGATGAAGGCGGTGGGCAGGAACACGGCGACCAGCGTCAACGTGGTGGCGACCACGGCGAGGCCGATCTCCTGCGTCGCGGCGATGGTCGCCTCGCGCGGCGTGCCGCCGTTCCTGAGATGCCGCTCGATGTTCTCGACCTCGACGATGGCGTCGTCGACCAGCACGCCGATCACCAGCGACAGGGCGAGCAGCGATACGCCGTTGAGGCTGAAGCCGAACCATTCCATCGCCAGGAAGGCCGGGATCAGCGCCAGCGGCAGCGCCGCCGCCGCGACCAGCGTGGCGCGAAGCGAGCCGAGGAAGGCCCAGACCACCAGCACGGCCAGCCCGATGCCCTCGTAGAGCATGTGCATGGAGGCATGGTAGTCGTTGAGCGTGGCGTCGACGGTGGTCGTCGCCTCGGCGAGCCGCATCTCCGGATGGTTGGCGGCGAGGCGGGCGACGGTGGCACGGGTGCCTTCGGCGACGTCGATGTCGGAATAGCCGTTGGAACGCTTGATCTCGACGGCGATCACCCCCTCAACGCCGTGATAGGCAAGGCTGCTGCGGTCGGCGTGCGAATCCTCGACCGTGGCGACTTCGCCGAGCGGCACCGAGGCGCCACCGAGGAGCGGCAGGGGCAAGGCGCTGAGGGCGTCCACGCCGTCGGCGGCGGCGGTGAGGCGGATGGTGCTGCGGCTCATCGTCGTCTCGACGCGGCCGCCGGAGGCGTCGATCTGCGCGGCGCGCAACCGCTCGGCCACATCGCCGATCGTCAGGCCGAAGGCGGCGAGCCGCGTCGGATCGACGGTGACCGCCACCTCGCGGTCGACGCCGCCGAGGCGGGCGATGTCGCCGACGCCCGGCACCGAGCGCAGGGCGCGGGTAAGGTCGTTGTCGACGAACCAGCTGAGCGCCGCCTCGTCGAGCCGGTCGGAGGCGGTGGTGAAGACGATCAGCGGCGTGTCCTGCACGGTCTGGCGGGAGACGCCCGGCGTCTCCATGTCGGCGGGCAGATCGGCCCGGACGCCGTCGACGGCGTTGCGGACCTCTTCGAGCGCCGCCTGCGGGTCCTTGTCGATCTGGAACTCGACGATGATGGAGGCGCGGCCGTCGTCGATGCGGGTGGTGATGTGGTTGAGCTTGCTGAGCATCCCCACCTTGTCCTCGATCTTGCGCACCGCGTCGGTTTCGAGCTGGTCGGGCGCCGCGCCGTCCAGCCGGCAGTCGATGAACACCAGCGGCAGGTCGAGGTCGGGGAAGCTTTGTACGCCCAGCCGCGAGAAGGAGATCAGGCCGCCGGTGAGCAGCAGCACGAACAACAGGACGACCGGCACCGGATTGCGAACGGCCCAGGCGGAGGCATTCATGGAGTCACCTCGGTGGCGGCGATGGTGACGGCGGCGCCGTCGAACAGGAAGGCGACGCCGCTCTCGACCACCACCGTTTCGGCATCGAGGCCGGAGACGATCTCGACGCGGCCGCCGCGCCGGGCGCCGGTGACGACGGCGCGGCGGGTCGCCGTGCCGTCCGGCGCCACGGCGAACACGAAGCTGCCGCCGTCTTTCAGCAGCAGCGCGCTAGCCGGCAGGGTCAGCACGTCGCGCCGGCCGGTCTCGATGGTGCCGGCGAAATAGGAGCCGGACCGGATCTCGCCAGTGGCCGGCAGGTCGACGTAGACCGTCGCCCGGCCCGAGGCGGCGTTCAGCGTCGGCGCCACCAGCCGCACCATGCCGATCGCCATGCCGCGGTCGCCTTCAACCAGCGTCGCCGTCATGCCGTGCTCGATATGGGCGGCGGCATCGGCCGCCACCTCGGCCCGCCACTCCACCCGGTTGCGACGGAGAAGGCGATAGAGTTCCGAGCCGGCCGGGACGACCGCGCCGAGCACGGCCGGCCGCGCCGAGATGACGCCGTCGTCGGGGGCACGCAGCACCGCCTTGTCGAGACGCAGCCGGCGGGCCGAAAGCTCCGCCTCGGCCGCGGCGGCGTTGGCGGCGGCGATGCGTTCGTTGACGCCGGCCGCCTCCAGCTCGCGTTTCGACTGGCCACCACTCGAACCGAGCATTTCCGCCCGCCGGGCGTCCGACCGCGCCAGTTCGAGGGCGGCGTTGGCGCTATCCACGGCCGCCTCTCCGGCGGCGACGGTCGCCTTGAGCTGATCGTCGGCGAGGCGGGCGACCACCTGTCCTTTGGTCACGCTGTCGCCGACATCGACCAGCAGTTCATCGACGCGATAGTCGCCGATCTCGGTGGCGATCGACGCCTCGCCCCAGGCGGCCACCCAGCCGGCGGCCGGGATGGTGTCGGTCCAGCTCTGTTGCTCGGCGTGGATCGGCCGCACCGTCAGTATGGGCCGCTCGCCGGCCACGGCATCGCGGCTGGTGGCAAGAGCGAGTGGAACGATCAGCGCCAGCAGGGCGGCGGCTCGGAGTTGCATGTTGGTCTCCGTCAATGGATAGGCTCGGCCGGTGCCGCCTTCGGCATCAGCGCCACCAGCGGCAGGCTGAGCACCAGAAGGCCGGCGATGGCCGCGAGGCAGGTTGTCAGGGCGCCGGCGCCGCCGAAGGCGGTCCTGCCGGCCAGAAAGGCGGAACTCATGGTCGCCATGCCGGTACTGGCCGCCAGTTGCTGGATGGCGCTGAGCGAGCCGCTGGCGCTGCCGGCCTCATCCGGCGAGGTGTCGCCGAGCGCGATGTCGTAGATGGTGCCGAAGCAGCTGCCCATGCCGAGCCCCAGCACGAACAGCGCTGCCGAGAGGCCGAACGTGCCGCTGCCGTCCCGGAGGGCCAGCGCCAGCAGCGCTGCCCCGACCAGCATGATGAACAGCCCGGCGGTGACCAGCTGGCGGCCGAGGCGCGGGATCAGCGCCATGCCGGCCGCCGAGGCGACGACGATGCCGAGGGTCATCGGCACCATGCGCAGCGCCGCTGCCGACGGCGACGCGCCGAGCGTGCCTTGCAGGAACAGCGACACGATGAAGACGAGGCCGTTCACCGCCGCGAAGAAGACAAAGCCGACGACGAGACCGGAGACGAAGCCGCGGCTGCGGAACAGCGACGGCAGGATCAGCGGATCGGCCGCCGTCGCCTGCCGCCAGCCGAAGGCGACGAACAGCACCAGCGCCGCGCCGATCAACAGGCCAGGCACTCCCGTCCATCCCGAGCTGGCGCCGTCGATCAGGCCATAGATCGCCGCCAGCATGGCCAGGCCGAGCAGCAAGGAGCCGGGGCCGTCGAGGCGAACTGCCGGCCGGGGGGCGGTCTCCGGCAGCACCTTCAGGGCGGCGACGAAGCCGAGGCCGCCGAGGGCGATGTTGATCAGGAACATCGGCCGCCAGCCGAGACCCAAGATGTCGGCATCGATGATCAGGCCGCCGACGATCGGTCCGGCGATGGCCGAGAGACCGAGCACCGGCCCGAAGACGCTGAAGGCCATGCCCAACTGCTCGCGCGGGAAGGTGGTGGTCAGGATGGCCATGCCCTGCGGGATCAGCAGCGCCCCGAAGGCACCCTGCGCGAAGCGGGCGACGATCAGCGGGACCGCGCCGGTCGACAGGCCGCAGGCGAGCGAGGCAAGCGTGAAGCCGGCGATGCCCGTCAGGAACAGCCGGCGCTGTCCGTAGCGGTCGCCGAGCCGGCCGCCCAGCACCAGGAACACGCCGAGCGCCAGCGCATAGGCGGTGCCGAGCCAACTGATGAAGGCTTCGCCGCCGCCGAGGTCGCGGGCAATCGACGGGGCGGCGATGCTGGTGAGCGTGCCGTCAATGAGATCGAGCATATCGGCGGCGAGCACCACGGCGAGGACGGCGACAAGGCTGGGGCCCCGGATCTGGCGGGAAGACGACAAAGAACTATCCTTTCCGCCGGCGCGTGCGCGGCCGGCATCCGGAAAACGACAAGGTTTCAGCGTTCGCGGACGCTAGGGCATCCGCGGCGGGCGATTTCGGTCAGGAGAAAACGGATGTCGGCGTCAGCCGCCGGCAATCAGCTTCGTCGGAACACCGGCGGATGGTCTCCCGGCACCGGCGGGGTGGCGGCGAGCACGCCGTCGATCAGCACGTTGACGGCCCAGTCGAAGCGCTGGATGCCGTCGCCGCCGAACAGCAGCAGCGGATCGATTGCTGCGAGGTTGGGATAGAGGACGGGATCCGCCGCCTCGATGGCATCCGCCGTGGCGGCGATCTTGCTCTCGTGCCGGTCGGAACTCTGCTCGGCCGCCGTGGCGGTCGCAAAATGCATCATCAGGTCGATCGCCCATGCAGCAGAGGCGTCCGCCACGCCGCCCTGCCGCAGCAGCTTCAGCAGCGTATCGGCCATCCGCAGTGAATTCGGGCCATTCGATCGGGCGAACAGCGACAGCCGGGCAATGCCGGGATGGCTGTAGAGTCGCTCGGTGTAGGTCATCAGCAGCCGGACCAATTGTCTCCGCCAGTCGGCCGCGTCGACGACTGGGCCCGGACGTTCGGCGGCAGCTTCCGGAACGCCGGCGATCAGCGCGTCGAGCAACTGCGCGTGCAGGTCCTCGGTGTTGCGGACGTAGACGTAGAGCGAGGCCGGACCGGTATCGAGGCGACTGGCGATGGCCCGCATCGTCACCTTCTCGATACCCTCCTCGTTGAGCACGGCCAGCGCGGTGGCGACGATCAGCTCGCGCGTCAGCGCCGCCTTGGCGGGGCGGTCGCGGCGGCTGACGGGACGAGCGGAGGGGAATGACGGTTTCAGTGCCATGTCGGCCTTATAACGAACACGTTCGTTACGATCAAGTTCGATTTGCTGTCAGCATGCAAAAATCACCCCGGACGGCTAACGGTGCATGACATACGGCGTCGAACCCGGCGCTCGTCGTTGAGGCGGTCATTGTTCATCTCCGGGCGTGTCGGTGTCGTTCGGAGTGAGGTTGTTGGACGCGCGCTTGAGCAAGGACAGCAACAGGCTGGCGTCGTCCGCGCTGAAGCCGGCAAGAAGGCGCTCGTTGCCTTTCAGAAGAATGGCCTTGCTGCGGGGCAGGACTTCCTGGCACGCCGCGGTGAGTTCTATCAGCTGTATGCGTCGGTTGGCGGGGTGGGGCCGGCGGCGGATCAGGCCGTCGCGCTCGAGGCGCACCAGGGTTTGCGCCATGGACGGCTGTTCGACGTGGAGCAACCGCGCCAGATCCGCCTGCGTCATTGCGGCTCCCGACTTCAAAGCCGCCAGTACCGGCAGACTGCCGATCCCCACTCCGAGAGGGCGCAACTCGGCCTCCGCCAGACGCGTCAGCTCCTTCGCCAACTGCTTGATGAAGAAGGATGGCGTGCTCAGCGGATCGAATTCGCTATCTTCGGGATCGTTGCGCTTTTCCAATTGCATCCATCCTCAAGTCATATAATAGGTGCCTATTATATTATATCGGCCGAATGGTCAAGCAGGTTCAATCCCGGCTGATGCCGGTATGCCCATCAACCGATCTGTTCAGTCGATGAATTGTTGTAGGGAGGACGATATGGTCGCGGTCGTCGGGGGCTCTTGCTCAGGCCTGGCAGCAGGCGTCGATGATGGCGCCTTGGTCGTCGAGGACGCGCGGGCAGGTCTCCTGAGGACGAGCCACAGACGTTCGAGCCGATTGGCATCCGGCTGCAGGGCGACGGCGGCCAGAGTGATAGTATCGGCGGGCCGGCGGCCAAATGGCCCGGCTCGCGGATCGCGTTGAAGATAGTGTGCTGTTCCGGAAGGAAAGCGCGGCCGCCTGCTCCGCTTTCTTCGTCCTGGCATCCGCTTGCTTGGCACGGTCTCGACGTTGCTGACGTCGGAACGGCGGAATTCCACGCAGATGCGGTTCAGCGGCCTTTCCGTTCCCTGGCGATCTCGGCGGCATCGAGAGCGATCAGTCTTTCCTCGTCCGTCGGAATGACCAGTGCGACCGGCTTGCCTGCCTCGCTGATCATTCCCTCGCGACCGCCCGTCTGCTGCCGGTTGGCAGCCTCGTCGAGCCGGACTCCCAACAGCTTCAGGCGCGACAGGATGGCCGCCCGCAGGCCGGGCGCATTCTCGCCGATGCGGCCGGTGAAGGCGATCGCGTCGAGCCGGGGCAGCGTTGCCGCGAGGCCGCCGATGGTCCTGGCGGCGCGGTGGACGAACACCTCCAGGGCCTCGCGCGCGCCGGCATGACCCTCGGCGGCCGCCTTTTCCAGCACGCGGCAGTCGCTCGACAGTTCCGACAGGCCGAGGAGGCCGCTTTCGAGGTTCACCATGGCCTCGATGGCATCGAGATCCATGCCACGCGCCCGCGCGATGTAGAGGATCGTCCCGATGTCGACATCGCCCGAGCGGGTTGCCATGACCAGCCCTTCGGTGGGGGTCAGTCCCATCGAGGTGTCGACGCTGCTGCCGTTCAGCACGGCGGTGGCGGAGGCGCCGTCGCCGAGGTGAACCACGACAAGGCCGTGATCGTCGGGGTCGAGCCCCAGCAGATCGACGGCCCGCATCGACGCGAAGCGGTGGGAGATGCCGTGGAAGCCATAGCGCCGCACGCCCAGCTCGCGGCGATGGCGCAACGGCAGGGCATAGAGATAGGCGGCGGGCGGGATGGTCTGGTGGAAGGTCGTCTCGAACACCGCCACGTGGCAGGCATCGGGCAGCACGTCCCTCGCCGCCCGGATGCCGGCGAGGCTGGCCGGGTTGTGCAAGGGAGCGAGCGCCGAACAGGTCTCGATGCCGGCGAGCACGTCGTCGGTCACCTCGACCGGCCGGCTGAAGCGCTCGCCGCCGTGCACCACGCGGTGTCCGACCGTGCCGATGCGGTCGAGCAGGTTGCGCCCCTCCAGAAAGGCCACCAGTCCGGCAAATGCCTTGGCATGGTCGGCATTGGCGATGGCGGCGCGGGAGACCCTGTCCTGGCAGTCGATGCGGATGCTGGCGTCCGGGGTGCCGAGCCGATCGGCATGGCCGCGCAGGCAGGCGACCGTCTGTCCCTCGCTCCAGAGCGCGAATCTCAGCGACGAGAGGCCGCAGTTGACGACGAGGAGCATGGGTGACGTCTCGTTCATGGACCAGCGGTCTCCTTGCGCAAGGCGGTGGTTGCCGAACAGCGTTTCCCGGCTCAGCGTTCGACGCAGAGCGCGACGCCCATGCCGCCGCCGACGCACAGCGTGGCGAGGCCGCGCGCCGCGCCGCGCCGGCGCATCTCGTGGAGAAGCGTCACCAGGATGCGGGCGCCCGAGGCGCCGATCGGATGGCCGAGGGCGATCGCCCCGCCGTTGACGTTGGTCTTGTCCGGATCGAGGCCGAGGTCGCCGCTCACCGCCACGGCCTGCGCCGCGAAGGCTTCGTTGGCCTCGACGAGGTCGAGGTCGTCCACCGTCCAGCCGGCCTTGGCCAGCGCCTTGCGGCTGGCCGGCACCGGACCGATGCCCATGATGGCCGGATCGACGCCGGCGACGGCGCCGGCGGCGATGCGGGCGAGCGGTTCGATGCCGCGCGCCCGGGCCGCCGCCTCGGTCATCAGCACCAGGGCGGCGGCACCGTCGTTGAGGCCGGAGGCGTTGCCGGCGGTCACTACACCGTCCCTGACGAACGCCGGCTTCAGCCTTGAGAGGCCCTCGATCGTCGTGTCGGGCCGGATGAATTCGTCCTCGGAGAACACCACCTCGCCCTTGCGGCCGGGAATCGTCACCGGGACGATCTCGTCGGCAAACCGGCCGGCGGCGCGGGCGGCGGCGGCGCGGGTCTGCGACCGGCAGGCGAAGGCGTCGAGGTCGGCGCGGCTGAGGCCCCATCGCGCGGCGACGGTCTCGGCGGTCTGGCCCATGTGATAATTGCCGAAGGCGTCCCACAGGCCGTCGGTGATCATGGTGTCGACCATCTCGGCATTGCCCATCTTGACGCCCGACCGGAGATGCAGGGCATGGGCGGCCCGGCTCATGCTCTCCTGGCCGCCGGCCACCACCACCTCGGCGTCGCCGGCCCTGATCATCTGCGCCGCCGCCAGCACCGAGCGCAGGCCCGACCCGCAGACCTGGCTGATGCCGAGTGCCGCGGTTTCGACGGGAAGGCCGGCCGCCAGTGCCGCCTGACGGACCGGGTTTTGCCCCTGGCCGGCCACCAGCACCTGCCCGAAGACGACCTCGTCGACGTCGGCCGGCGCCACCGAGGCCCGCTCCAGGGCGGCGCGGATGACCGTCGCGCCGAGGTCCGGCGCGCTGACCGGGGCAAGCGTGCCGTTGAAGGAGCCGATGGCGGTGCGGGCCGCCGAGGCGATGACGACGTTGGACATGGGAGGGGACCTTTTGATGCAGTCGTACGGATGGAAGGCCGGGAGGCGGATTGCGAGGCGTGGCTCGCCGCCCGGCCGCCACTCATGGCCGGCCGGGCGACGTCGCGCGGGCGTCAGGCCACCGGCGAGGTGTCGGTGATCCAGAACAGGATCACGTTGAGGATGGCGATGGCCGCCAGCAGCGAGTAGGCGCCGACGTAGCCGCCGAGGTAGGTCAGACCGAAGGCGAGGATGGCGTAGGCGCAGCAGCGGATGACGCCCTGGATCGGCTGGATCACCCCGAAGGCGGTGATGAAGGCGCCGCGCGGGAACTTCTCGGCGACGATCGATGTCGTGAGATTGGTGGCGCCGCCGAACGACAGGCCGATCATGCCGAGCGACAGCCACAGCGTCACGCTGTTAAGCTCGAACATGTTGAGGATCACCGCCACGAACCACCACAGCGAGTAGACGATGAGGCCGGCCTTGGTGCTGACCTTCTGGCCGAGCCAGCCCCAGACATAGGCGCCGGGCACGCCGATGAAGGCGGCGATCGACATGTACATGATCGCCGTTTCCAGCGGATAGCCGAGCGCCATCAGCCGCGGCACCAGTTGCGACAGGACGCCCACCAGCACCACGTAGATGCCGCCCGACCCGAGGGCGATCGTCCAGACGTCGCGCATGCCGAGCAGTTGCAGCGAGGTGTAGGGGCAGACGTAGGCTTCCTGTTCGGCGCGGGAGCGGTCGAGTTCCTCGCGGCTCATCGGCTGGTTGTCGGGCGTGCAGCCACGCTCCTCCGGGGTGTTGGTGATGAACGCCGCCACCAGGGCGACCAGCACGATCATCGCCACCGAGACGACCCAGAAGCCCTTCTCGACGCCGAAGACGGCGAAGAAGGTCGCCAGCATCGGCACGAACAGCGCGGTCGACATGGTCTGGCCCATGGTGACCCAGCCGAGCGCCAGGCTCTTCTTCTGGGGGAACCAGTTGGCGATCAGCGTCATGCCGCCGACATAGGCGTAGCCGGAGCCGAAGAAGCAGACGCCGGCGAACAGCAGCACGAAGGCCGAGATCGAGCCGAAAGTGCCGAGCAGGCCGAAGCAGACGGCGCAGGCCACCAGGCAGACTATGATCGTCGCCTTGGCGCCCTTCCATTCGATGGTCTTGGCGCAGAGATAGGCGGCGACGATGGAGCCCCAGGAGGCGGGTGTCGCCCAGAACAGCAGCGTCGTCTTCTCGATGGAGAAGTGTTCCGACAGCACGGGAACGATGATGTTCAGGCCGTGGACCTGCACGCCGGCGCCGATCCACAGCATCAGCCCTTCCAGGATCACGATCGTCCAGCCCCAGCGGCCGAAGCTCGACCGGGCGTCGGAGGCATTGATGGGTATGCTGGCCGCACTGGCCGTCTGTTGGCTCATGGCATTTACTCCCTTGGTGGTGTCCCGGCCCTGGCCATCGATCCCCGATCATGCCCGGCACCGGCCAGCCTTTTCGGCGGACGAGCGCTGGCGCTTCCGGAACCGACGGTTCCGAATCGGGAAGGGTGCAGCCTTCGGAGCGAGGGGTGATCGGCCGTCGGGCCGGGGTTCAGCGTGTCAGTTGTCGCCCGCCGTGACGGGCCGGGTGTCGGTCTTCCAGATGAGGATCATCGAGATCAGCGCGATGACCAGCAGGATGGAGTAGGCTCCGGCGAAGCCGCCGAAGTGGCTGAGGCCGAAGGCGAGCACCGCGAAGGCGCAGCATCTCACGATCGACTGGATGGGATTGACCACGCCCCAGGCCTTGACGAAGGCGCCGCGGGGGAACTTCTCGGCGACGATCGACATCGACAGGTTGGTCGCGCCGCCGAGCGCCTCGCCGATCATCGCCAGCGAAATCCACATGGTGACGGTGTTCAGCTCGAAGATGTTGAGGGCGAGCGCCACCGCGTACCAGGCGAGATACAGCATGGCGCAGCGCTTCACGCCCAGCCTCTGGCTGAGCCAGCCCCACATGTAGGCGCCGGGAACGCCGAGCATCGCCGCCACCGACATGTAGAGGATGGCCGTTTCGAGCGGCAGGCCCATGGCCACCAGGCGGGGCACGAACTGCGACAGCAACCCGACGATCACGATATAGAGGCCGCCGAACGACAGGCCCATGAACCAGACGTCCCGCATGCCCAGCAGCTGGCGGACGGTGAAGCTGCTTTTCTGCTGGTCCTGCTCGCGGCGCGAACGGGCGATTTCCGCCTGGGTCATCGGTATGTTGTCGGGGGCGCAGTGAAAATCCTCCGGCTTGTCGGCGGCAAAGCGCCAGACGACCAGGAACACCACCGCCATCAGCGCCGTGATTCCCCAGAAGCCGTGCTGGACGCCGAAGGTGGCAAAGCAGAAGGCGACGAAGGGCACGTAGGTCGCCGTCGAGAAGGTCTGCCCCATGGTGGCCCAACCGAAGGCAAGGCCCTTCTTGCGCGGGAACCAGTTGGTGACCAGCGCCGGGCCGCCGACATAGGCAAAACAGCTGTCGAAGAAGCAGACGATGGCGAACAGGGTCACGAAGCCCGCCATGCTGCTCGCCGAGCCCAGGAAGCCAAAGGCGATGCCGCCGCAGGCAAGGCTGAACAGGATCAGGAATTTGGGGCCCTTGATGCCGCAGATCCAGGCGCCGACGAACCCAGCCAGGATCGACGCCCAGGAGGCCGGCGTCGCCAGGGCGAGCAGTTGCGTGTAGTCGAGCGAATAGGTCTGCGACAGCGCCGGCAGGATGACGTTCAGCCCGTGCACCACCGAGCCGGAGGAAATCCACAGCAGTGCCGCTTCGATGAGGATGATCGACCAGCCGCGCCGGCCGAAATTGCTGCGTCGGTCGAACCGATCGTCGATCGCCTGTTTGGAGTCGTCTCCAGCCGCCGTCATCGTGCTCATGGTCCCCCCAAGGGTGCCTTGGCGCTCTTCGGCCGCCGTGGCGGCGGGAACGCCTGTCTGATTGTCGCCTCGCTCCGGGCGAGGGTCCCGTCCGGAGCTTGCGGGGGAGTTCCTCCTCCCCGCCGATCGTCGGCACGGACCGGATGACGTGCCGTGGGTCTCCCTCAGGCTGCCATGACCGCGAGGTCGTCGGCCACCAGTAGCTCCGGCTCGATCTGCCGGCGGATGTCGTCCGGCGTCAGTCCTTCCAGCAGCTCGCGCAGTACCAGACCGTCGTTGGTGACGTCGATGACGCATTGCTCGGTGACGATATGGTCGACGCAACTCCGGCCGGTGAGCGGGAAGGAGCAGTCCTCGACGATCTTCGGCTGGCCCTTGGCCGTCAGTTCCATGGTGACGATCACCGTGCGGGCGCCGTTGACGAGGTCCATGGCGCCGCCCATGCCGACCATCTTGCCGGGCCGGGCCCAGTTGGCGAGATCGCCGCGCCTCGACACCTGCAAGCCGCCGAGCACGGTCGCCGCCAGGCGACCGGAGCGGACGATGCCGAAACTGTCGGCGCTGTCGAAGACGCTTGATCCCGGCACCGGAACGAAGCGCATGGCATTGGCGTTGGAGAAGCTCTCGACGCGCTGCAGCCCCTCGGCCGCCGGACCGACGCCGATCAGCCCGTTCTCGGTGTGGAACATCACGCCGGGCGCGGCGTAGTTGTTGCAGAGGCTGGGAATGCCGATGCCCAGGTTGACGATGTCACCCGAGGAAAAGTAGGCGGCGGCGCGGCGCGCCATTCTGTGGCGAATATCCATGACAGTTCCTCAGGCAACCAGAATCATGTCGACGAAGACGCCGGGGGTCACCACCCGGTCCGGCTCGATCTCGTCGAGTTCGACCAGATGGTCCGCTTCCACCACGGTGATGGCCGCCGCCCTGGCGACCAGCGGATTGAAGTTCCGCGACGTGCCCCGGTAGGTGAGGTTGCCGTAGGGGTCGGCGGAATGGGCGCGCACCAGCGCCACGTCGCCGCGCAGGGCCGGCTCCAGCAGCCACGCCTCGCCGTCGACCTCGATGATCTGCTTGCCCTTTTCGGCGACGGTGCCGAGGCCGGTCTTGGTCAGCACGCCGCCGAGGCCGGCGCCGCCGCAGCGCAGGCGTTCGGCGAGGCTGCCCTGCGGGATCAGCGTCACCTCGATCCGGCCCGCCTCGACGGCCGCCACCGTCTCGGTGTTCATGCCGATGTGGGAGCCGATGACCCGGTCGACGCGGTCGTTGTGGATCAGCCGGCCGATGGTGAGGTCGGCGTCGCCGGTGTCGTTGGACAGCAGCGTCAGATGGCGGGCGCCGCTGTCGAGCACGCAGTCGATCAGGCCGTTGGGAACGCCGTGATTGGCGAAGCCGCCGACGACGATGGTCTGGCCGTCGCGGAACAGGGCGACGATCTCGTCCTTGGTTCTGTATTTGCCGGACATCGGTCAGTCCCTTTCCAGAAGCACGGCGACACCCTGGCCGCCGCCGACGCAGAAGGTTACGACGGCGCGGCCGAGGTCGCGGCGCCGCATCTCGCGCACGGTGCGGGCCACCAGCACCGCGCCGGAGCCGGCGAGCGGATGGCCGATGGCGATGGCGCCGCCGTTCGGATTGACCTTGTCGATATCCATGCCGATGTCGCGGATGCAGGCGATCGACTGGGCGGCGAACGCCTCGTTGAGTTCCCACAGGTCGATGTCGGCGACCGCAAGGCCGTTCTGGGCCAGCAGCTTGCCGACCGCCGCCACCGGGCCGATGCCCATGACGTTGGGATCGACGCCGGCCACCGCGTAGCCGCGGAACACGGCGAGCGGTTCCGCCCCGAGGGCGCGGGCGGTGTCGCGGTCGACGATCACCATGGCGCCGCCGCCGTCCGACATCGGCGAGGAATTGCCGGCGGTAACGAGGCCATCAGGCTTGAAGGCCGGGCGCAGGGCGGCGAGCTGCTCCAGCGAGCAGTCGGCGCGCACCGACTCGTCCCGGCCGACGACGGCGGCGGTTCCTTTCGGACCCTTGACCTCGATCGGCACGACCTCGTCGTCGAAGCGTCCCGCCGCCCAGGCTTCGGCGGCAAGGCGGTGGCTACGCACGGCGAACTCGTCCATCTCCCGCCGGCCGATCCTCCAGCGCGCGGCGATGTTCTCCGCCGTGATGCCCATCGAGGGATTGCCGATCCGGTCGGGACTGGTGTGGATGTCGACGAAGCGCGGCGGCATCACCGAATAGGCCGTCTCGCATTTCTCCAGCGAATAGGTGCGGCGGCTGTCGCTCTCCACGCCGCCGGCCACGATGACGTCGGCAAAGCCGGCCATGATCTGCATGGCGCCGTAGGCGAGCGCGTTGAGCGAGGCGGCGCACTGGCGGTCGAGCGTGATGCCGCCCACCGACACCGGCAGTCCGGCCTCCAGGGCCACCATGCGCCCCATGTTGTTGATCTCGTTGTTCATCAGGTTGGCGAACACCACGTCGTCGATGCGCTCGGGGTCGATGCTCGCCCGCCTGACCGCCTCGCGCACCGCCGCCGCGCCCAGCACGTGGGCGGGCACCGGCGCCAGGGCGCCGCGACAGCGGCCCACCGGCGTGCGAACGGATGAAATAATGACTGCGTCTCTCATGAACTCTCTCCGAACAGCCGTGCCGGGTCTGCCCCGGTCGGCCGGATCAGCGGGCGAGGGCGGCAATGCCGAGGATCTGCCGGGCCTCGGCCGACGTCGCGGCGCTCTTGCCGAATAGGCGGATCGCCTCTGCCGCCCGCTCGACGAGGGCGACGTTGGTCGCCTTGACGCCCTTGGCGAAGTAGACGTTGTCCTCGAGGCCGACGCGGATGTTGCCGCCGAGGGCCAGCGTCGCGAACAGGATCGGCAGATGGTCCTTGCCGATGCCGAAGGCCGACCAGGTGGCTTCCGCCGGAATCTTGCTCTTGAGATAGAGGAGGTTCTCCACCGTGGCCGGCATGCCGCCGAGAACGCCGAGGCAGAACTGGTAGTGTCCGGGCCGCGCCAGCCGCTCGGTCTTCATGAAATACTCGGCAACGCCCAGCATGCCGGCGTCGAAGATCTCGATCTCCGGTTTGACGCCGCGCTTCAGCAGCGTTTCGCCCAGCTCGCCGAGGAATTTCGGGGAATTCATGAACACGCCGCCCGGCATCCAGTTGAACGATCCGGCGTCGTAAGACGCCATCTCGATGCCGTTAAGGCTCGCCACGTGGGCCATGCGCTGGGCGTCGCTAGCGCGGTGGTCGCCGGAGGTGGTGCAGTTGATGACGACGTCGCAATCCTCGTGGGCGCGGATCAGGCGGATCGTCTCGGCGAACCTCTCGGGGTCCATGGTGCCTGCACCCTCGTCGTCGCGCATGTGCAGGTGCACCACCGCCGCGCCGGCCTTCCAGCAGGCATAGGCATCGGCGGCGATTTCCTCCGGCGTCAGGGGAATGAACTCGTTGACGTCCTTGGGAGTGACGGCTCCGGTCAGGGCCACGGTGATGACGACTTTTTCTGGGTGATTCAATTTGAGGCCCCTTCGCTGCCACGCACTTCGATCGGCAAGGTTCGACGGTTTGGCCGGATAACCTTCCGGATGGGTCGGTCGGCCAGGTCGCCTCCGGTGCGGCGTCTTGCGTGCACCTTTCCGCGGCCTGCATTCGGGTCCGCGTTACTTGCTCTGCCCCGTCCTCGACTTGTGCGGGACGATAATCATAAATTTTTGGGAAACTAATTCTTTTTGGGGTGCCGGTAATACCGGAAGCGTATAAACGACCCGGGAGCCGAAAATCCTTTTGTCTTCCGGACGGGCGGGGAGGGAAGGTCGCGATGGCCTACGCATTCGTCCCGAAGCGGCTCTCGTGAGCCACCGAAGCCTCTTGCCTATCGTGAGGAGGTGGCCATGATCGGGACAACCGGAGGCGGGCAACTTTCCGGCGTGCGGCGGCCGGCCTGCCACTCGGGGCAAGTCGCCTGTCCCGCCGTGAAACGATATGGTGCCGCCTACGCTTGCTTCCCCGCCTTCTGAAAGCCCGCCAATGGACATCAGGCTTCTGCGCGAATTCGTCGTTCTTTCCGAGCAGCTCAACTTCAGCCGGGCTGCCGAACGGCTGAACATGGCTCAGCCGGTGCTCAGCCGGCATGTCAAGCATCTGGAGGAACAGTTCGGGGCGCAGCTGCTCAGCCGGAACACCCACAAGGTGGAGATGACCGACGTCGGCCGGGTGTTCGCGGTCGAGGCAGCCAAGATCGTCGCCCAATACGAGCAGTCGCTCGCCGTCATCCGCGCCTGTCCGGGCGTCAGCCGCCATTCGCTGTCGATCGGCCTGTTGGGCGAGGCGACGCGATCGTTCCTGTCGACCTTCCTGATGGGCTACAGCGAGCGGCATCCGCACGTGGCGATCGACTGCATCGATGGCGGCATCGACACCATCATGGCGCAGGTGGACAAGGGCGACTGCGACCTCGCCTTCGTCATCCGCCCGCGCGGCGGCCGCACGCCGGAACATCTCAGCCGCTTCAATATCGTCACCGATCCGCTGTGCGTGGCGGTCAACCGCAACCATGTTCTCGGTACCCGCGAGCGGGTCAGCGTGACCGAGCTGGCGGGGTGGCCGATCATCGGCCTCAACCGTCAGGTCTCCCCGATGTCGCACGAGTACAATGCGCACTTCTTCTCGAACCATGGCGTCGAGTACAAGGTCTGGAAGGAATGCGTGAATCTGGAGACCTGCTGCTTCAACGTCGAGTTCAACGACCGCGCGGTGGTGTTGCTGCCGCTGCACCGGCGCTATCTGGTCGGGTCGAACGCCCGCATCGTCATGTTCGAGGAAAGCGACTGCGTCTTCGAGGTCGAGCTGCTGTGGAATGCCGACAACGTCAACCCGAGCCTGCCCGCCTTCCTGAGCGAATTCCGGGATTTCTCGAGCACGTGGAACTGGGAGACGGCTCCGGACGAGCGCGCCGGCGGCCAGATGTCCAGCGCCGGTCCGGTCGCCTGACACCGGCCGATTCTCTTGTTTCCAAAGACATTGAAGCGCGTCCGCCCTGCGGCCGGCCGGGCCGAACGCGTCTTATGCCGTCGCCTATGTCGCGATGGCATAACGAAAGCAACAAAAAGTATTTCTGCGCTCCAGGTCGCGATGATAGTCGTGGCGGCAAGATGAGTGACACGTCATCGAAGCGTCGTCCCGTCTCTGGGGTGTATAGATTGACACCCTGCTTTTCCGCGTCCGGAAACCCGAGGAAAGCCCCGACACGGGCGCTTGTCTCCACGCAGGAGTTGACCATGGTCATCAAGGCAAATTACCCGTCCGATCACGAGCGCAGCAAGCGAACGGTCGAAGCGCACAAGCAGTACGGCACCATTCCGCACATGCCCTTCGAGGAGTATTCGGAACGGCTGAAGCATTGCTTCATCATGAAGCGCGAGAACGGGATCCTGGAGGCCCGCCTTCACACCAATGGCGGCAGCGTGGAGTGGGGCGCGCCGGAGCATCAGGGGCTTCACTATTTCTTCGACTGGGCCGGCCGCGATCCGGAGAACGAAGTCATCATCTTCGGCGGCACCGGCAAGGACTTCTTCAAGGGCATCGGCAAGACCAACGCCAACGGCGAGTGGCAGCCGGCCACCGAGTTCACCTCCAACCCGGCCGAGTCCTGGAAGATGTACGACTTCCAGTTCTATGACGGTACCAACGACATCGAAGGGCAGATCTTCGACATCGAGGTTCCCACCATCGGCGTCTGGAACGGCGCCGCCTTCCACACCGACCTGGTGCTGTTCAACGACATCACGCTTTGCACCGAGGACGCCTGGACCACCGAGATGCACTTCCGCACCAACATGGTGCCGGGCGACGGCATCCAGATCGCCTGGCGCGAGCTGATGGGGCGCAAGCGCTACGCCTATGCCGAGCTGACCGGCGAGATCATCACGGCGCGCAAGGCGCTCGCCCTCGGCATGGTCAACGAGATCTGCCCCGATACCGAGTCCGCCTACGCGCGCGCCTGGGAGATCGCCGAGCTGATCATGCGCACCGGCACGCGCACCACGCGCCGCATCACCACTCAGATCCTGCGCCAGAAGTGGAAGGAAGACATTTCCCGCGAATTGCGGGGCGCCTTCGCCTCCGAGATGTACGTCACCGCCACCGAGCACTCGCCGCACGAGGCCGACTACTGGCAGCGCGCCCACGAGGAGGCGGCTCTCGTCAAGGCGGCCGAGAAGAAGGGCAAGGTCATCCGTCCGCGCGTGGGCGGCGGCCAGGAGGAAGACCCGATCAAGTAACGATCGCCGGCTTCACGCCGTCGCCCCGACAGCACCCCGCCTGCCAGCGCAGGCGGGGCGTTCGGCGTCGTCCGGGTTCCGCGGCAACGTACAGCATGAAAAAGGGTCGCAAGCGCCTCGGCAGGCGGCTTGCGACCCTTTCGGTTCGTCGGAAGGCTTGGTCAGAGCGTCGCGCCGTTGTCGACCGTCAGGCACTGGCCGGTGACGGCCTTCGACTCGTCGCTGGCGAAGAACAGGATCGCCGCCGCCTGGTCGTCGGTCGTGGCTTCCGGCACCGACAGATCGAAATGGCGGGCGGTGATGCCGGGCATTTCCTTGTCGAAGGTGGCGAGCGCCTCCGGCGTGTTGAGTTCGGTCGGCGTCGGGCCGGGCAGGGTCGCGTTGCAGCGGATGCCCTTGCCGGCGAACTGGATGGCGATGTTGCGGGTCAGCGACAGCAGCCCGGCCTTGGCCGAGGAATAGGCGGCACCGGCCAGGCCCCGCGCGCCGATCGACGAGATGTTGACGATGCTGCCGCTCGACCGCGCTTCCATGTGCTTCAGCGCGGCGCGGCAGAGATGGAAGACGCCGGTGAGATCGACGGCGATCACCCGGTCCCACAGCTCGTCCGAGGTGCGGGTGGTCGGCATGTGCCTGTCGGGAATGCCGGCGTTGTTGACCAGAACGTCGATGCGGCCATGGGTGGCGATGGTGAAGTCGACCACCGCCTCGCATCCGGCGCGCGTCGACAGGTCGGCCACCAGATAGTCGGCCCGGCCGCCCGCCGCCTCGATCTCGGCCTTCACTTTCGTGAGGCGGTCTTCCCGCCGGGCCACCAGAACCACGGTGGCACCCTCCTTGGCGAACAGCTTGGCCGTGGTTTCGCCGATGCCGGAACTGGAGCCCGTGACGATGGCGATCTTTCCTTCCAGTCTTTTCATCTCTGCCTCTCCTTGACGATGAGGACGGATGCTCATCGAACGGAGGGGGCATCGGAAGTTCTTTTTTCTTGGGCGGTCATGCCGGCAGGGCATAACCGTGCCAGCCCCGGCTGGGGGCTCTCGCGTTATGGCCATGTCATCAAGGATTTGTTGCGGATATCGCGATTCCGGATTCGGCGGCTTTGCTGCCGGATGTCCTGAATCATGAGCTGAAACGGTTAAGTCGTACAATTTTATGCGAACAAGCACTTTTAACAAAAGAAAATTTTAAACCCCCCTCATGTTATAAAAACTTATTCACAAAGCCGGGCAGTCCCCATAATTGGGTTCCAGGAAAATACGTAATGAGCCGTTCTGGCATAAGGGTTCATCTGGTGGCAGACCAGCCGGAGCAGGCCACTCCTTTCCGGCGCGGGCTTCAGGCGCTGGGATTTGTCGTCAATGAACTGCCGCCCCGTGAGGAAGACATCTCGGAGATCGGGCGGAACGACGTTCTCGTCATCCTGGGCCAGTACGGAGTCGACGCCAACAGTCCCGCCAGGCTGCGCACCCTCTGCGGCGAGCGTCGCGACCGGACGGTGCTGTTTCTGGACAGCATGAAGCCGGATTCCTTCGCGGCCTTCGAGCGGGAGGGCTTCTCCTGCATCAACATGACCACCACCAGGACGACGCAGAACCTCGTCAGCCTGGTGGCGCAGATCGATGCGCACGCCGTCTACCAGGCGTCGCGGACGGTCGCCATGCGGGCGTCGATGACCAACCGGATCGCCGGCNNAAAGCCGGTGGCGCCGACGATCGAGGAGTCCAGCCGCCAGCGGCGGGCCATGGACGAGTTGATCGGCCTGTCGCCGATGTCGGTGTGGATCGACCTCATCCAGAACTATCACGACGGCACCGCCCAGCATTGCTCGCTGGTCTCGGGCTATGCGCTGGCCTTCGCGCGCGTGCTCGGCTTCGGCGACCGCGAGACCGGGCGCCTGTTCGACGCCGCCTTCTTCCACGATGTCGGCAAGGCGATGATTCCGCTGGAGATCCTCGACAAGCCCGGCCAGCTCGAGCCCGACGAGTGGGAGATCATGAAGCGGCACGTGCTCTACAGCTACGACATCCTGTCGCGCGATGAGAACACGGCCGGCGAGATCGCCCGCGTCGCCCGCGACCATCATGAGTATCTCGATGGCTCCGGCTATCCGAACGGCGTCGCGGCCGATGGGATCGACGACCTGACGCGGATCATCACCATCTGCGACATTTTCGCGGCGCTCACCGAGAAGCGGGCCTACAAGCCGCCCAAGCCGCCGGAAGAGGCGTACGCGATCCTGAGTTCGATGGCCGGACAAAAGCTCGACCCGGACCTGGTGCGCGTTTTCGAGAAGGTCGCCGTGGAGTGCGAGACCGGTCGCCCGGCACTGGCCCTGGTCGCCTGACCGGGGCCGGCCGGCGGGCCGGCGAGTGGGGGTTCCCATGTCGTTCGAGGGCAAGCGATGCTGAATCTGAGCGCCCTGATCGTCGACGATTCGGCGATCGTCCGGACGCAGTTGCGGGGCGAGATCGGGGCTGTTGCGCCCGAATGCCACGTCTATGAGTGCAGCGGCGTGCTGGAGGCCGGGCGCTTTCTGCTGCGCAGCGTGCCGGATGTCCTGTTCCTCGACCTCAACATGCCGCACATCAACGGCATCGAACTCCTGAAGCGCTTCGATGCCGTGCTCGGCAGCCGGCGGCCGCCGATCGTCGTCTCCATCTCCTCGGACATGTCGCCGCCGACCTTGCAGGCGCTGAAGGACCGCGGCGCCTATGCCCTGTTGCCCAAGCCCTTCGACAGGGCGGAAGTGGCGATGATCCTGCTGCGGGTCGTGACGATGGTGCAGCGGCGGCGCGTGATGATCGTCGATGACAGCGCCACCGTTCGCACGGTCGTCCGGCGGATCGTCGAGCACAGCCGCTTCAATCTCGACATCGAGGAAGCCGCCAACGGCGCCGACGCCATCCGCCTGGTCCGCAGCCAGCGCTTCGACATCGCCTTCATCGACGTCGAGATGCCGGGCATCAACGGGCTCGAAGCGGCGGGCGAGCTGCTCTATTCGTCCGGCGAGACGCACGTCGTCCTGATGTCGAGCAATGGCGACGAGGCGATCCGCCGGGCGGCTGCCCACATCGGCGTGCAGTTCTTCCTGAAGAAGCCCTTCTACGCCAGGGACATCGACGAGGTGCTGAACAGCCTCTACAGTCTCGGCGACACTGCCTTCGTGTCGCACCGGACCCCCGAGACCTTCGAGGACCCCGATCTTCAGTCGGTCCTGTGGCTGGAAGACTAGGGCAATTCCAGCACATGCGGGATTTCAGGGCAGTCGTTCCATCTGCCGCGCCGCCGCCTCAAGGCTTTCTTGAAGCGACGTCCGCCGGTGCGGTGTCGACCCTGGCGATCACCGACATGCCCGGCCGCAGCCGTTCCGCCAGCGGCTGGCCCTCCAGCAGACGGATACGCACCGGGATGCGCTGCACCACCTTGGTGAAGTTGCCGCTGGCGTTGTCGGCCTTGAGCACGCTGAACTCGGAGCCGGTGGCCGGCGCCAGTTCCTCCACCACGCCGTGCAGGGCTGCACCTTTGAGACCGTCGACCTCGATGGTGGCCTGCTGCCCCACCGCCATCTCGGCGGTCTGCGTTTCCTTGTAGTTGGCGACGACCCAGCGGGCCGGCGGCACCAGGAACATCAGTTGCGTGCCCGCCGACACATACTGCCCCTTGCGCACCGAGCTTTCGCTGATCTGGCCGTCGGCCGGGGCGGCGATCACCGTGTTGCCGAGGTTGATGCGGGCGAGATCGACGGCCGCCTCGGCGGCGTGCACCTGCGCCGCCAGTCCCGAGCGCGACACGTCGGTGGCACGCACCTGCGCTTCCGCCAGACTGACGTTGGCCCCGGCCGCTGCCACGCCGGCCTCGGCGACCTTGAGATTGGCAACGGCGCTGTCGAGATCCGTCTCGGCGCGAATCCCCTTCTGGGTAAGGGAACTGACGCGCTCGTAGCTGGCCTTGGCCTGGGCGAGCTGGGCTGCCGCCTGATCGAGGGCGGCCTTGCGCACGGCGACGGTGGCGACGGTCTGGGCCATGGTCTGGTCGACGTTGGCGAGCGATGCCTTGGCGATGTCGAGTTGCGCCTCGGCCTGCTCCAGTTGCTGGCGATAGATACGGTCGTCGACCTGGACCAGCGGCTCCCCGGCCGTCACGAACTGATAGTCTCGCACCGGCACGTCGGTCACGTAGCCGCTGACCTGGGAGGATAGCGCCGTGACCTGTCCGCGCACGTAGGCGTTCTCCGTCACCTCGATGGTGCTGGTGAACGGCCAGAGATGCCAGGCCCACAACACGGCCGCCGCACCGGCGAGCGCCACCAGCAGCATGGCGACGACCGTGGCGATGCCGGCCTTGGCCACCTTGGGCGGCGGCGCGGGCCGCTGGGACGGCGCCGCATCGGTGGTCTCGCTGTCCATGCTGCGACGGGCATGGGCGGTGACTGCGGTGGTCGATTCCGGCACGGGCGGGCGGACGCGTTGGTTCATTGCGGAAGGGTCCTGAGTTTGCGCGATCGCCTGTACCGGGCGATGGACAGGCGGCGGTGGGTCAGCCGGCCGGCCTTCTCGACGCCACCGATCAGGACGCGGAAGATGTCATTGGCGAAGGTCCAGAACAGGAAGCCGAAAGCGATCAGGCTGTTGAGAAGCGAGGCGTCGTTGTAGGCCCGCACGTTGGCCTCGCGCGTCGCCACTTGGGCCAGCAAGGCCTTGGCCTGGATGTCGCGCCGCGCCGGATCGACGATCGTTTTGGCATAAGCGCCCTGGTAGAGCTTGATCCTCTGCGCCACCTGGGGATCGGCCGGATCGAGCGTGGCGACGAGGATCGCCGAATACTCATGCTCCCGGTAGAGCTGATAGGTGCCGAGCACCGCCGGTCCGGCGAGGCCGCCGATGCCCTGCGACAGGCTGAACAGCACCGAGAAGGTGACGATGTGATCGCCGCCGCGCGCCAGCGCCTTGGTAATTCCCATCAGCAGCAGCGGCCCCATGAACATGCCGGTGGCGAGCGAGATCATCAGCTGGCTGAGGTAGACGTCGTGCGGCCGGGTGAGGTTGGTGGCGCTATGCTCGAGGTAGCTGCCGACCACCACCAGAGCGATCGACACGCCGAGGATGGCCAGTATCCGCCTGGGGCCGAACATCAGCGCCGAGATCGCCGCGCCGGCGATGGTGCCGGCCAGTATGATGGCATAGAGGGGCTGCAACTGGTCCGGCCCCATGCCGAGCGTCCTGAGTAGGCCGGGCGCCGTGTAGCTCTGCTCGGACAGCAGAAAGCGCATGCCGACCGCCCCCATGCCGAAGCGGAAGGCGTCGCCGGTGCCGAGCCAGCGGGTCATCACCAGGGGATGGGCCCGATGGTGCTCGATCAGTCCGGCCACGATCGCCATCGCCAGGGCGGCAATGACCGCATAGGCCATCCACGGATTGTCCTCCCACCATTCAAAGCGCATCTGCGCGAACACGGCGCCGACCAGGGCGATGGCCGGCGCCAGCAGGGCGAAGGACAGAAAGTCGAGCGGCTCGAAGGTGCGAACGCGGATGCCCTGCGGCAGCTTGACGACGACGATCGCCGCGAGGCTGAGGAGCGCCATGCCGAGTTCGAGCCGGTAGATCTCCCGGAAGTCGCCGGTATTGGCCAGCGCCGGCGACAGGACCCAGGCGAGCGGCGTCATGGCCTGCATCAGTCCGAGGGCGAGGCAGAGGGCGCGACCAAGATGCTTCAGCGGAAAAGCCTGCATCAGGTAGAACATGCCGAGCGCGCTCATCGGCGCGGCGGCAAAGCCGGCCACGGCGCGCAACAGCAGCGCCGTCGGATAATCGGCGACCACGAGGTGCAGCACGCAGATGATGACGTAGGCGGCGATACCGGCCTCGGCGAAATGCCGGATGCCGAACCTCTGCCGGCATTTGTACAGCACGAGGTTGGCCGAGGCATTGAACATGACGTAGACCGCCGACAGCCATGCCGCCTCCGACGGGGTCAGACCGAGATGGCCCTGGATGTTCTGCAGATTGGCGGCGACCAGACCGGTGCCGAGGCCGCTGGTCGGGATGACCAGCAGCCCGACCAGGCCATAGGCGAGGCGGCGGCCGGGCGAGTGCTTGACGAGCGCGGGCGAGCCCGGCATGCGGGGCCGTTCCTCGGGGTCCCAGTCGGGCAGGGGGTCGAGCGGCTGCTGGTTCACGCCGTGGCCTCGAGGCGATCGCCGCCGGCGCGCGGCCGCAAGCCCTCGATCATCAGCTCGAAGGCGCGCAGGCCGAGCCGGGCCTGCTCGTCGGCGGTGCGGCCGCGCAAGGCCGAGCCGAGCATGCTGACCAGCAGCGTCACGTCCTCGACCTGGATGTCGGGCCGGCAGGCGCCGGCCTCGACGGCGCGGAAGATCAGCGGCAAGAAGATCTGGTGGAAGCGCTCGCGCACTCGCCGCACCTCGGGGGCACTGCGGTCGAGCACGCGCCAGTAGTCGATCAGCGACGAACGGGCATGGATGCGTTCGGCGTGGAAGCGCAGCAGCACGAAGAAGGCGTCGTCGCGCTCGCCGAGTTCGGCGGCCTTGGCGGCGGTCTCCTCGATTCCCCGCTCCAGGAGAGCGACGATCAGGTGGTGGCGGTCCGGAAAGTGCCGGTAAAGCGTCGCCCGTCCGACGCCGGCCTTCTGGCAGACGAGGTCGAGCGGCGCGGTGATTCCCTGGCTGGCGAAAATGATATCGGCCGCATCGAGGATATCCGAATGGTTCTCCTCGGCGTCTCTCCTGAGCTTTGTCATGGGTTTCAAATCAGACGAAATAGTCCGTTTGTCAATGTCAGCCGCCTCTGTGGCAGGCTGGGAAGTAATGACGAATGCGTGAATATACTCAATAGAGGCGATGTATCGCCGCAATTTCAGGTATCTCGCCAGCTAACTGGCTTTGTCGATCCTTTAAACGGACAAATATGTTCCGTATTGTCTCGGATGCGACCACCAGGCGCATGCGGCGCGGGTCGAGCGCGGCTCCAGACGGGTTTTGCTCGACAGCGCTTATATGCAGGCGCGGAACGGAGGGGTGCGGCGATCCCGGCGTTGTCAGGATGATCCAACCGGGATCGACGCCGCTTCCCTTGCAAGCCCTTCGATGCGCGCCCAGTCGCCGTCCACGACGGCATCGGCCAGCGCCACACAGGATCGCCAACTGCGGCAAGAAGACCACGCAGAGCACCAAGGCCGTCTACGCCCAGCAGAATCTGATCTTCTGCGACAAGCTGACCGTCAACCTCGGCCTGCGCAACGACTGGCTCGATCTCAACGAAGATGACAAGCTCGCCTCGAGCACGAAGAACGGCGACTTCAGCGAGTCGACGGCGCGTCGGCCTGACATATAAGCTGACAGAGGAACTGGCGGCCTTTGCCAACCACGCGCAATCGGTCGCACGCCGGCTCTCGGCGTCGAGCCCGAGCGCGGCGAACAGTACGAGGTCGGCCTGAAATACCGGCCGGAGGCGTTCCCCGCCCTGTTCACCACCTTGGTCTACGACCTGATCATGGGCAATATCGTCCGCACCAACCCGGCGACCAATCTGCCGGACACGCTCGACAAGGTGCGGGTGTGCGGTGTGGATATCGAGGCAAAGGCGGAGCTGATCGACAATCTCAGCCTGACAGTGGCCTATTGCTACGGGAAGCGGAAAAGCACGCGCCGGCCGTTGCCGAACTGGTCGGTACCTACGAGCGGGGAGAGGCGCGGGCCGGGTCGATCGCCGGCATCGGCGGCATCGCGCCGGCCTCCGCGCGCAGCGCCTCGACCAGCAGCGAGAAGGCCGGTGAAGGGTTGCGCCGGTGCGGATAGTAGAGGTGATACCCCTCGAAGGTCTTCCGCCAATCGCCCAGGACCTCGACGAGGGCGCCGGCCTCCAGCCGGTTCCTCGCCTGCTCATAGGGCAGATAGGCGAGGCCGAAGCCGGCCAGCGCCGCCGTCAGCACGCCAGACAGCGTATTGAAGACGAGCTGGCCCTCGACCTTCACCCGCTGCTCCCTGCCGGCCTTCCAGAAGGTCCAGGCGAAGAGCTCGCCGTGGGTAGGCAGGCGCAGGTTGATGCAGGAATGGGAGGTCAGGTCCTGCGGTGTCCTCGGAGCCGGGCGCTTGCCGAAATAGGTTGGGCTCCCCACCACTGCCATGCGGACGTCCGGGCTGATGCGGACGGCGATCATGTCCTGCGACACCAGCCGGCCGCGGCGGACCCCGGCGTCGTGCCGGCCGCTGACGATGTCGGTCAGGCCGTAATCGGTCGTCAGCTCGACCCGGATATCGGGATAGTTCGGCAGGAAGCGCGCGATCGTTGGCCACAGCACATGGTTTATCGCAAATTCGTCGGCGGAGATGCGAACGGAGCCGGCGGGCTTGTCGCGCAGCTCGCTCAGCCCGGCCAGTCCTTCGTCGATTTCCCGCAGCGCCGGAGCCACCGTCGCCAGAAGCCGCTCGCCGGCCTCCGTCGGCGAGACGCTGCGGGTCGTGCGCGACAGCAGCCTGACGCCGAGCCGTGCCTCGAGACCGCGGATGGTCTGGCTCAACGCCGACTGCGAGACCCCCAGCCGGGCGGCCGCCCGCGTGAAGCTGCCTTCCTCGGCGATCACGGTGAAGGCATGCAGGTCGCGCAGGTTATCGGCCGGCATTGATAAGGTTTCCTAATATCGGCATGCCAATTATAGCAGCTAATCGAAAGGCGCTTCCACCTCCATCTTTGTCTTGGTTGCGACGGCCGCCGTGGGGCTGGTGCCGTCGCGTTGGCGCAAAAGGAGACAGAGCATGCAATCCGTGACGTTCAGCAATCGGACCTGGGAAGTGGCCGCCACCCTGCATCTGCCGCGGGATTTTGACCGGACCCGCCAATACGCGGCGATCGTCTGCGTGCACCCGGGCAGTAGCTGCAAGGGCCAGACCGCCGGCATCTATGCCGAGAAGCTCGCCGAGGAGGGCTTCGTTGCCCTTGCCTTCGACGCTTCCTTCCAGGGCGAGAGCGGCGGCGAACCGCGCTATATCGAGGACCCGGCGACGCGGGTCGAGGACGTGCGCTGCGCGGTCGACTACCTGACGACGCTGCCCTACGTGGACGAGGAGAGGATCGGCGTGCTGGGGGTCTGCGCCGGCGGCGGCTATGCGGTGAATGCCGCGATGACCGAGCACCGGATCAAGGCGGTCGGCACGGTCGTCGCCGCCAATATCGGCCGCCTCTACCGCAGCTATGGCGCCATCCCGATGCTGGAGAGCATCGGCAAGCAGCGCACGGCGGAAGCGCGGGGAGCCGAGCCGCTGATTACCACCTGGATTCCGAACAGCCCGGAAGAGCGGCAGCAGGCCGGCATCGAGGACGTCGATATCGTCGAGGCCGTCGATTACTACCGAACCCGGCGCGGCCAGAACGCCTGCGCGCCGAACAAGCTGCGCTTCACCAGCCTGGCCGGGGTCCTCGCCTTCGACGCCTTCCATCTGGTGGAGGAACTGCTGACCCAGCCGATCCAGATCGTCACCGGCAGCGTGCCCGGCGGGTTCGGCTCGATGCAGGAAGGCCGGGAGCTCTTCGAGCGGGTCACCGGCGAAAAGGATCTGTTCGTCGTCGAAGGGGCAACCCACTATGATCTCTACGACCGGCCGGAGCCGGTCGCCAAGGCGGTTGCCAGGCTGGCGCCGTTCTACCGGGCGCATCTCTAGCCGAGGCCGGCGCTGGCTGGCTCGTCCGCCTCCCCGTGGGGACGGTTCTCAAGCTCGCCTGAGCCGGTCGAGTCGGGCGGCGTCGAGCGGCACCGCCGCCGCCCGGAAGC
>LUYO01000119.1:0-15401 GCA_001603295.1 Rhodobacterales bacterium Alpha_02
GGCGGCGTGAATGTCGTCGAGAATGGAGGCTTCGAGCTGTTCGATGTCGGTCATGACGCTTGTTTCGGCCCCGGTAGGTCTGATGGGTGGCTTCTAGCCGGTCTCGCCGGCGATTGCACGCCCGGAAAAGAAAAGAGCGGCGCACCGATCGGCGCGCCGCTCTCGTAGTTCGGGGGCGGCCGATCGGCGATCGGCCCGGTGGCTGTCGCCGATCAGGCGGCAGCCTGGGCCTTCTCGACGATGGCCCTAAACGACGCCGGCTCGCTGATGGCGAGGTCGGACAGCACCTTGCGGTCGATGGCAATCCCGGCCTTGGCCATCAGATCGATGAAGCGAGCGTAGGTCAGCTCGCCGCCGGTGACGTCGCGGACGGCGGCGTTGATGCGCTGGATCCACAGGGCGCGGAAGTTGCGCTTCTTGGCCCGGCGGTCGCGCGTCGCATACTGCATCGCCCGATCGACGGCCGCCTTGGCGGTCTTGATGGTATTCTTGCGGCGGCCCCGGTAGCCCTTGGCGGCTTCCAGAACCTTCTTGTGCTTGGCATGGGACGTAACGCCCCGCTTGACGCGCGCCATAGTTCAGTCTCCTCGAATGAGTGCCGTTTGATCGCGCGGGATCAGGCGTAGGGCAGGAAGTTCTTCTTGATGATGATTTCATCCGGCTTGGACAGCACGGTGGTGCCGCGCGCCTTGCGGATGAACTTGGTGGTCCGCTTGATCATGCCATGACGCTTGCCGGCCTGAGCCGACTTGATATGGCCGCTGGCGGTCACCTTGAAGCGCTTCTTGGCGCCCGACTTGGTCTTCATCTTGGGCATTTTGCTCGTTTCCGAGTGTTTGGAGATGCCTTTCGGGCGTCTCGTTGTGGTCTTTTCCGAAAAAGCCGCGATCCGCCGCGGGATTTCCCGCGACCCGCGACAGGCTCGTCCGGGGTTGAGCTTCGACGGTCGCCACGGCATGCCCATGGATACGGCGAGCCGTCTCCACGCCGGGCGACCTGAAGTGGCTGGGCTTCTAGCCGAAAAGGGCGGCGGGCGCAAGGCGCATTCGCCCTCACGGGGCAGCTTGCCGGCAAAGGAAAGGGCTCCGGCGCGGCGGCCGGAGCCCTGTTCGGCGGACGGGCGAGGGGAAGGCTCAGCGCGGGGCGAGCAGCATCACCATCTGCCGGCCCTCGAGGCGCGGCTCGCTCTCGACCTTGGCGACCGAGAGGGTCTCCTCCTTGACCTGCTGCAACAGCTTGAAGCCGAGGTCCTGGTGGGCCATCTCGCGACCGCGGAAGCGCAGCGTCACCTTGACCTTGTCGCCCTCCTCGAAGAAGCGCAGCATGCTCTTCATCTTCACCGTGTAGTCGTTGGTGTCGATGTTGGGCCTGAGCTTGACTTCCTTGATTTCGACGATCTTTTGGTTCTTGCGGGCTTCCGACGCCTTCTTCTGGGCCTCGAACTTGTACTTGCCGAAGTCCAGGATCTTGCAGACGGGAGGCGTCGAATTGGGGGAAATCTCGACGAGGTCGAGACCGGCCTCGACGGCGGCGGCCAACGCATCGGCAATCGCGACGACGCCGAGGTTGTCACCTCCCTCGCCGATCAGCTGGACCTGGGGGACCCGGATTTCGCGATTGATGCGCGGACCCTCCTTGACGGGGGCGGTGGCTCGGTACGGACGACGAATGGCTGTCAACTCCTCTGATATTTCGAAAAACGGACATCCCTCGGGATATGACGGCGCCCGACGTGTGCCACGGCCTTGATCGTCGAACCGATCGGACAGCGAAACAGGGGGCGCCACCCACGGGCGGCCGGCTGTCCTCTCGCCATCGCTTCAAACGAAGCACCAACTCGCGAAGCTGGACAACGGCCTGAAAATCGTTGGAGAGTGCGAAAAAGTCAAGGTCGCAGGCAGAGATCGCCCGCGAAAACGGGAGAGTGCATCGACATGACGGGCCGGGCCATCAGCATCACCATGCCGGACGACGGCCGGATCATCCGCGGGCTGGTCGACGACGGCGCTGGCCCGGCGGTGGTCTGGCTGGGCGGCTTCCGCTCCGACATGACCGGCGCCAAGGCCGAGGCGGTGGCGGCCTGGGGGCGGGCGCATGGGCGGAAGGTGGTGCGTTTCGACTATTCCGGCCACGGCACCTCGGACGGCGCCTTCGAGGACGGCCGCATCGGCCGCTGGCTCGACGAGGCGAGGGCGGTGGTCGCCGCCGAGGCCGGCGAGGACTTCCTCCTCGTAGGATCGTCGATGGGCGGCTGGATGGCGCTGCTGCTCGCCAGCGGGCAACCGGCCGGCCTCCGGGGGCTGATACTCGTCGCCCCGGCCCCGGATTTCACCGANNCCCGACTACCGCCTCGCCGCCGATTTCTTCCGCGACGGCGCCCGCCACAATCTGCTCGACGCGCCGCTGCGGCTCGGCGTGCCGGTGGTCATCCTGCAAGGCATGGCCGATACCTCGGTGCCGCACACCCACGCCCGGCGCATCGTCGACCGGCTGGTCGACGACGACGTGGTGCTGACGCTGGTCAAGGACGGCGACCACCGGCTGTCGCGACCGGCCGACATCGACCTGCTGCTCGATGCCATAGGCCGCCTCTCCGGCGACTGAATCCGGCGCTCCTACGCGTTTTTTCCAGCGTGATCCCGATGGTTTTTTGCGACTAAAGGATTACCTCGCGGCCCTCGCGTGCTAGAAGGCCGCCATGGCATCGGTGTTGTTTCCCTGAACCGGCGAGGTCGGACATGGCGGACATGAAGCTCGTGGTGGTCGGCGCCGGCGGACGCATGGGGCGGACGCTGGTGCGCATCGTCTCGGAGACGGCCGGTGCGACGGTGCACGCGGCCATCGAACGGCCGGACAGCCCGCTGATCGGCGAGGATGCCGGCATGCTGGCCGGCATCGGCGAAATCGGCGTGCCGCTCACCTCGGACACGCTCGCCGCCGTGGTCGGCGCCGACGGCATCCTCGACTTCACCGCCCCGGCCGCCACCCTCGGCTTCGCCGAGCTGGCCGCCCAGGCGCGCATCGTCCATGTCATCGGCACCACCGGCTGCTCGGCTGACGACGAGGCGCGGATCGATGCCGCCGCCCGCCACGCCGTGGTGGTCAAGTCCGGCAACATGAGCGTCGGCGTCAACCTGCTGGCCGTGCTGGTCGAGCGGGCCGCCCGGGCGCTCGGGCCGGATTTCGACATCGAGATCCTGGAGATGCACCATCGCCACAAGGTCGACGCGCCCTCCGGCACGGCGCTGTTGCTCGGCGAGGCGGCGGCGCGCGGCCGCGACATCAAGCTCGACGATTACGCCGTCCGCTCGCGCGACGGCTACACCGGTCCGCGGCCGCAGGGCGCCATCGGCTTCGCCACGCTGCGCGGCGGCTCGGTGGTCGGCGACCACACGGTCTATCTGGCCGGCGCCGGCGAGCGGCTGGAACTGCGGCACGTCGCCGAGGACCGGGCGCAGTTCGCCAAGGGAGCGGTACGCGCCGCGCTCTGGGCACGCGGCCGGAAGCCGGGCCGCTACGACATGGCCGACGTGCTCGGCCTCAAGGAATGACGAATCCCGGGACCGGCGGTCGGTCCCGGCCCGCAACGCAACGATCAACTGGAGAATAGCCCATGAGCCGCATTCTGGTCCTCGTCCGCCACGGTCAGTCCGAGTGGAACCTCCTCAACCTGTTCACCGGCTGGAAGGACCCCGACCTGACCGAGCTGGGCGTCAAGGAAGCCACCGCCGCCGGCGTCCGTCTCAAGGCGCTCGGCTACAAGTACGACATCGCCTACACCTCGGTGCTGACCCGCGCCCAGCACACGCTGCGCCTGATCCTGGAGCAGATCGGCCAGACGGACCTTGAGACCATCCGCGACCAAGCCCTCAACGAGCGCGACTACGGCGAGCTGACCGGCCTCAACAAGGACGACGCCCGCAAGAAGTGGGGCGAAGAGCAGGTGCACATCTGGCGCCGCTCGTTCGACGTTCCCCCTCCGGGCGGCGAGAGCCTGAAGAACACCGCCGAGCGCACGCTGCCCTATTTCAACGCCGAGATCCTGCCGCGCGTGCTGAAGGGCGAGAACGTGCTGGTCGCCGCCCATGGTAACTCGCTGCGCTCGATCATCATGGACCTCGAGAAGCTCTCCGGCGAGGAGATCGTCGCCCGCGAACTGGCCACCGGCGAGCCGATCGTCTACGAGCTGAACGAGGACGGCTCCATCAAGTCCAAGACGGTGCTGTCGGCCTGATTTCCGGCCGCCTGAACTGAAATGACAAGCGCCGCGGCGGGACCCCCGTCGCGGCGCTTGCGTTTCCGGTCTGACAAGCGGGCTCAGCCGGCCGCCACCTCGACGCCGCCGAGCCGGCGGGCGAGGCCGGTTTCCCAGCCGAGGATGGCCTTCTTGCGGGTGAGGCCCCAGTGGTAGCCGCAGAGATCGCCCTCGCGGCCGAGCACGCGGTGGCAGGGCACGACGAAGGACAAGGGGTTTCGCCCGACCGCCGAGCCGACGGCCCGCGCCGCCTTCGGATTGCCGATGTGACGGGCGATGTCGGAATAGGTCGTCGCCTTGCCGAGCGGGATGCGGAGTAGCGTCTCCCAGACGCGCACCTCGAAATCCGAGCCGATGAACACTAGCCTGATCGGCCGGTCCTGCGACCACACGGTCGGGTCGAACACCTGCCGGGCGTAGGGGGCGGTCACGACGTCGTCCTCGACGTAAGTCGCGGCCGGCCAGCGGGCGGCCATGTCGCGGAAGGCCTTGCTCTCCTCGCCGGGGTCGGCGAAAGCGATACCGGCCAGACCCCGGTCGGTGGCCATCACCAGCGCCGTGCCGAACGGCGAGGCATGGAAGCCGTAGGCGATGGTGACGCCGGCGCCGCGCGCCTTGTAGGCGCCGGGGCTCATCGCCTCGTGGGTGACGAACAGGTCGTGCAAGCGGCCGGGACCGGACAGGCCGACCTCGTAGGCGGTGTCGAGAATCGACGACGACTGGTCGAGCATCCGTCGCGCCTCGTCGAGCGTCAGCGCCTGCACGAAGGCCTTGGGCGTCAGGCCGGCCCAGCGGGTGAACAGGCGATGCAGGTGGCCGGCATCGGTGCCGACGGCGGCGGCGATGGTCTCCAGCTCCGGCTGGTCGCGCCAGCGCTCGGAAATGAAGCGGATGGTGTCGCGGACCAGCGCGTAGTCGCCGTGATCGCGGTCGAGCGTTACCTCGCCGGCCATCCGCATGCCTTCGTGCAGCCAGCTCGCCGACATCGGCGGCGTGGTGAGGTTGTCGGTCAGCGTAATGGCGTCCATCGCATCCTCCATCGAGCGTGCGATGTGAAGTTAGGGAGCGGCGGGCGTTCCAACCACCCGATTTTCGCACGAGCGGAGAAAAAGCGCAAAAAAAGTGGCGCCGGCGTCGGCGGAGCCGCCCTGCTGACTCTCCCCGGCCGCAAAATCGGCTAAGGAGGAGGAAAGCCCTTCGGAGTATGTTCCGTGCCGAGAAAGTCCGCCGCCGCCCTGTCCGAGGACATCGCCAAGCCCATCCCGCCGACGCCGCCGATGAGCGCCGCCGAGATCGAGGCGCTGTTCGCCCGCTTCCAGGAAGCCAATCCCGAGCCGAAGGGCGAGCTTCACGCCGACAACCCCTACAAGTTGCTGGTCGCCGTGGTGCTGTCGGCGCAGACGACCGATGCCGGCGTCAATCGGGCGACGCGGCCGCTGTTCGAGACGGTCGACAGCCCCCAGAAGATGCTGGACTACGGCGAGGAGCGGCTGGCCGAGGCGATCCGCACCATCGGCCTTTATCGCGCCAAGGCGAAGAACGTCATCGCCCTCTCCGGCATCCTGGTGCGCGAGCACGGCGGCAAGGTGCCGCGCGACCGCGCCGCGCTGGAGGCGCTGCCCGGCGTCGGCCGCAAGACGGCCAACGTCGTGCTCAACATCGCCTTCGGCGAGCCGACGATGGCCGTCGACACCCACGTCTTCCGCGTCGCCAACCGGCTTGGCCTCGCCCCCGGCCGGACGCCGTTCGAGGTGGAACTCGGCCTCGAGAGGGTCGTGCCCGAGGCCTATCGCCTGCACGCTCACCACTGGCTGATCCTGCACGGCCGCTACGTCTGCAAGGCGCGGCGGCCCGAGTGCGAGCGCTGCATCGTCGCCGACCTCTGTCGCAGTCCGGAAAAGCGCCTGCCGATGTAAGGCGCAAAAAAAAAGCCCCGCCGGTGACGGCGGGGCTCCTCGGCGAAACACCCCGAGATCAGGCGATGCGGGCGTACTCGTCGAAGGCGAGGCGCGGCAGGCGCGGGAACAGCGACGTCTTGTCGCCGTAGCCGAGGTTGAGCACCAGGAAGGTTTTGACGCGGCTGTCCGGGAAGAAGGCGGCATCGAGGGCGGCGGCATCGAAGCCGGCCATCGGGCCGACGTCGAGGCCGAGCGCCCGGGCGGCCATGGTGAGATAGCCGACCTGCAGCGAGGCCGAGCGCAGCGCCGAGAACTGCAGCCGCTCGTCGGGCGAGCCGACGTACCAGGAGCGGGCGTCGGCGTGCGGGAAGGTCTTCGGCAGATTCTCGTAGAAATCGAGATCGTAGCCGGCGATCACCGACACCGGCGCCGTCTTCGTCTTGGCTTGGTTGCCGGGCGCCATGGCGGCCAGCAGCGTCTCCCTGGCCTCCGGCGACTTCACGAACACGAAGCGGCCGGGCAGCGTGTTGGCCTCGGTGGGGCCGAGGCTGGTCAGCTCGGCCAGCGTCTTCAGCGTGGCGTCGGAAACCGGCTTGTCGAGGAAGCCGTTGAAGGAGCGACCGTCGCGGAACAGCTGGTCGAGAGTGTCGTCGGCAAGAAGGGCGGACATCGGAAAGCCTTTCGGGAGGAACGGGAAAACCGCCCCCGACTTAGGCGGGCGGCATGAGACCGAATAGTCCGCGATCGACTGACAGATTGTTCGCTGATAGTGTCCAATAAGGGAAATGCACCGGTGATTGCCCGCGAATCACGCCGCTTTCACGCTATTGTGACCATCCTCGGTACAAACGAAACCGCCGCCGGCGGGACCGGCGGCGGCAATGGCGATGCGGTATCGATCAGGCGACGGCGCGTACCTCGCGCACATCCGGCAGGAAGTGGCGCAGCAGGTTCTGGATGCCGTTGCGCAGCGTCGCCGTCGACGACGGGCAGCCGGCGCAGGCGCCGCGCATGTTGAGGTAGACGATACCGTCCTTGTAGGCGCGGAAGGTGATGTCGCCGCCGTCGGCGGCCACCGCCGGGCGGACGCGCGTGTCGAGCAGTTCCTTGATCGACGACACCGTCTCGGCGTCGGCCGGATCGAAGTCCTCGTCGCCGGCCGCCACCTCGGTGGTGGTCAGGATCGGCGCGCCGGACATGAAGTGCTCCATGATGACGCCGAGCACCGCCGGCTTCAGATGCGCCCAGTCGCCGGTGCGGGTGGTGACGGTGATGAAGTCGGCGCCGAAGAACACGCCGGCCACTCCGGGAATCTCATAGAGGGCGGCGGCGAGCGGCGAGGCGGCCGCTTCCTCGGCCGTCAGGAACTCGCGCGGGTTGCCTTCGAGCACGACGCGCCCCGGCAGGAACTTCAGCGTCGCCGGATTGGGCGTGGACTCGGTCTGGATGAACATCGGATGGGCTCCTCAGGCTCGCCTGATTGGAATTTCTCTAAACTTGATTATGAAAGGATAGTTCCGGCTTTGCAACTGAACAATCGGTGAACCTGCGGACATGAGGCCCAATCAGGCCACGGCGGCGATGTCCTCGTCATCAAGGTCGCCGGGCACGATGGTCACCGGAATGGGGAAGGGCGGCACGGCGCGGGCGGCGATCGAGCTGACCAGCGGCCCCGGCCCCTCGCTGCCGGTGCCGGCGGCCAGCACCAGGATGGCGACGTCGCGGTCCTCGTCGATCAGCCGGTGGATGGCCTCGGCCGGCTGACCCTCGCGGATCACCAACTCGGCGTCGACGCCGGGCGCGAAGGCGTGCACCCGCTCGGCGGTGGTGGCGAGCCGCTGCCGCGCCTCGTCCATCGCCTCGGCCCGCATCATCTCCTCGACGCCGCGCCAGTGCTGGAAATCGCCCGGCGGGATGACGTAGAGCAGCACCACGGCGCCGGCCGTGTGGATGGCGCGCGTCGCCGCGTAGACGACGGCCCGGTCGCATTCGGGCGTGTCGTCGACGACGCAGAGGAACTTGCGGCGGTGGCCCTCTTCGCGGGCGAGGCGGCGTGAAACCATGGCGGCAGAGAGTAGCAGAAGGCCGGCGCCGCACAAGCCGCGCCGGCCCTGGTTTCCCGTCGTTTTGCCGCTGTCAGCGACGCTTGCGGCTCTGGATGAAGCCGATGATGTCGCGCACGTCGTCCATCACCTTGCCGGCGATGGCGCCGGCCCGCTCCGAGCCGTCGGCGAGCACGGCGTCGATGTGGTCGGGCTCGGCCAGCAGCGCCTTCATCCGGTCGTTGATCGGCGACAGCACGGATACCGCGAGGTCGGCCAGCGCCGGCTTGAAGGCCGAGAACTGCGAGCCGCCGTGGTCCCTCAGCACCGCCTCCTTCGTCGTGTCGGCGAGCGCCGCGTAGAGGGTGACGAGGTTGTCGGCGTCCGGCCGCTCCTTCAGGCCGTCCACCTCGGAGGGCAGCGGCTCGGGATCGGTGCGCGCCTTGCGGACCTTCTGGGCGATGGCGTCGCTGTCGTCGGTGAGGTTGATGCGCGAGTAGTCCGACGGATCGGACTTCGACATCTTTTTGGTGCCGTCGCGCAAGGACATGACGCGCGGCGCCGGCCCCTGCGTCAGCGGTTCGGGCAGCGGGAAGTAGCCCTCCTCGGCGTTGTGGCCGTTGGCGGCGATCGAGGCGGCGAAGTCGTTGTTGAACTTGACGGCGACGTCGCGGGTCAGCTCGAGGTGCTGCTTCTGGTCCTCGCCGACCGGCACGTGCGTCGCCCGGTAGACCAGAATGTCGGCGGCCATCAGGCTGGGATAGGCGAACAGGCCCACCGACACGTTCTCGCGGTCCTTGCCCGCCTTCTCCTTGAACTGCGTCATGCGGTTGAGCCAGCCCATGCGGGCGACGCAGTTGAACACCCAGGCCAGTTCCGCGTGCTCGGGCACCTGGCTCTGGTTGAAGACGATGTTCTTCACCGGGTCGATGCCGGCGGCGAGGAAGGCGGCCGTCACCTCGCGGATCTGCTTGCGCAGTTCGAAGGGATCCTGCCAGACGGTGATGGCATGCTCGTCGACCACGCAGTAGATGCAGTCGTGGGTCGCCTGCATTTCCACGAAGCGCTTGATGGCGCCGAGATAGTTGCCGAGATGGAGATTGCCGGTCGGTTGCACGCCGGAGAAGACGAGAGGCTTGAAGGGCATCGGTTTGGACCCGAGGATAGGGGTTGATATCCGCGCCGGAGGTGGAACCGGGCGGTGCGGACTTATGGACCGCCGCCGCGCCGACCGCAAGGCGGAAGAAGGGCTCAGCCGCTCCGGCCGCGGGCCAGCACCGCCTTCAGGTAGCGGCGGACGTCGACGGCGCCGGTCAGCACCGTGGCGAGGCCGTAGACCGCCATGCCCCACAGGCAGAGGAGCAGAAGCCACAGGCCCTGGGCCAGTTGCCGGCCGCCGGTGAGGTGGGCGTCGATCAGGCTTTCGCCCCCGAGCAGCGCCGCTCCCATCATCAGGCTGGCGACGGCGAGCAGCGTCAGGCGGCGCAGGAGCAGCGCGTCGGCCTTGAAGTGGCCGCGGCGGATGAGTTCGATCACCAGCATGATCGCGTTGACCCAGGCGGCCAGCGAGGTGGCGGCGGCGATGCCGACGTGGCCGATGAACGGGAACAAGGCGATCGAGGCGACGATGTTGACGGCGACGGAGATACCGCCCTGGATGGTCGGCGTGCGGGTGTCCTCGCGGGCGTAGAAGGATGGCTGGAATACCTTGATGGCGACGAAGGCCGGCAGGCCGGCGGCGAAGGCGATCAGCGCGTCGGCGGTGGCGACGGTGTCGGCGGCGGTGAAGGCGCCGCGCTCGAACAGCACGCGCATGATGGTGTAGGGAATGGCGCAGAGGGCGACGGTGGCCGGCAGCGTCAGCGCCATGGCGAATTCCAGCGCCCGGTTCTGGGTGTGGAAGATGCTGTCCAGGCTGTCGCCGCGCACGCGGCGGGTGAGGTCGGGCAGCAGCACCACGCCGATGGCGACGCCGATCACCCCGAGCGGCAGCTGGTAGATGCGGTCGGCGAAGTACAGCCAGGACACGGCGCTCGCCTGCATCGAGGCGATGATGGTGCCGACCACGATGTTGATCTGGGTGATGCCGCCGGAGATCACGCCGGGGATACCGAGCGTCACGAAGCGGCGGACGTTGTCGTTGTAGCGCGGCCTTGTCAGCGACATCGGAAAGCCGATCCACCACAGCGAGCCGCCGACGGCGATCAACTGCGCCACGCCGGAGATGCAGACAGCCCAGCTGAGGGTGTAGGCGGCCTCCGGCGTGCCGGCCCAGTTCTGCCACCAGATCAGCACCAGCGCCGCCACCAGGATGACGTTGAGCAGCGACGGCGCGAAGGCGGCGACGGCGAAGCGACCGAAGGATTGCAGCATGCCGGCCGCCATGGCGGTCAAGGACATGCAGGCGAGATAGGGGAACATCACCCGCGTCATGAACTCGGCGGCGGCGAACTTGTCGGGATCGGCGACGAAGCCGGGGGCGAGGATGCCGACCAGCCAGGGCGCGCCGACCTCGGCTAGCGCCGTGACGACGACGAGGGCCAGGAGGAATACGGCGAGGATATCCTCGGCCAGCGCCCGCGCCGACACCTTGCCCCCCTCGTGCAGCGCCCGGCCGAACAGCGGCACGAAGGCCGAGGAGAAGGCGCCCTCGGCGAACAGCCGGCGGAACAGGTTGGGCAGGCGGAAGGCGACGAAGAAGGCGTCGGCGATCGGCCCGGAACCCAGCATGTTGGCCATGAACACGTCGCGCACGAAGCCGAGCAGGCGCGAGGACAGCGTGGCGCCGCCCACCGTCACGAAGTTCTTGACCAGACTCATCGGGTTTTGCTCATGGGGGCGTTCATTCTCCGGCGGCCTTTTTCGGCGGATGGGCATCCTCGCCGTCGACGGCGGCGAGAATGCGTCGGCGGATCGCCGCCTGCTTGGCGCCGGACTGGATCTTCAGCTTGGTGAGGTCGGTGACGTAGAACACGTCGACCGCCCGCTCGCCGAAGGTGGCGATATGCGCCGAGGCGATGTTGAGGTTGAGGTCGCTCATCGCCGTGGTCACGTCGTAGAGCAGGCCCGGCCGGTCGAGACAAGACACCTCCAGCACCGACAGGCTGGCCGATAGCGTGTTGTCGAAGCGGATGTCGGTCGGCACGCTGAACGCCTTGCTCGGCTTGCGCTGGCCGACGCGGCGGGCGACGATCTCCGGCAGCCTCTCGCGGCCTTCCAGCGCCGCTTCGATCATCTTCAGCACGCGGTCGGCGCGGCGGAACTCGTCGGCGTCCTCGGCGAACTCGCGGTTGATCAGGATGGTATCGAGGGCGAGGCCGTCGGTGGTGGTGTAGATCTGGGCGTCGGCGATGTTGACGCCGGCTGCCGCGCAGGCGCCGGTGATCGTGGAGAGGAGGCGCGGGTGGTCGGGCGCCACCACCACCAGCTCGGTGATCGCCTCGAACTTCTTGGTCGAATAGGCGGTGGCGAGCCGCCGGCCGGTGCCCTGCATGGACTTGAGAAGCCGGGCGTGCATCACCTTCTCGGGCAGGTCGACCCTCAGCCAGTAGGGGGCGAAGTGACGGCCGCCGTAGTCGGCAAGTTCGTCCTCGCTCCAGTCGGTCAATTCGGCGGCAAGCTCGGCCTTGGCGGCGGCGACGCGCTGGTCGCGCGACAGCTTGGAATGGCCGCCGAGCAGATAGGGCTCGGTCTCGTAGAACAACGTCCGGAGAAGCTGGCCTTTCCAGCCGTTCCAGACTCCGGGACCGACCGCCTTGATGTCGGCGACGGTGAGAAGCAGCAGCATGCGCAGCTTTTCCACCGTCTGCACCACGGCGGCGAAGTCGCGGATGGTCTGGCGGTCGGACAGGTCGCGCGACTGGGCGATCATCGACATCACCAGGTGGTTCTCCACCAGCCAGGCGAGCTGGTCGGTCTCGCCGGGCGAGAAGCCGAAGCGCGGGCCGAGGCGGCGGGCGATCTTGGCGCCGGCCGTCGAATGGTCCTCGACGCGGCCCTTGGCGATGTCGTGCAGGAACAGGGCGAGGTAGAGCAGCTTGCGGTTGGCGATGGTCGGGAACAGTTCGGTGGCCAGCGGATGGTCGTTCTGGTCCTCGCCGCGCTCGATCTGCGTCAGCAGGCCGATCGCCCGGAGCGTGTGCTCGTCGACGGTGTAGTGGTGATACATGTTGAACTGCATCATCGCCACGACGCGGCCGAACTCGTGGATGAAGCGGCCGAGCACGCCGGTTTCGTTCATCGCTCTCAGCACCGTCTCGGCGTGCTTCTTGGAGCTGAGCACGTCGAGGAACAGGCGGTTGGCCTCCTCGTTGTCCCGGAGGTCGGCGTCGATCAGTCGCAGGGAACGGGTGATCAGCTTCAGCGCGTCGGGATGGAAGTCGAGGCCGGTGCGGTCGGCGACGGCGAAGATCCTGATGAGGTTGACCGGATCGCGCTCGAACACCCGCTCGTCGGTCACCGACAGGCGGTCGTTGTCGATGATGAACTGCGGCGTGCCGGGCAGCGACTTCTTGCGCCGGCGGAAGGTGTGGTGCAGCACCCGGTCGAGCATCGGCTTGGGCTTGGCGTGCATCTCCTCGAGCGCCGCGCAGAAGATGCGGGTGAGATCGCCGACGTCTTTCGCCACCAGGAAATAGTGCTTCATGAAGCGCTCGACCGGTTCGAGGCCGGGGTGTTCCTGATAGCCGAGCAGTTCGGCGATCTCGCGCTGGTTCTCGAAGCCGAGCCGGTCGTCGGCGCGGTTGGTGACGAAGTGGAGGTTGCAGCGCACCGCCCACAGGAACTCCTCGCACTTGTGGAAGCGCTGAAGCTCCTTCTGCGAGAACACGCCGTGCTTGACCAGTTCGTCGGCACTGAAGGCGCGGTAGAAGTATTTGGCGATCCAGAACAGCGTGTGCAGGTCCCGAAGGCCGCCCTTGCCGTCCTTGACGTTGGGCTCGACAAGATAGCGCGAGGTGCCGGCCCGGCGGTGGCGCTCGTCGCGCTCGGCCAGCTTGGCTTGGATGAACTCGGGGCCGGTGCCCCTCACCACCTCGGCGTCGAAGCGGCTGACCATCTCGGCGTAGAGGTCGCGGTCGCCGAGGATGAAGCGCGCTTCCAGGAGCGCCGTGCGGATGGTCATGTCGGCGCGGCCGAGCCGGATGCAGTCCTCGACGCGCCGCGTCGAGTGCCCGACCTTGAAGCCGATGTCCCAGAGGAAATAGAGGATGTGCTCCAGCACCTTGTCGGCCAGCGGCTGCGGCTTCGGCGGCAAGAGGAACAGGAGATCGACATCCGACGACGGCGCCAGCGTGGCGCGGCCGTAGCCGCCGACCGCCACGACGGCGATCCTGTCGTCGCAGCCGGGAAAGACGCGGGTGATGGTATGATGATGGATGACGCGGATCAGCAGGTCGACCAGCGCCGACAGCCGGCGGGCGCAGCCGACGCCGTCGCGGTCGTTGCGCAGCCTGTCGCGCGCCGCCGCCCGTCCCTCCTGGTTGGCCCGCTTCAGGGCGGCCAGCAACTCGGGCCGCGGGTCGGCGCCGGACAGCGTCGCCCGCTGGAAAATGGCGGCCATCTCGGCGTTGAGCGCCCGCTCGTCGATCAGGGAGGCGGCTTCCGGAAACTTGATCATCGGCGGCAATCACCTTCTGGACGGCGGACGCGACTCCCTGACGAGATCGATAGTCGGCGCGCCGCCAACAATCAACCGTGCCGCCCGATGGCGCCATGCAGCGCCTTCAGGCGATAGAGCGCTTCCAGCGCCTCGCGCGGGGTGAGTTCATCGGGCGCCAGCGCGTCGATCGCCCGGAGAAGCTCGGCTTCCGCCGGGTCGGGCGGCGCCTCGGCCGGTGCGTCCGAAGTCGGACGACGGGCCAACGAGAACAGCGGCAGGTCGTCGAGCATCGAGGCGGCGTTGTTGCCGCCCGATTTCTCCAACTCGGCCAGCACGGCGCGCGCCCGCTCGATCACCGGTCGCGGCAGGCCGGCCAGCTTGGCCACCTGGATGCCGTAGGAGCGGTCGGCCGAACCGGGCACGATCTCGTGCAGGAAGACGACGTCGCCGCGCCATTCCTTCACCTTGACGGTGGCGTTGACGATGCGCGGCAGCCGCTCGGAGAGGGCGGTCAGCTCGTGATAGTGCGTCGCGAACAGCGTGCGGCAGCGGTTGGCCTCGTTGAGGTGCTCGATGGTTGCCCAGGCGATGGACAGGCCGTCGTAGGTGGCGGTGCCGCGGCCGATCTCGTCGAGGATGACGAAGGAGCGCGGGCCGGCCTGGTTGAGGATGGCCGCCGTCTCGATCATCTCGACCATGAAGGTCGAGCGGCCGCGGGCGAGGTCGTCGGCGGCGCCGACGCGGGAGAACAGCCGGTCGACGACGCCGATATGCGCCGACCGCGCCGGCACGAAGGAGCCCATCTGGGCCAGCACGGCGATCAGCGCGTTCTGCCGCAGGAAGGTCGACTTGCCGGCCATGTTGGGGCCGGTGACCAGCCACAGCCGGCCGGCCGCCTCGCCACTGCCGGACGGGCCGAGATCGCAGCCGTTGGCGACGAAGGCGCCGCCGTCCTCGCGCAGCATCTGCTCGACCACCGGATGGCGGCCGCCGTCGATGCGGAAGGTCAGGCTGTCGTCGACGCGCGGCCGCACGTAGCCCTCGGCGGCGGCGAGTTCGGCCAGCGACGTGGCGACGTCGAGGGCGGCCAGCATCTCGGCGGCCCGCTTGATGGCGGCGCCGGCCTCCACCGTCGCCCGCGCGAGATCGGCGAACACGGCAAGCTCGACGGCCAGCGCCCGCTCGGCCGCCGAGGCGATGCGGCCTTCCAGCGCCGACAGCTCGGTGGTCGAGAAGCGCATGGCGCCGGCCATGGTCTGGCGGTGGATGAACAGCCGGTTGAGCGGCTCGGAGGTCATGGCCTGGCCGTAGGCGGCCGGTACCTCGACGAAATAGCCGAGCACGCCGTTGTGCTTCACCTTCAGCGGCTTGATGCCGCTTTCCTCGGCGTAGGTCTGCTGCAAGGCGGCGATCACCTTGCGGCTCTCGTCGCGTAAGGACCGCGCCTCGTCGAGATCGGACCGGAAGCCGGGCCGCACGAAGCCGCCGTCGCGCTTCAGAAGCGGCAGTTCGTCGTCGAGCGCCGCCTGCAGCCGGCCGGCCAGATCGGCCGGCACCGCCCTGAGGCCGTCGGCGATGCGGCCGATCTCCGGGCCGGTGGCGACGGC
>LUYO01000120.1:0-2380 GCA_001603295.1 Rhodobacterales bacterium Alpha_02
GCTCCCACTGGGCCCTTGCGCTCGCCCACGTCTCCAGAATCTCCTCGCGCACTCTTCCGGCGAGCCCGAAGTCTCCGGGGCGCTGTCCGGGAAGCGCCTCCTCCGCAAGTTTTTCGAGAGTTTCCGGCCCCATCAGGGAGCCTTCCCACGAGACAGCCTGGTATTTAGCGACAGAAGCATTCGCATTATACCCTCCGCTACGCTGCGGGCACGCGAACGACCGACTCGGCTCCTTATTCGCTTCGCTAGCGACAGAAGCATTCGCACTAAGTGACCGACTCGTCTCCTTGCTCGCTTCGCTCGCGTTCGCCGGTCGTCTACATATCATGTTCGCCGGTCGTCTGCTTATCATGACGCACCTCCGGGGAGGAAGATGTAGATTCCGAGGACGTCCATCGGGATCACGGGTTCGACCACACGGAAACGCTCGCTTTTCGAGTCGGCTCCGAGCGCCTTGTAGTAGCGCTCGTGCTGCAGGATGAGTTCTCCGGCCCGTTGCAACGCCAATGCGTCGAAGGAGGGGCGCAGATTCTCTATCTCGGAGAGTTCCCTTTCAAGCTGCGTCTTCTGCGCGGTGCGCGGCAGATCGCCCGTGGCCTTTGGGTCGGTCATGAGGCGTTCGACCGTTTCGTTCACCACGACCCTACGTTCGGGTCCGGCGAGGGCCCGAAGGAGAATCTCCTCCGCCACCATGCTCTTTTTCGCCCGCAGGTCGTCGATGACATGGCGGGCGCGGAGGACGTAGAGCACGGTGCGCTCCTCCACCGCTCCCGAGAGGACGACGGCTGCGCGGGCGACGCGGGGTGGGGAGGCGCCATCGCGGGGCGGGGTGAGCGATTCCGCGAGGACGGTGCGGCAGAGCGCCTCGACCGCGTCGTGATTGCGCCCCCAGTAGGTTCGGCTCTCAGGGACGGGTGCGCGGAAGGCGAGACGGGCATCCCCTTTTCCCGACGCCTCTTCGAGAAGGTTCCGCAGCTTGTCGGGGAAGACGGAGCGCGCCACGTCGATGGTGAGAAGATACGGGGCCGCGGCGGTGCGGATTCCGAAAAGCTCTCCCAGGGCGGACTGCACGAAGCGCCATACCGTCTCCGGCCGTCCGACGGCGGCGTCGACGAGTGCAAGATCCTCCTCCAGCTCCTGCGCCTTGATGCTCTGCTGCGCGAAGATCGTCCGGAGCGCGGACTCCTTTTTTTCGGCGACGGTGACGAGCTGGTCAAGCTCCGCCTCGCATCTGACGCGTTCTTCTAGGTCGAACAGCTCCATCTGTCCGGAAGGTTTGCGCTTCTTCTCCGCTTCTGCGAGGATCGCCCGGAAGATGGTGTCGAGGAAGATCTTCGAGTCATCGGGAAAGGGGATGCTCACGCCGATATTGTTCCGGATGGTTTTGGCCTTTTTGTAGAGAACTCGGAGAACCACGCGGTCCATCGGGTTGTCCTTGCCGTAGAGAAGGCAGGTGCGTATCTCCGGCCGGGTCTGTCCGAATCGGTCGACGCGTCCTTCGCGCTGTTCGAGGCGATTGGGGTTCCACGGGAGGTCGTAGTGAAGCACGGCGTCGAAGAGGCTCTGGAGGTTTATCCCTTCGGAGAGGCAGTCGGTCGCCACCAGGATGCGCCGTTTTCCTCCCGCCGCTTCGGGGGTCATGGCGTTCACCCGCGCGCGGCGTACTTCGTCCGGATCCTCGCTGGTGACGCACTCGACGACGGCGTTCCGCCCGAAGGCCTCGGTAAGGCGTTCGGCGAGGTATTTCGCCGTCAGGATGTAGCGGCAGAAGACGATGGGGGTGAAGCCTTCGTCGAGCCATTTGCGAATCTGCAGGACGCACGAGGCGCTTTTGACGTCGCGGGAGCCCTCCTCCATCAGGCGAAGCCGCGCGGCGAACTCCGAGAACCGCTCCCTCTGCGGGACGCTCAGCTCGGTGCGGTTGAGGACGGGGGTAGGCAGTTCGTCGTCGCTCGCCTCGAGACGCTCGTAGTGGGGGTGTTCCGGAGAAACGCCGTCGATTGTCCCGTCGTCCTCCTCGGGGAGGGGGCCTCCTGCGGCGCGGTTTTCGAGCATGCACGCGCCCGCCCTCGGGCTGGACATGATGCCGCGCAAAAGGGCCAGCGCCGACCAGTAGCGGAATCGCTTCTGGTTTTCGCTGCCGTGTTTCTTCGCCATGAGGTCCGAGGCGAAGAGAAGGACGTCGTCGTACAGCTTCTGGTAGGTCGGGTCCAGTTCGTAGGGGAAGTCGACCGCGATCCGCTTCGGGAAGGGGGTGTGCTCGTCCATCCAGCGGACGATGTTCTCCCTCTTTCTCTGGACGAAGTGGCGGGCCAGTTCCTTACGGAAGCTCTCCCGCCCGTCGCCCTCCCACTCTCCGTGCTCGAACTCGGGCTGGAGG
>LUYO01000014.1:0-20370 GCA_001603295.1 Rhodobacterales bacterium Alpha_02
CCCGCCCACGAACTGAGCCAGAAACAGGCCAGGTCCCTTGATCGTCCTCATGGCGGTCCCCTTGTCTCCAATCCGCGCGGCCGGCGGTTCGCACGCCAGCTTACATATCGTTTCAAGAGGAGGTAAGTCCTTTCCTCGCCTTCCGAACCGATCGTTGGCGCGGCGGCCGGCGCTCAGGCCGGCGGCGGCAGGATCTTGCCGGGGTTGAGGATATTTCCGGGATCGACGGCTGCCTTGATCGCCCGCATCAGGGCGAGCGCTGCCTCGTCGTATTCCTCGCGCATGTAGGCGATCTTGCCCGAGCCGATGCCGTGCTCGCCGGTCGACGTGCCGCCGACGGAAATAGCGTGGCGGATCAGCTCGGCGTTGATCGAGCCGACGCGGTCCAGCTCGGCCCGATCATCAGCATCGACGGCGAACATGACGTGGAAATTGCCGTCGCCAACGTGGCCGAGGATGGCTGCCGTGGCGCCGGCTTCTTCCACGAGGTCGCGGGCGAGCGCCACCGCGCCGGCCAGCTCGGAGATCGGCACGCAGATGTCGGTGGCCCAACCCTTCGAGCAGGTGCGGGCGGCCAGCACGGCGTAGAAGGCATCGTGCCGCGCCTTCCACAGCCGCGAGCGGTCCTCCGGCGTCGTCGCCCAGTCGAAGGCGGCGGCGCCATAATCGGCGACGATGCCGCGTACCGTCTCCACCTGCTCGGCAACGCCCTTTTCCGAGCCGTGGAACTCGAACACCAGCGTGTCGCCGGCCGGCAGCACCAGCTTGGAATAGGCGTTGGTGTAGTCGATGAGCCGTTTCTCCATCAGCTCGACGCGGGCGATCGGCACGCCGTACTGGATGACGGCGATCGCCGCCTCGGCGGCGCTGACCAGATCGGGAAAGCGGCAGGTGGCGGCGGCGACCGCTTCGGGAATGCCGGAGAGGCGCAGCGTCACCTCGGTGATGATGCCGAGCGTACCCTCCGAGCCGACGAACAGGCGCGTCAAGTCGTAGCCGGCTGCCGACTTGCGGGCGCGGCTCGACGTGCGGATCACCTCTCCGCTGGCCAGCACCACGGTCAGCGCCAGCACGGTCTCGCGCATGGTGCCGTAGCGGACGGCATTGGTGCCGGAGGCGCGCGTCGCCGCCATGCCGCCGATGGTGGCGTTGGCGCCGGGATCGACGGGGAAGAACAGGCCCTGGTCGCGCAGATAGGAATTGAGGTCCTCGCGCGTCACGCCGGCCTCGACGGTGCAGTCGAGATCGTCGGGGCTGACGCGCAGGATCTTCCGCATGCGCGTGAGATCGAGCGACAGGCCGCCGTGGAGGGCGCCGAGATGACCTTCGAGCGAGGTGCCGGCGCCGAAGGCGATCACCGGAATGCCCTCGGCGGCGCAGAGCTTCACCGCCTCGGCCACCTCTGCGGTGCTCTCGGCGAAGAACACGGCGTCCGGACCGGCGATGGCATGGTGGGTCTCGCCGCCGCCGTGCTGCTCGCGCAGCGCCTGGGAGCGGGAGAAACGGGCGCCGTAGCGGGTGGCCAGCGTCGAGAAAGCTTGACTGTCTTCGTGCATCGCTCAGCCGCCGAATTCGATGATTTCGAGGCCGGCATTGTAGTCGGTGGCGTAGATCAGCCCGGCGGCGTCGACGAACACGTCGGCCGACTGGATCACCTGGGGCCGGCCGGGGCGGCGGTCGGTCATGATGCGCGGCGCCGCCGGCACCAGCGCGCCGGTCTCGCGGGGACGGTAGGGATCGGAGATGTCGAAGGCGCGGATACCGGCGTTCTGCCAGGTGGCGAAAATCAGCGTGTCCGAGATGAAGCTGCCGGGGCGGTTCTCGTGGAGATTATGCGGGCCGAAGTGGCCGCCCTTCCGGACGTAGTCGATCTCGTCCGGCACCGGCAGCGTCGAGATGGATACCGGGTTCGCGGGCTCGCGGATATCGAACAGCCAGGTCAGCTTGCGACCATCCTCCTCGTTGTCGAGCACTGCCTCGTCGGCCACCACCAGCAGGTCGCGAGCCGGCAGCGGCAGCGCCGAGTGGGTGCCGCCGCCATAGGGCGGGCACCAGTTGCGATGGACGATGAGCTTCGGCGCGGAACGGTCTGAAATATCGAGCAAAGTCAGTCCGCCGTCACGCCAGCAGGCATAGGCGGTGTCGCCATGGACGAGCGCGTGATGCAGCGCCCAGCGCCGGCCTTCCGGCGCAGCCGGCACTTCGCCGGCCGCCTTGTTCATGCCCGTCAGCCACCACTTGCCGGCGATGAACGGCTTGGTCGGGTCGGCGAGATCGATGGTGACGAAGATGTAGTCGGTGAAGCCGGGCAGCAGCGCCGAGGCATAGGCCCAACGGCCGCCGACATACCACAGGCGATGGAAGCCGATGCCGCCGGAATCGAGCTGACCGATCTTCTTCGGGCGGTCGGGCGTCGAAATGTCGTAGACGGTCATGCCGGCCGTCCACGCCTGCTTGCGGGCGGCGCCGGCGAAGGTGTCGCCAATCGATTTGGTATAATAGACCTTCTCGTCCTGCGCGACATCGACGTCGGCGAACAGGTCGAGCGCGTTGATCACCAGCAACAGGTCGTCGTGCGCCTGGAGATGGATATTCCAGGTGTTGTCAGGCGCCGGCACGTAGGTGACCTCGCTGGGTTTCCTCGGATCGCGGACGTCGACAATCGAAAAGCCGCGCGACCAGGGATGGCCGACATAGGCGAAGCCGCGATGCACCATCAGTTGCAGGCCGTCGCCGCGGCCGCCGATGTCGGAATGGCCGATCAACTTCATGTTGCGGGCGTAGTCGGGGGGCGGCAGGTCGAGGCTCATCGGGACACCGGAACGCTGTAGAACCGAGGGCGCCGCGCGAGGCGGCGCCCGATTCTGACTAGAAGATGCAGCTTGTCACTTCTTCGGCGCCGGAATCCAGCTCGCCGTGGCGGCGTCGGACGCGCTGAAGGCCGGGAACTTCTGCTGCAAGTCCTCGATGGTCTCGATCTTGTTGTTTACGAGGTCGTCGCGGGTGACCAGCGTCGGCTGGAGCAGCACGGAGTGGCCGGGGTCCTGACCGGCGATGGCCAGCGACACGGCGCGCACGGCCACCTCGCCGACCACGGCGGCGTTGGTGGCGGCGGTGGCCACCCAGGCGCTGTCCGGCTCGATCATCAACTGGATGTCGGCGGTGGAGGTGTCGACGCCGTAGATCTTCACCTTGCCCGAGACGCCGAGCTCGTCGGTGGCGAGCTTGACGCCCTTGGCGAACTCGTCCCACGGCGTGAAGATCACCGAGATATCCGGATTGGCGCGCAGCACCGCCTTGGTCTGGTCGGCGACCGAGGCCGGCACGGTGTCGTTGACGACGCCCCAGACGGCCTTCTCGGTCAGATTGTGCTTGTCGACGAATTCCTTGAACACGGCGTAGCGGCGGTCGAGCGGCGCGAAGCCGGCGACGTAGACGGCGCCGGCGGTGAAGCCGTCGCCCTTGTCCTTGATCGCCTGTTCGAGGACGAGGCGGGCCATGTCCTTGTCGCTCTGCTCGATCTGCGGGATGGTCGGGTTGTCGAGGTCGACGTCGTAGGCGACCACCTTGATGCCGGCGTCGAGCGCCTTCTGGGCGACGTCCTTCAGCACTTCCGGCCGGCCGTTGTTGATGACGATGCCCTTGACGCCGCGATTGATGGCCTGCTCGACGAGGTTGCGCTGGGTGTCGTTGTCGTTGCGGGCCTGCGACAGCGTCAGCGTGACGTCGAGCGCCTCGGCCTGGCGCTTGGTGCCGGCCTCGAAGGCCTGGAGCCAGTCGCCGCTGCCGAGGAAGGAGACGACGGCGATCTCGACGCCGCCCTTGTCGAAGGGGGCGGGGGCGCCGGCAAGGCCTTCGGCATTGGCCGGGGAGACGAGGAGGGCGGCGCCGACCGCGAGGCCGGCGGCGGAGAGGATCGAGGTTTTCATGGGGTTTCCGTTGCTGGGTGGTGAAAGGTCAGGAGCGGGCACGGCCGAGGCCGTAGGTCATGGCGAGCGCGCCGACGAGCACGGCGCCCTTCACGAAATCCTGCGTGTAGTAGGGGGCGTTGAGCATGGTGAGGCCGTTGAGCAGCACGCCGACGAACACGGCGCCGACCACGGTGCCGAACACGTTGGGCCGGCGCAGGCCGAGCACGGTGAAGCCGATCAGCGAGGCGGCGACGGCGTCCATCATCAGCGACGAGCCGGAGGAGACGTCGCCGCGGCCGACGCGGGCGGCTACCACGATGCCGCCGAGCGAGGCGAGCGTGCCGGAGATCACATAGGCGATCACCTTCAACCGGGCCGTCGAGGCGCCGGCGAGGCGGGCGGCCAGCTCGTTGCCGCCGGTGGCGAACAGCAGGCGGCCGACGCGGGTGTGCTCGGTCAGCACGTAGAGCGCCACGGCGACCACCAGCGTCAGCAGCACCGGCACCGGGAGGACGCCGCCGAGGCTGGAGCGGCCGATGGTCAGGAACAGCGGGTCGTACTTGCCGAGGGCCGTCGAGCCGTCCTCCAGGATCAGGCCGGCGGAGATCGAGCGGCCGGCGGTCGGGATGAGCTGGAGGCCGGTGAGCAGGAACATCATGGCCAGCGTCGTCAGCATGTCGGGGATGCGCAGGCGGACGATCAGGAAGGAATTGATCAGGCCGATGGTGGCGCCGAAGGCCAGCACCAGCGGCACGGTGACGAACACGCCCAACTGCCAGACGATCATCGCGTAGCTCGCCGCCATCACCGACGAGGCGGCGACGGCGCCGACCGACAGGTCGAAGCCGCCGACCGCCATGGAGATGGTGACGCCGGCGCCGAGGATCGCCACCACCGCCACCGCCTGAAGAATGCTCATCAGGTTGCTGATGCCGATGAAGGCCGGCTGGGCGGCGGTGAAGCCGACCATCAGCGCGGCGAGCAGGATGAAGATCGCGCCGTCGCGGACGAGGTCGCCGAGGCGATGGACCGGATGAGGGCCGGCCGTGGGGGCCGGCACGGCGTCGCTGTCGGACGTCATGGATGGGCTTCCTGAAGTGCGTTGGCTCCGCTGGATGCGGGGGGAACGAGGGAGTGGCCGTCGAGCACCACGACGCGGTCGGCCACCTCGGCGGCCTCCTCGGGGTCGGACGTGGCGATCAGCGTGGCGCGGTCGGCGTGGCGGCGAAGGGTGGCGATGATGTCCTGGCGGGCGCCGAGGTCGACGCCCTGGAACGGCTCGTCGAGCAGCAGCACGCGGCTCGGCTCGGCCTCCCAGCGGGCGATCACCGTCTTCTGCTGGTTGCCGCCGGACAGCGACCAGACCGAGGCGGCGGGCGAGGCGGCGCGGATGCCGAGCCGGGAGATCGCGCGGGCGCCCTCGGCGGTCTCGCGCTCGCCGAGGATGAAGCCGGACGGGAACCAGCGGTCGAGATGCGGCAGGCTGATCGAGGCGCGCACCGCCTCGCCCGGCCAGCCGGCCGGCATCAGCGAGGTGCGATGGCGGTCCTCGCCGGCCATGACGACGCCGGCGGCGATGGCTTCGGCCGGATCGGCCGGCGCGTAGGGCCGGCCGTCGAGCCGCATCTCGCCGGCGGCGAAGCGGCCGGCGCCGAACAGGCCGGTGAGCAGGCGGCTCTTGCCGGCGCCGAGCACGCCGGTCACCGCCACCACCTCGCCGGCGTGCAGGTCGAGGTCGAACGGCCGGGCGTGCGGCAAGAGGCGGATGTTGTTCAGGCTCAGCACCGGCGGGCCGGCGGCCACGCGGGCGTCGGGGTGGGCGGCGGCGAGCGGCCGGCCGATCATCGTTTCGACGGCGGCGTCGAAGTCGACCGGTCGGCGGAAGCTGCCGGCGTTGCGGCCGCCGCGCAGCACCTCGACCCGGTTGGCCAGCGCCTCGAGGTCGGCGAGGCGGTGCGAGATGTAGAGGATGGCGATGCCGCGGCCGGCCAGATCCTTCAGCACGGCGTAGAGGCGCCGCGCCTCGCTGCCCGACAGGCTGGCGGTCGGCTCGTCGAGGATGAGGAGTTCCGCCTTGTGGCCGATGGCGCGGGCGATGGCGACCAGTTGCCGGTCGGCAGCCGGCAGATCGGCGAAGTCGCGGTCGAGCGGCAGATGGAAGCCGGCTTCCTCGACGATGACGCGCGCCCGCTCGCGCACGCGGCGGCGCGTCAGGAAGAACGGCGTCGCGCCGTCGGCATAGCGGTCGAGCAGCAGGGAATCGGCCACCGTCAGGCCGGGAATGCCGACGACGCCGGTCGACTGGTGCACCGTGACGATGCCGGCCGCCGTCGCCTCGGCCGGGGAACGGGGCGAAAAGGGCCGGCCGCGAAGGCGGATGTCGCCGGCGTCGGCCGCGATCACCCCGGCCAGAATCTTCACCAACGTCGACTTGCCGGCGCCGTTCGAGCCCATCAGCGCGACGATCTCGCCGGCCTCGACGTCGAGCGAGGCGCCGGCCAGCGCCCGCGTCGACCCGAAGGCCTTGAAGACATTGCGAAGAGAGACGAGCGCCATCTGCCCCGACCAAAAAACTGGACTACCGGCCGATGGTATCGGGGCGACCCGGCGGCAGACAAAGCATGGCGGGCGAATTGTCCGCAAAGGAAGGGAATTGGAATCTACTTTCTTTCCTGCCTGTAGGATTTCATTCTCAACAATGGCTGATATATCTACGGTTGTGGTGGGCACCTCTCTCCCGGCCATCGGCGCCGCTGCCCGAAATCCCAATCAAATCAGTATTATCACGTATTTCTCCGTTCTCGAAGCCGTCCGGATTTCCGGACGGTCCTCCACGGCCCGCGTCCGGGTTCCCGGAAAGGCCGGCCGGCGGCTCCAAGAAATAAATCGATGAAACAGGCGGTTAGCCGGCAAGCCGGATTGGCACGGCAAATGCCATTCCCTGGGTCATGCGACGGCCGTCTTCCGAGGAGGGAACAAGGACGGAAGGCCGAAGCCCGCCTCGGCGCCGGAGGAGATGCCGGACAGCCGATAATCCCGGAGAGAGGCCCGCCATCGCCGATGGCCGGCCGGAGGAGAACGACAATGACGGACATCACGCAGAACGACGCGATCGCGACGGAGACGGGCAGCAGCCTTCTCTCCCGCGTCGCCGCCTACAGGGTCGGCCCGGTGCCGCTGCCGCTTTATCTCGCCATCGCCGCCGTGGTGTTCGGCGCCTCGGTGATCGGCAAGCTGCCGGCCGACATGATCGGCGGCTTTGCCGCCATCATGGTGCTGGGCTTCCTGCTCGGCGAGATCGGCGGCCGCATTCCCTACCTGAAGAGCATCGGCGGCTCGGCCATCCTCTGCCTGTTCGTACCGTCGGCCATGCTCGGCTACGAGGTGATGAACCCGGCGACGTCCGACGCCATCAAGGCGGTGATGAAGACGTCGAACTTCCTCTATCTCTACATCGCCTGCCTGGTCACCGGCTCGATGCTCGGCATGAACCGCAAGGTGCTGATCCAGGGCTTCCTCAAGATGTTCGTGCCGCTCGCCGTCGGCACGCTCGCCGCCGTGGCGGCCGGCGGGCTGGTCGGCATGGCCTTCGGCTACGAGTTCAAGCACACCTTCTTCTTCATCGTCATGCCGATCGTCGCCGGCGGCATCGGCGAAGGCATCCTGCCGCTGTCGCTCGCCTATGCCGACATCCTCGGCACGGCGCAGCCGGCACTGATCGCCTCGCTGATCCCGGCTGCCCTGATCGGCAACGTAGTGGCCATCATTTCCTCGGGCGTCCTGAAGCGCATCGGCGAGAAGAAGTCGCGTTATTCCGGCAACGGCCTGCTGGTCCGCACCGGCGACGACAACGAGCTGCTGAAGGAGATGGCCGTCGAGAAGAAGCTCGAACTGCCGCTGATGGGCGCCGGCCTGCTGATGGCCTGTTCCATGTTCATCCTCGGCGCCTTCCTGTCGCCGTTCACCGGCATTCCCGGCCCGATCCTGATGATCATTGGAGCGGCACTGCTCAAGGTGTCGAAGCTGATCCCCGAGCGGATGGAGACCGGCGCCCACCAGATGTACAAGTTCATGACCACCAACATGACCTTCCCGTTGCTGGTCGGCCTCGGCACCCTTTATGTACCGTGGAACGACCTGATCGCCGCCTTCACGCCCGCCTACTTCGCCATCTGTGCCGCCACGGTGCTGGCGATGGTCTCCTCGGGCTGGTTCATCGGCAAGCTGCTCGGCATGTACGAGGTGGAAGCGGCCATCGTCACCTGCTGCCACTCCGGCCTCGGCGGCACCGGCGACGTCGCCATCCTCTCGGCGTCGAACCGCATGGGCCTGATGCCCTTCGCCCAGATATCCACCCGCATCGGCGGTGCCGGCATGGTGGTGCTGGCGGTGTTCCTGCTGAAGATGTTCGGCTGATCTTCCGTCTCCGAAATGCGACGGCCGTCCGGCTTTCCCGCCGGGCGGCCCTGCGCTATCGGTGAACAAGACAGCGCTGGCGGGAGGAGCCGCATTGGCCGGGAAAGCCGAGAGCATCGCGCCGAAACGCCGCTCGCTGCGCCTTGCGGCGGTGCTGCCGCTCGCCGGTGCCTTTGTCGTCGCCGCCATCGTCGCCCTGATCGCCCATCGCGTCGTCTTCGAGCTGTCGCTGTCGGCCACCCGCGCCAGCGCCGGCCACCGGCTCGACCTCTACGCGGCGAGCTTCGAGCGCGAGGTCGGCCAATACGCGAACTATCCTTATGTCATGGCACTGGACGGCACCGTCCTGGCGCTCCTCGACGACCCCGCCGACGCGACGCTGCGCCACCGCGCCGACCTCTATTTCGAGGCGCTGAACGACCGCATCGGCACGCTCGACGTCTACCTGCTCGACCTGACCGGCCGGGTGATCGCCTCTAGCAACTGGGACAAGTGGGACAGCTTCGTCGGTCGCGATCTTTCCTACCGGCCTTATTTCCAGAATGCCCACACCGACCGGGTGACCCGCTTCTACGGCATCGGCACCACCAACCGTCAGCCGGGTTATTTCCTGGCCACCGCCATCGCGCGCGGCGGCGACACCCTGGGCATCGGCGTCGTCAAGGTCAGCCTTGGCCAGCTCGAACGCTCCTGGGCGTCGGCGGAATCGCCGGCCATCCTCAGCGACGAGCACGGCGTGGTGGTGCTTTCCTCGGTGCCGGCCTGGAAATACGGCACGCTGACGCCGCTCGACGACGCGGCGCGTCGGCAGATCGCCGAGGCGCAGCAATACAACGACCGGCCGCTGTCGCCGATCGGCCTCGTGCCTCTGCGCGATCTCAGCGGCGGCACGCGCATCGTCCGCCTGCCGGGCACCGCCGGGCCGGGCGGCAGCTTCTCGACCGAGGGCCTGTTCCTCGCCGAGAGCCGCGCGATGCCGGAGACGCCGTGGACGTTGACCGTGTTCACCGACCTCTCGGAGATGGACGATCTCGCCCGCCTGTGGGCGGCGCTGGCCGGCCTCGGCAGCCTGCTTCTCATCGGCCTGTTCGCCGTCTGGCGCCAGCGGCGGCGGCACCTGCGCGAACTGCTTGAGGCGCGCGGCGCCCTCCAGCGCGCCCATGACCACTTGGAGACCCAGGTGGCCGAGCGGACGGCAGCGCTGTCGGCCACCAACGAGCGGCTGCGCCGCGAAGTGGCGGAGCGCGAGCGGGCCGAGCGCACGCTGCGCGACGCCCAGTCGGGCCTGGTACAGGCCAGCAAGCTCGCCAGCCTCGGCCAACTGTCGGCCGGCATCGCCCATGAGCTGAACCAGCCGCTCGCCGCGCTGGTCACGCTGTCCGGCAACGCCGTCAGGTTCCTCGAACGTGGCGACCTCGCCACCGTGCGCGGCAACCTCGAACGGGTGCGGCCGCTCGTCGAGCGCATGGGCCATCTCACCGGCGAGCTGAAGATGTTCGCCCGCAAGTCGTCCGGCGAGCCGCAGCGCGTCGGCCTCCGCAAGCTCGTCGACGATGTGCTGTTCCTGCTCAATCATCGCCTGACGCGCGGTCCTGTTACGGTGAGCGTCGACATCGACGGCAGCGACATCGCCCTCTGGTGCGACCCTAACCGCTTCGAGCAAGTGCTGCTCAACCTGATCGGCAACGCGGTCGACGCCATGGAGGGCAGCGGCGACCAGCGCATCGCCGTCTCCGCCCGCCGCGAGGGCGATTTCGCCCGCATCGACATCCGCGACAGCGGGCCGGGCCTGCCGCCCGACCGGCTCGACCACATGTTCGAGCCCTTCTTCACCACCAAGGCGCCGGGCGTCGGTCTCGGGCTCGGCCTTGCCATCTCGGCCGGTATCATCCGCGACTTCGGCGGCGAGTTGACGGCCGCCAATGCCGAGGAGGGCGGGGCAATTTTCTCGATGACCATTCCGATCGGTCCCGGAGAGGCGACATGACCAAGGCGACGGTTGACGATCTCAGGGTGCTGATCGTCGAGGACGATCCGGACGTGCTGCTCGGCTGCGAGCAGGCGTTGCAACTCGACGGCATGCAGACCATCGGCACCGGTTCTGTGGAGGCGGCGCTGCGGCTGGTCGCCGAGGCGCGGCCCGGCGTCATCGTCTCCGACGTGCGCCTGCCCGGCCGCGACGGACTGGCGCTGCTCAAGGACATGCGGGCGATGGACGCCGACCTGCCGGTGATCCTGATCACCGGCCACGGCGACGTGCCGCTCGCCGTGCAGGCGATGCGCTCCGGCGCCTACGACTTCATCGAGAAGCCCTTCGCGCCGGAATACCTCGTCGAGGTGGTGCGGCGGGCGCGCGAGAAGCGGGCGCTGACGCTGGAGGTGCGCCGCCTGCGCCACAAGCTCGCCGACGGCGGTCGGCTCGAAAGCCGCATCATCGGCCGCTCGCCGGCCATCGTGAAACTGCGCCGCGTCGTCGCCGACATTGCCGGCACCAACGCCTCGGTGCTGATCGACGGCGACACCGGCACCGGCAAGGAGCTGGTCGCCCGCTGCCTGCACGACGAGAGCCCGCGCCGCAAAGGCCATTTCGTGGCGATCAACTGCGGCGGCCTGCCCGAGCATCTGGTCGAGAGCGAGCTATTCGGCCACGAGGCCGGCGCCTTCACCGGCGCCGCCAAGCGCCGCATCGGCAAGATCGAGCACGCCAGCGGCGGCACGCTGTTCCTCGACGAGGTCGAGACCATGCCGGTCAGCGTGCAGGTCAAGCTGTTGCGCGTGTTGCAGGAACGGACGCTGGAGCGGCTCGGCTCCAACACGCCGGTCGCCGTCGACTGCCGCATCGTCGCCGCCGCCAAGGGCGACCTCGGCAAGATGGCCGCCGAGGGTCGTTTCCGCGCCGACCTCTACTACCGGCTGGTCGTCGCCTCGCTGACGCTGCCGGCGCTGCGGGACCGCCGTGAGGACATCCCGCTACTGTTCGCCCACTTCGCCGAGCAGGCGAGCGTCGTGCACGGCCGGCCGGCGCCAGCGCTCGACGAGACGCGCCTCGGCAGGCTGATGGCTTATGACTGGCCGGGTAATGTGCGCGAACTCAGAAACGTCGCCGACCGCTGCGTGCTGGGCATCGAGATGGGCTTTCCGCCCTTCGCCGAAGCGGCCGCCGGGGAGCCGCCGTCGCTGAGCGAAGCGGTCGAGGCCTTCGAGCGGGCGCTGATCGTCGACGCGCTTGGCCGCGCCGGCGGCAGCATCGGTCGCACGGCCCTGGCGCTGCGCATTCCGAAGTCGACGCTGCACGATCGCATGAAGCGCCTGGGCATCGCCGGCGGTCCGGAGCCTCGTACCGGCTGAAACGCACTGTCGCCGCCGTCAGAGCTGCCCGCCATCGGCCTCCGCAAACCTTTGCGTTTCGGAGTGCAGGTCCTAACCCATTAAGATTTCTATATATTTTATATAGTCCGCTCGTGGATTGAAAACGCAACCATATCGCGGCTTGTAAGTATATCCGTGGTCTCCGAGGATACAAAATTTCAGTATTGGCAACTAGAATACGGTACAATTTTCCACTTTAGCGATTCAACTTTTGTTAGCAAACAATACTTACGCTGTAAGTCTCGATTTTTTGGGGATCAGGAGGAATAAGTGAGAAAACTTATCGGCAGTTCTATTGTTCTGCTTTTGATGTCCAGCAGTCTGGCTGGCGCCGGGGTGCAGATCACCATCGCGACCGTCAACAACGGCGACATGGTGCGCATGCAGGGGCTGACCGACGAGTTCCAGGCGGCGCATCCGGACATCACGCTCAACTGGGCGGTGATGAGCGAGAACGAGCTGCGCCAGAAGGTGACGACCGACATCGCCACCAAGGGCGGCAAGTACGACGTGCTGACCATCGGCACCTACGAAGCGCCGATCTGGGCCAAGCAGGGCTGGCTGAAGGAACTGACCTTCGACGCCAGTTACGACGTCGACGATCTGCTGCCGGCCATCCGCGCCGGCCTTACCCACGAGGACAAGCTCTACGCCGCGCCGTTCTACGGCGAGTCGTCGATGGTCATGTACCGCACCGACCTGATGGAGAAGGCCGGCCTGACCATGCCAGACGCGCCGACCTGGGCGTTCATCGCCGACGCCGCCCGCAAGATGACCGATCGCGCCGCCGGCGTGAACGGCATCTGCCTGCGCGGCAAGGCGGGCTGGGGCGAGAACATGGCCTTCATCACCGCCATGTCCAACTCCTTCGGCGCCCGCTGGTTCGACGAGAACTGGCACCCGCAGTTCGACCAGCCGGAGTGGAAGCAGACGCTGCAGTTCTACGTCGACCTGATGAAGGACGCCGGCCCGGCCGGCGCCGAGAACAACGGCTTCAACGAGAATCTCGCGCTGTTCAACGACGGCAAGTGCGGCATGTGGATCGACGCGACGGTCGCCGCCTCCTTCGTCACCAACCCCGCTTCGTCGACGGTGGCCGACAAGGTCGGCTTCGCGCTGGCGCCTGACAACGGCCTCGGCAAGCGCAGCAACTGGCTGTGGGCGTGGAACCTCGCCGTGCCCGCATCGTCGCAGAACGCCGACGCGGCGCAGACCTTCATCGCCTGGGCGACCTCCAAGGAATACACCGCCCTAGTGGCCTCCAAGGAGGGCTGGGCCAACGTGCCGCCGGGCACGCGGGGCTCGCTCTACCAGAACGAGGATTATCTCAAGGCGGCGCCGTTCGCCAAGATGACGCTCGACTCGATCAACACCGCCGACCCGAAGAACCCGACCGTGAAGCCGGTGCCCTATACCGGCGTCCAGTTCGTGGCCATTCCGGAGTTCCAGGGCCTCGCCACCACCATCGGCCAGCAGTTCTCGTCGGCGCTGGCCGGCAAGGTCGCGGTGGACGCGGCGCTGACGTCGGCCCAGTCCAACGCCACCCGCGAGATGACCCGGGCGCGCTACATCAAGTAAGCCGGCCGGTCGGCCGGAGCGGGAGGCGGGCATCGTCCGCCTCCCCATCGCCTTTGGGGGGTCCCATGCGTTTCACCATCAAGACCATGCTGTTCACCGTCCTGGCGGCGATGATCCTCGTCAGCGGCGCGCAGGGCCTTTACGGGCTCGTCGAGCTGCGCGCCTCGAACGCCGATCTTCGGCACTTCAGCCAGACCGAGCTGCCGCGCGCCAACCTCATCGGCCTGCTCAAGGACGATTTCGCCAATTTCCGTCTCGCGGAGGCGACCATCCTCGCCGCCATGGACGACGCCACGCGCGAAGCCGCCGTGCTCGACGCCGAGAAGGCGATGAGCGGCGTCAACACGCGCCTCATCGCGCTCGGCGAGACGTCGGCCGCCGCCGCGGACCAGACCGACATCGCCAGCTTCTCCAAGCTCTGGCGCGACTATGTCGATCGCCATCAGAGCTTCTCGGACCTCGCCAATTCCGGCAACTTCAACCTCGCCACCGACCTCTACGTCGGCGAGCTGGGCAAGATGCACGCCGATGCCGCCGACATCCTGTCGGGCCTCGCCTTCCGCGGCGAGGACGCTGCCAACGCGGCGGCCGGCGCGGCGGAAGCCAACTACACCTATGCCAGCCTCGGTATCATCTCGGCCATCGCGCTGTCGGCGGTGGCCGGCTGCCTTGCCATGGTGTTCGTCTGGCTCGGCCTGTCGCGGCCGCTGATCCGTATTTCGACGGCCATGCGCCGCATCGCCCGCGGCGAATTGTCGACCGAAGTTCCGGACCTGCGCTTCCCCTGGGAGGTCGGGCAGATGGCGTCGGCGCTCGGCGTGCTGCGCGACAACCTCTCGGAGGCAGAGGCCATGCGTGCTCTCGAAAGCGAGCGCGAGCAACAGGCGGCTGAGGCGCTGGTCGAGGAGCGCAACCGCATCGCCGATACGTTCCAGGATTCGATGGGCTCGCTGACCGCCGCCTTCGTCGATGCCTCCCGTACGCTGGCTTCGGCGGCGCAGGGCCTGTCGGCCACCGCCGAGCAGACGTCGCGGCAGGCGCAGGCGGTGGCCGGAGCAGCCGAAGGCGCTTCGTCCAACGTCCAGGGCGTCGCCTCGTCGACCGAGGAGCTGTCGGCGTCGGTGCGGGAGATCAACACCCAGGTCAACCAGTCGGCGTCGATCGCCGAGCAGGCGTCGCGGCTGGCGACGCGCACCGAATCCAACGTCCGCAACCTGTCGACGGCGGCGACGGAGATCGGCGAGGTGGTGAACCTGATCTCGGCCATCGCCGAGCAGACCAACCTTCTGGCGCTTAACGCCACCATTGAGGCGGCGCGGGCCGGCACGGCCGGGCGCGGCTTCGCGGTCGTCGCCTCGGAGGTGAAGTCGCTCGCCGGCCAGACCGGCAAGGCGACCGAGGAGATTTCCCGCAAGGTGAAGGAAATCCAGGAGGCCACCGACCAGACCGTGGGATCGATCGGCGACATCGTGCAGGCCATCGAGCAGGTGCGCAACGTCACCTCGACGATCGCCGGGGCCGTCACCCAGCAGGGCGCGGCCACCGACGAGATCGCCCACAGCACCCAGCGGGCCGCCCTCAACGCCCAGGACGTCACCGTCAACGTGCTCGGCGTCGGCCGGGCGGCGAACGAGACCGGCGTTTCGGCGGCCGAGCTTTTGCACCTGTCGACGGACCTTCAGTCGCGCTCGCACGATCTCGAACGGAGCGTCCACGACTTCGTGGGCAAGCTGAGGGCCTGAGCCGGTTCAGGCGAAATCCATCAGGCGCGGCGTGCTGTCGAGCAGCCGCCGCGTATAGGGATGCTGCGGCGCCGACAGAATGTCGCGCGCCGCGCCCTGTTCGACGATGCGGCCTTTCTCCAGGATGACTAGGTCGTGGCAGAGCAGCGCCACGAAGCCGATGTCATGGGAGACCAGCACCAGCGTCGTCCGCGCCGACAGAGTCTTCAGGAGATCGACGATGCGGATGCGCGTCGTGAGATCGAGCGCGCTGACCACCTCGTCGGCGAGCACCAGCTCGGGCCGCGACACGATGGCGCGGGCGATGGCGATGCGCTGGCGCTGGCCGCCGGAGAACTCGTGCGGATAGCGACGGGCGGCGTCAAGCGGCAGATCGACCGAGGCCAGAGCCTCGGCCACGGCTTCGTCGATATCCGCGTCGATCTTCAGCGAGCGCAGTGGCTCGGCGACGATGTCGAACACCTTCTGGCGCGGGTCGAGCGACGAATAGGGATCCTGGAACACCGCCTGCACCGCCCGCCGGAAGCCGCGCATGGCGGCGCGGTCGCCGGGGTCGAGAACTTCGCCGCGGAAGGTCATGCTGCCGGCGGTCGGACGTGCCAGGCCGAGCAGCAGGCGCAGGATGGTGGTCTTGCCCGAGCCGCTCTCGCCGACGATGCCGAGATTGCGGCCGGCCTCGATCTTCAGGTCGATGCCGTCGAGCACGTTGCGGCCGCGACCGTAGGCGAAGGAGACGGCGGAGAGATCAATGAGACTCATAGCGCCGCTCCGATCGCCCGGTCGAAGGTGCGGGCCGCCTCGACGAGGCCGATGGTGTAGGGATGGCGCGGCCGGCCGAACACCTCGGCAACCGGTCCGGCCTCGACCAGTTCGCCGCCTCTGAGCACCAGCACCCGGTCGACGGCGGCGCCGACCACCGGCAGATCGTGGCCGATGAACAGCAGCGCCATGCCATCCTCGCGCACCAGCGCCTCCAGCAGCCGCAGCACCTCGGCCTGGGTGGTGACGTCGAGCGCCGTGGTCGGCTCGTCGGCGATGAGGAGGCGCGGCCGGCAGGCCAGCGCCATGGCGATGGCCGCCCGCTGGCGCTGGCCGCCCGACATCTCGTGCGGATAGGCGCGGGCAAGGCGGCGCGGATCGGGCAGGGCGACGCGGGCCATCAGCGCCAGCACTTCGGCCTGGACATCGACCGGCCGGCCGTCGCGGCGGGCGCGGCGGCGCACCACCTCGGCGATCTGGTTGCCGATGCGCATCAGTGGATCGAGAGCGGTCAGCGGCTCCTGAAAGATGGTGGCGACGACGCTGCCCCGGAGGTCGACGATGTCGCGGTCGGCGGCGCCGATCAGTTCGCGGCCGGCAAGGCGGATGGAGCCGGACGCGGTCATGCCCTCGGGCAACAGGCCGATGGCGGCGAGCGCCGTCAGCGATTTGCCGGAACCGCTCTCGCCGATCAGGCCGACGCGCTCGCCGGGCGCGATGGCGAAGGAGACGCCGGCAACCAGCGGCCGGCCGGCGTGGCGGATGGTGAGGTTTTCGATGGCGAGGAGATCGATCATCCGCGCCTCCGCCGGGTGGGGTCGGCGACGTCGCGCAGGCCGTCGGCGAACAGGTTGAGACCGATCACCAGCGACACCAGCGCCAGGCCCGGTGCCACGGCGCCGAACGGCGCGGTGTAGACGGTCGCCTGCGCTTCCTGGAGCAGTCGGCCCCAGGAGGCGTTGGGGGGAGGTGCGCCGAGGCCGAGATAGGACAACGACGCCTCGGCGATGACGGCGAGACCGAATTGCAGCGCGAAGTTGACGACCAGCGTCGGCCAGATGTTGGGCAGCACGTGGATGCGGACGATGCCGAGCCATGTGGTCCCCGAGACGCGGGCGGCGGTGACATAGTCCATCGCCAGCACCCGCCGGGCGAGGATGCGGGTGAGGCGGGCGACGATCGCCGAGGCGGCGACGCCGATCGCCAGGATGGCGGTGCCGAGGCTGGCGCCGTCGCTGGCCGCCACGATCAGCATGGCGAGCAACAGCGTCGGGAAGGCGATCAGGATGTCCAGCGTTGCCGCCAGCACGTCGTCGACGGCGCGCGAGGCGAAGGCGGCTAGCAATCCGACCGTGACGCCGATTGCCGCGGCGATCGTCACGGCGCCACTGCCGACGGCGAGGGCGATACGGGCGCCGATCATGATCTCGGTGAATAGGTCGCGGCCGAGCCGGTCGGTGCCGGCCCAATGGGCGAGCGACGGCGGCGCGAGGCGGCCGCCGGTCATCGCCGTGGGGTCGTAGGGCGTCCAGAAAAGCGTCATGAGGCCGACGACGACGTGCAGGCCGACCAGAGCCGCGCCGATCAGGAAGGCCGGCGTCAGGCGAAGGGACGAGGGTTGGGCGAGGGCGGGGGCGTCGTCGGTCATGGCCGGCCTCCGCTGGTCCCACGCAGGCGCGGATCGACGAGGCGCTGCGTCAGGTCGGCGGCGAAGCCGACCAGCAGCACCAGGAGAGTCGAGATGAACAGCACGCCCTGCACGCTTGGATAGTCGCGCTGCTCGATGCCGCTGAGCAGCATGGAGCCGAGGCCGGGCAGCGAGAATACACGCTCGACGACTACGGCGCCGAGCAGCGTCGACGCAAGCTCGATGCCGAGGATGGAGATCACCGGCACCGCGCCGTTGCGGATGCCGTGGCGGACCAGCGCCTCGCCGTAGCCGGCGCCGAGGGCGCGGGCGGTGCGGAGATAGTCGGAGCCGACGACGTCGAGCGTCGCCGAGCGGACATAGCGGATCAGCGAAGCCGACATGACCAGGGCGATGGTGAGGATCGGCAGCGTGAGCTGGTGCAGCGCGGCGATCGGATCGCGCCAGCCGGACGGCGGGAAGCCGCTCGACGGGAACAGGCGCAGCTTCACGGCGAAGGCGGTGACCAGCAGGATGCCGATCCAGAACACCGGCACGGCGATGCCGAGCTGCGAGACGATGGAAATGAGGCCGCCGTACCAGCGGTCGCGCTTGACGGCGGCAAGGATGCCGAGCGGCAGGGCGATCAGGATGGCGGCCGCGAAGGCGAGGGCGGTGAGCGGCAGCGTCAGCGTCAGGCGGCGGCCGATTTCCTCCAGCACCGGCACGCCGGAGATGAAGGAGGTGCCGAGGTCGAAGCGGCCGAGCTGGCCGAGATAGCGGACGAACTGGGCGGCGATCGGCAGATCGGAGCCAACCTGCCGGCGGGCTGCCTCGATCTGCTCGGGATCGGCGCCCACCGACACCAGCGCGTTGGCTGGATCACCCGGCAGGAGGCGCAGCAGCAGGAACAGCACGGCGGCGGCGATCAGCACCGAGACGACGAGAATCGCCGTCCGGCGGACGACATAGGCGAGAATGGCGGCACCTCGGATCAGAAGCGGAAACGCCGCCCGAGATTAGGTCGGGCGGCGCCGGGTGTCGAGCGGGGCGGAGGAGATCACTCCGCCTTCTTGATGCCGTAGGCGAAGAACTGCGAGTTGAGGCCGTTGACCGGGTAGCCGCTGACCGACGTCTTCGACACCACGATCTGCGGGTAGAGGTAGAGCCAGTTGCTGGCCGCGTCCTCGGCGATCTGGATGTTGGCTTCCTTCAGTTTCTCGGTCTGCTCGTCGACGGTCGCCGCTTCCTCGGACGCCTTGATCAGCTCGGTGACCTTGGGGTTGTCGTAGCCCCAGTAGAAGTCCGGGTTGCCATAGAACACGATGTCGCGATGATTGACGTGTTCCTGCAAGGTGGCCTGGAAGTCGTGCGCCTTGTAGATCTTGGTGTACCACTCGTTGGGCGTGATGACGTTGATGTTCACCTTGACGCCGACCTTGGCCAGTTCACCCTGCAGGAACTGCGCGGCGAGCGGATGCGGATCGTAGTTGGGCGTGTCGATGGTGAAAGTGAAGCCGTCGGGATAACCGGCCTCGGCGAGCAACGCCTTGCCGCTTTCCGGATCATAGGCGTCGACCTTGGTGAGATCGACGTACCAGGGATCGGTCGGCGGCACGAAGGAGCCGATCAGCGTGCCGTAGTCGCCCCAGACGGCCTCCAGCAGCTTCTTCTTGTCGACGGCGCGGGCCAGCGCCTTGCGCACCTTGACGTTGTCGAACGGTGCGACGCGGTCGTTGTAGGCGAGGATCAGCTTGGTGGTCGACTTGCCCTCGGCGACGGTGAAGTCCGGGTTGTCCTTGAACTGGGCCAGCGAATCCGGGCTCTGCACCGAGGTGATGACGTCGACGGCGCCGGTCAGCAGCGCGTTGTTGAGGGCGGTCGCCTCGGTGAAATACTTGAAGACCACGCCACCGTTCTCCGGCTTCGGACCCCAGTAGTTGTCGAAGCGCTTGACGGCGAGCTGCGAGCCGCGCTGCCAGCCGTCGAGCGCGTAGGGACCGGTGCCGTCCTCGGTGGACTGGAGGTCCTTGGCGGCGTCGTTGATCACCCAGACGTAGGAGAGATTGTAGGGCAGCGAGATCGAACGCGACGACAGCTTGACGACGACGGTCGCGTCATCAGGCGTCTCGATCGCGGCAATCGGCTTCAGCGAGTTCTTGCGCGAACTCTTGCTGTCGGCCGAGGTGACGCGCTCAATCGACCACTTGACATCGGCCGAAGTCAGCGGGTCGCCGGAATGGAAGGTGACGCCCGGCTGCAGCGTGAAGGTGTAGGTGAGGCCGTCGTCGGACACCTTGTAGTCCTTGACGAGGCTCGGCGACACCGTGCCGTCGTCGTTGAGGCGGAACAGCGCCTCGTAGACGTTGCCGTTGAACGCCTCGTTGATGCCCTGGCCGGCACCGGCCGTGTTGTCGAGGTTCTGCGGCTCGTAGAGCGAGCCGACGGCGATGGTGGCGTCAGCGCCGCCGTCGGCGGCTAAGGCCGGTGCGGCGGCCGCGAAAAGAAGGGCGGCGGCCGTGGTAGCCTTCAGGACCGAAAGGGATGTCCGGCCGGTGCCGGCGGCAAAAGCACTCATGATCGTCTCCTCGGATGCGGCCGACTGGTGCGGCGTCGTGGCGGCCAGTCTAGCCGAGGCAGGGGAAATGAGAATGTCGGAGCCGTCTCAAATGGCCGGCCGTCCGGAAACAGGTTTGCGTCAAGCGCCGATACTTCGGATTATTTTACCTCTGTGCACACCCATAGACAAGCTCAGGCCAGCGGCTCGCCGTCGATGATGTCGATCGCCGCGTGATAGCTGTTGCCGATGGTGCAGACCTTGTGCGCTTCCTCGATCAGCGACCGCCGCTCGGCGTCGTTGAAGTCGCCCTCGATGGCGTAGCGGCAGGTCTGGCGGGCGATGCGCGACGGCGGCTCGGCCGCCTTGGCGCCGATCACCTCGACGGCGACGTTGCCGAGCCGGTCGGAC
>LUYO01000121.1:0-21021 GCA_001603295.1 Rhodobacterales bacterium Alpha_02
TTGCAAGACAGGAAGCCGCATGTCCACCTCCCGCTTCACCCGCCGCTATCTTGACGAACTGCTGCCGCTGTGGCTCGACCGCGCCTTCGACCGCGAGGCCGGCCAGTTCATGGAGGGGCTGGAGATCGGCGGCGGGCCTCAGCTGTCGGGCATCGTCCGCACCCGCACGGCGGCACGTCAGATCTACACCTTCGCCCACGCCGCCCATCTCGGTCTCGCGCCGGCCGGTGCGCTGGCCACGGCGGAGGCCGCCTTCGACCATCTCGACGCCGTCGCCTGGGCGGCCGACGGCCGGCCGGGCTATGCCCGCGCCTTCGATCGCCGGACGCGGGACGTCACCGATCCGCCGGTCGATCTCTACGATCAGGCCTGCGCGCTCTTGGCGCTCGCCTGGCTCGCCAAGGCCACCGGCAACGACCGCTACCGCCACCGCGCCGACGATCTGCTCACGGCGATCGACAGCCGCCTCGCGGCGCCGGCCGGTGGCTTCGCCGAGGACGACCGGGGTACGCTGCCGCGCCGGCAGAACCCGCACATGCACCTCTTCGAGGCTTGTCTCGCGCTCTGGGAGACCGCCGGCCCGGCCTATGCCGATCGCGCCCGCGCCCTGTTCGAGCTGTTCCGCAGCCGCTTCCTCGACGACAGCCTGACGCTGCGCGAGTTCTTCGGACCGGAGTGGCAGCTTGACGATGCCTACGGCTCCGACCGGCTCGATCCCGGCCACATGGCCGAATGGACATGGCTGGTGCACCGCTACGACGGCCTTGCCGGCGAAAACCACGCCGACGTCAAGATGGTGCTGCTCGACCGGGCGCTTGCCGTCGGCCGGGCACCCGGCACGCCGTTCCTCGCCGACGAGGTGACGATGGCGGGCAAGATGAAGGATGCCCGCCGGCTGTGGCTGCAGGCCGAATTGCTGAAGGCCTATCTGGTGACCGGCCGGCGCCGGGACGCCGGGGCGCTGGCGGCGGCCATCGCCGACGACTATCTGGCGCCGAGCGACGACGGCCCCTGGCGCGACTGCTTCGACCTCGCCGGCCGCTTCAACGCGCCGTCGGTGCCGGGCAGCTCGATCTATCATCTCTGGACGGCGGTGGCCGAAATCGCCGCGCCGGACTACCGTTGAAAGGCAGCGGCGTGCCGACAGCTCAGCCGGTGCGCGCTTCGGCAGGCGCCTCCCCGTCGGACACTGGCTCGCCGGCGACGACGCTCTCCAGGAAAACCTGGATGCGTGCGCCGAGCGAGCCGGCCAGCCCGCGCACCTCTGCCGCCGCGTCGGCGACCTCCTGCAGGCCGCTGCGCGTGCCGCTCTGCGAGGCTTCGACGACGCCCATCGACCGCATGCCGACCTCGGCGCTCGCCTCGGCCTTGCTCACCGCGTCGGTGACGCCGTGCATGGTGGCGTTGTGCTGCTCGACGGCGGCGGCCACCGCCTGCGTCGTTTCGGCGATCTCTGACACGCGGCGCCGCATCTCCTGGATCGAGCCGCGCGTCACCGTCGTCGCCTCCTGGATCGACAGCACCTCGGCGGTGATCTCCTCGGTGGCCTTCGACGTGGTGTCGGCGAGACGCTTCACCTCGGCGGCGACCACCGAGAAGCCCTTGCCGGCCTCGCCGGCCCGCGCTGCCTCGATGGTGGCGTTAAGCGCCAGGAGGTCGGTCTGCGAGGCGATGTCGCGGATCAGATGGGCGACGGCGGAAATGCGCGCCGTGTTCTCGGTCAGCAGCTCCACGTGCTCGGTGGTGCGATCGGCGACCGAGATGGCCGCTTGCGTCGCCCCGGCCGCCGTGGTCGCCTGCTGGGCGATCTCGTCGACGGCGCCGGAAATCTCGCCGATCGACGCCGCCGTCTTGGAGACCTCGCTCTTTGCCGTGGACACGCGGGTCGTAGCGTCGCGGGTGGCGTCGGTGCCCGCCTGTGCGTGATCGACCAGTATCCGGTAGGAGCCGTCGAGGGCGTCCGAGGCCACGGTGAGCTTCACCAGCGTGTCGTCGACGTCGCGCCGGAATCCGGCGATCAGCGCCCGCACCGCCTCGATCTCGGCCGCCTTCTCGACCTCGCGCAATCTTGCCGCCGCCTCGAGCTGGTTGCGGCGGCCAATCGCCTCGCGGAATACGCCAAGTGCCCGCGACATCTCGCCGAGTTCGTCGCGCGAGCGGAATACCGAGATCGGCACCGTGAGATCGTCGGCCGACAGGGCGCGCATCTGCCGGGCGAGCAGCGCCGTCCGCGTCGAGATGCGGTGGCCGATCAGGCCGCTGGCGAGAAGGGTCAGCGTGAACACGGCGAGGAAGCCGGCGATGAGGTATTGCCGCGTCAGCCGCCGGAGGTCGAGTACGGCCGACCGCGCCCGGTCGGCCTCGATCGCCGTCTTGCTGGCGATGGTGTCGGAGAGCGGCACCATCGCCTCCAGCATCGCCGCCAGCTCGGCCATCATGGCGTCGATCCGCGCGGCATCGCCGGCCGCCGCGTCGGTCTCGCCCGCCTTGGCGACAACAGCAGCGGCGGCCTTGACGATGGCGTCGGCGTCCGTGCCGATGACGGCGCGGGCGGCCGGGGCGGCCAGCACGCCCGCCGCCTCATTGATGCGGCCCGCCGCCTCGGTAACGACGGGAATGCCGTAGTCGGCGTGGCTCACCGCATATTCGCGCTCGGCGATGCGGGCGCGCAGCACCTTGGCCGACACCTCGTGGGCCTCGCCCGACAAGAGCGCCGAGCGGCGGGAGAGCTGGAGCTGCACGTCGACCTGCTGCTCGCAGTAGATGAGCACGGCGAAGAGGCCGATCAGCCCCAGGGCGACCACCGCGTTGATCGCCAGGATCTTGAACCTTATCGAGCGAAGGGAGGTCGTCATCGGAAACCCGCGCATCCGGTGGTGGGGGACGATCGCGATGGAGCGGAGGCGGCTAGGCCGCCGCCGTCCGCGCCGTGAGGCGGGCCTGGAGCAGCACGACGACCAGCAGGAAAACGCCGCGGATGACGTTCTGCCAGTAGACGGACAGCGAGATCCAGCCGAGCCCGTTCTCGAAGTTGAGGACATTGAAGATCATGCCCATCAAGAGCGCGCCGGCCAGCGTGGCGCCGACCGAGCCGGCACCGCCGGTGAGCAAGGTGCCGCCGACCACCACCGAGGAGATGGCGAACAACTCCCAGCCGACGCCCTCGGTCGGCTGGCCGGCACCGAACTGGGCGGCGAGGATGACGCCGGCGAGGCCGGCGCAAAGGCCGGACAGGATGTAGACGCCAAACAGCGTGCGGCCGACCTTGACGCCCATCAGCGTCGCCGTCTGCTCGCCATCGCCGATCACCAGCAGTTGGCGGCCGAACGGCCGGCGCTCGAGCAGGACCCAGCCGACGACGTAGCAGACGATGGCAATCCAGGCCGGGATCGGGAAGCCGAGGAAATCGTCCTGGCCGATCGAGGTGAAAGCGGTATCGTAGGAGGCGGAGACCGACTGGTTGCCCGAGACGAGCAAGGCGGTGCCGTAGGCGGCGAGCTGGCTGGCCAGCGTGGCGATAAAGGCCTGAATGCGCAGGCGGGAGACGACGAAGCCGTTGACGGCGCCGACGGCGACGCCGGCCAGAAGGCCGCCCAGGAGGCCGGCGAACCAGCCGTAGGGCGACAAGAGCGCCGCCACCACGCTCGACAGCGCCGCCACGCCGCCGACGGAGAGGTCGATGCCGCCGGTCATGATCACCAGCGCCATGCCGAGCGCGATCAGCACGAACATCGCGTTGTAGCGCAGGAAGCTCAGGATGTTGTAGGGCGACAGGAAGTTGTCGTAGCGCAGAGCGCCGAACAGCACGAGGGCGGCGAGCGCGATCAGCACGCCGATGCGGGCGAGGTCGCCGGACGACTTCGGCGCAAGTGGCCTCAGCAAGGTGGAGAACATGGACAGTATCCTCTGAGGTCAGTTGGCGCGCTGCTGGATGAACACGGCGACGACGATGATCGCCGCCTTGACGACCAGCGCCGCGGCATCGGGAACGCCGTTGGCGAGCAGCGTGTAGCGCACGAGCTGGATGACCAGCGCGCCGAGCAGCGTGCCGAGGATGTTGGCCCGACCGCCCAGGAGCGACGAGCCGCCGACCGCCACCGCCGCGATGGCGTCAAGCTCCATGCCCATGCCGACCAGGTTGGCGTCGCTCGCCGAGTTGCGGGCGATGACGATCAGCCCGGCGATGCCGGCCAGGAGGCCGTTGAGGACGTAGACGGCCATCTTGACGCGTCGCACCGGCACGCCGGTAAAGCGCGCCGCCTTCTCGTTGCCGCCAACGGCCAGGATCTGCCGGCCGAGCACGCTATAGGAAACGAGGCAACCGGCCAGCACGGCGAGGATCAGCATGATCACCACCTGCGCCGGTACGCCGGCGACGTGGCCCATGGCGACCCACTGGAACGACGGGTTCTTGAACACCTGCAGATTGCCGTTGGTCAGCACCTGGGCGAAGCCGCGGCCGGCGATGAACAGCACCAGCGTGGCGACGATCGGCTGGATGTTGAAGCGGGTGATCAGCAAGCCGTTGAAGCCGCCGAGCAGGGCGGCCAGCGCCACCGGCACCACTAAGGCGAGGCCGACGGCGAGGGCCGGGCTGTCGATCGGCAGCAGCTTGCCGAGGAAGATCATCGGCGCCAGCGCCCCGGCGATGGCCATCAGCGAGCCGACGGACAGGTCGATGCCGCCGGTGGCGATCACCAGCGTCATGCCCATGGCGACGATGACGATGGTGGCGACCTGCGTCAGGTTGACGTTGAGCGTCTGCAGCGACAGGAAGTTCGGCGTCACCGCGACGTTGAAGGCGATGAGCAGCAGCAGGGCGACCAGCGTGCCGTGGCGGCCGGCGAGCCTGAGGGCCGCCAGCGCCGGGGCGGGCGCGGCGGCGGGGGAATCGGTCGTTGTCATGTCAGTCCACCTGATGGGCCATGGCGGCCATGAGGGCGTGCTCGGACAGCTCGCGGCGCGGCACGGTGGCCACCGAATGGCCGTCGCTGAGCACGGTGACGCGGTCGGCGGCCGCCAGCAGCTCCTCCAGCTCGGAGGAGATCATCAGCACGCTGAGGCCTTCGTCGGCGAGCCGGCGCAACAGCTTCAGGATCTCGGTCTTGGCGCCGATGTCGATGCCGCGCGTCGGCTCGTCAACGATCAGCACGCGCGGATCGGTGGCCAGCCAGCGGGCGAGCAGCACCTTCTGCTGGTTGCCGCCGCTGAGCTCCCGGATCGGCTGGTCGGGCGAGGCGCACTTGATGGCCAGCGCCTTGATGAACTTCTCGACGATCGCCTTCTGCCGCACCCGATCGACGATGCCGCCCCTGGTGAGGCGTGGCAGCAGGGCGAGCGTCATGTTCTCGCGGATGCTCATGTCCGGCACGATGCCGTCGACCTTGCGGTCCTCGGAGACCAGGCCGATGCCATCGGCGATGGCCTCGGCCGGCTCGCCGTAGGCACGGCCGGCGTCGGCGACGCGGATCGAGCCGCGCTCCAGGCGATCGACGCCGAAGATCAGGCGCGCCGTCTCGGTGCGGCCCGAGCCGAGCAGGCCGGCCAGGCCGCAGATCTCGCCCTCGCGCACCGAGAAGCTGACGTCGCGCACCCGGACGCCGGCGCCGACGCCGTCGAGCGCCAGCCGGGCCGGCCGCTCGGCAAGGTCGGCGCGGCTGTCGGCCAGCGCCTCGAAGGCGGCCAGCTCGCGGCCGAGCATGTGGCGGACCAGCTCCATCTTCGGCATCCGCTCCATGGCGTCCACCGCCACGGTCTGGCCGTCGCGCATGATGGTCACCCGGTCGCAGATGGCATAGAGCTCGTCGAGCCGGTGGCCGATGAAGATGACGGCGACGCCGTTGTTCTTCAGCGTGCGGATGGTCTCGAACAGGATGGCCACCTCGCGCTCGTCGAGCGAGGAGGTCGGCTCGTCCATGATCAGCAGGCGGGCGTCCTGGGCGACGGCGCGGGCGATCGACACCATCTGGCGCGTCGCCGAGCTGAAGCGCGACACCGGCAGGTCGACGTCGATGTCGAGCTTGAACGTCTCCAGCACCCGGCGGGCGCCCGCACGCATCGCCTTGCGGTCGACGAGTCCGAAGCGGCGCGGCTCGCGACAGAGGTAGATGTTCTCGGCTACCGAGCGCTGCGGTGCGAGGTTGATCTCCTGGTAGATGGTGGCGATGCCGGCGGCCTGGCTCTCGGCGGGGGCGGCGAAGGCCGCCTCGCGGCCATCGAACAGCACCGCGCCCTCGTCGCGCTGGTAGGCGCCGGTCAGGATCTTGATCAGGGTGGATTTTCCGGCGCCGTTCTGGCCGACCAGCGCCATGGTCTCGCCGGCGGCGACGTCGAGGGAAGCCGAGCGCAGGGCGGCGATGCCGCCGAAGGACTTGCAGACTCCCTGCATGGAAAGCAGCATGCCGACCTACCTCCTGTTGCGGCAAAGCGATAGGGATGCCAGTGCGGCCGTGGCCGCACCGGCTGGGCGGAAACCTACCGGGAGGAGATCAGTAGGCGCCGGCCAGTTCCGCCGCGGCGTTGGCGCCGTCGTAGAACTTGTCCTTGTTGATCACCCAGGGCTCGATCTTCTCGCCCTTGGCGTAGCGCTGCATGGTCTCGAAGGCGACGGGCCCGAAGCGCGGGTTGCACTCGACCACGGCGCCGATCTTGCCGTCGACCACCGCCTGCACCGCTTCCTTGCCGCCGTCGATCGACAGCACCAGGACGTCCTTGCCCGGCACCTTGCCGGCCGCCTCGATGGCGGAGATGGCGCCCATGGCCATCTCGTCGTTGTGGGCGTAGACGACGTCGGCGTCCGGATGGGCCTGCAGCAGCGCCTCGGCGACCTGACGGCCCTTGTCGCGGTTGAAGTCACCGGTCTGCGAAGCGACGATCTCCAGGCCGCTCGACGCCTTGATAACGTCGTCGAAGCCCTTCTTGCGGTCGTTGGCCGGCGACGAGCCGGTCGTGCCCTCAAGCTCGATGACCTTGGAGCGGCCGTTGGCGTTCTTCACCAGCCACTCGGCGACGCGCTTGCCCTCGTCGATGAAGTCGGAGCCGATGAAGGTGAGGTAGTCCTCGCCGGCCTTGGCGAGGCTCGGATCGACGCTGCGGTCGAGCAGGATCACCGGAATGCCGGCCTTCTTGGCCGCCATCACGGCCGGGATCAGCGGCTTCTCCTCGCGCGGCGCCAAAAAGATGACGTCGACGCCCTGGGCGATCATCGAGTTGACGTCGGCCACCTGCTTGGCAGCCGAGCCGCCGGCGTCGGTATAGACGAGCTGGTAGCCGAGCTTTTCGGCTTCGGCCTTCATGCTGTCGGTCTGGGCGATGCGCCAGGGGTTGTTGGATTCGGTCTGCGCGAAGCCGACCTTGTAGCTATCCTTCTGCTTGAGGACCGGGACTTCGGCCAGCGCAGCGCCGGCGACGACCAGCGAACCGACGGCAGCGGTCGCCAACATGAATGCACGGCGGGAAAACAGATTCATCTCGATATCTCCTCCAGATGTCTGGTATCCCACCTCCCCGTGGGACACCGTGACTCCGCGCGGCCAATCGGGCTCCTCATGCCGTTCCGGCCGCGGGCGGACTTCACGGTTGGTAATAAAACAGGTAATATGACTAGCTGTCAAGGCGTCATATGACTTTGATCATGACGAGCGCCTCGACAGGCACGACGGCAGCGGATGGGACAGATGACACGGAAGAAGGACGGGACGGGCGACGACGGCCGCCGCGACCGGGGATCGCGCCCCACCATGACCGACGTCGCCAAGATCGCCGGCGTTTCCCAGTCCAGCGTCTCCCTGGTGCTGAACAACATGCCCGGCTCGCGCGTCTCCGACGACACCAGGGCCAAGGTCATCGAAGCTGCTAATAAAATAGGTTATGAATTACCTGCTATTCGTCATACCATCCCTACCGAACCGACCGTCGAGAAGGACATGATCGCCTTCGTGGTCGACGAGATCTCCACCAGCCCGCATCCGGTGGTCAGCCTCGACGGCGTACGCGACCATGCCTTCGAACAGGGAATCATCGTCTCGGCGCATGCGACGCGTTCCAACCCCGACCTCGAGGCGGCCATCCTCAAGTCGATCGTCCGCGATCCCTCGGTGATCGGCGTCATCTACGCGACGATCTTCACCCGCCGCGTCGAGGTGCCGCCGCAACTCGCGAACATTCCGACCGTCCTCCTCAACTGCTACAGCGAGCCGCGCAAGCATTTCGCCATCGTACCGGGCGAGGTGGCCGGCGGCTTCGCCGCCACCGCCCATCTGACGGCGCTCGGCCACCGGCGGATCGGCTTCATCAACGGCGAAGCGTGGATGGACGCCTCGATCGACCGTCTCAAGGGCTACAAGCAGGCGCTGGCCACCGCCGACGTCGCCTTCGATCCGGAACTGGTGCTGTCGGGCGACTGGCTGCCGCTGACCGGCTACGAGGGGGCGCTGCGCCTCCTGGCGCTGCCGCGGCCGCCGACCGCCATCTTCTGCGGCAACGACCTGATGGCCATGGGCGCCATCGACGCCGCCGTGAAGCTGGGGCTGCGGGTGCCCGAGGACGTGTCGATCATGGGCTACGACGACCAGGAGCTGGCGCGCTACACGACGCCGCCCTTGTCGACGCTGGTGCTGCCCAACTACGAGATGGGACAGAAGGCGGCCGAAGCGCTGATCGACATCGCCGTGCACAAGAAGAAGCTGCGCATGATGACCGTCAAGGTCGACGGCCCGCTGGTGGTGCGTACCTCGACCGCGCCGCCGTCGCGGCCGGGCTGAGCGGCGCTCAGCCGGTGGCGAGCTTACGGCCCAGCCGTTCCTCCACCGCCGCGACCTTGGAGGCGAGGCGGCTGCCGTCGCCGACGCGGTAATCGACTTTCAGCGCCACCTCGACGCGCAGGCAGTCGGCGCGCATCGCCTCGAAGCACTCGGTGACCACGGCCATCACCTCGGCCCACTCGCCTTCGAGGATGGTACCCATCGGCGTGAGCTGGTAGGCGAGGCCGCTGCGGTCGATGATGTCGAGCGAGCGGGCGACGTAGGGGCTGAGACTCTCGCCCTTGCCGACCGGGTACATGGCAAATTCCAAGAGCACCATCCGAACGTCTCCTTGCGGTGTATCTCGCTTCAAGGCAGCCAGACGGCGGGCAGCGCCACCGTTTGCAGGCCGGCGGCGCGCAACGCCGCCGCCGCCGCCTCGACGCCCTGCCGCGACATCTTCGGCCAGGCGAGCGCGGTCCCACGCACGCCGTGATGCTGGAAGGCATTGAGGCGGACGCGCGTCTCCGGCCCCAGCTCGGTCACGAAGGCGGCCAGCGCGGCGATCTCGTCGGCGCTGTCGGTCTCACCGGGGATCATCAGGAAGCGCAGTTCGTGGAGCTTGCCGGCCGCCGCCAGCAGCCGCGCCGAGGCGAGCGGGCGGACGTTGCCCTGCCGCGTCAGCCGCCGGTGGCGGACGGGATCGAACGCCTTGACGTCGGCCATGACGCCGTCGGTCACCGGCAGCACCTTCGCCCATTTGTCGGCGCCGAGATGGCCGTTGCTGTCGATGAAGCAGGTGAGATGCCGCAGATCGGGCGCCGCCTTGACGGCCGCGAACAGGGCGGCGATGAAATCGAGCTGCAACGTCGCCTCGCCGCCCGACACGGTGATGCCGCTGAGGAAGGCGGCATTTTCGCGCAAAAGCGCCAGCACGTCGGCCACCGACAGATGCCGCACCATGGGGTTGGCGTGGCGCGGGCAGACGCGAAGGCAGGCGTCGCAGTTGATGCAGACGTCGGGGTCGTGCACCACCTTGCCGTCCTTCATGGTCAGCGCGCCCGACGGACAGCCGGGCACGCAGAGGCCGCAATGGTCGCAGAGGCCCATGGTATGCGGGTTGTGACAGGCGGCGCAGCGGTAGTTGCAGCCCTGCAGGAACAGCACGAAGCGATTGCCGGGGCCGTCGACCACTGACCAGGTCAGGAGCCGGCTGACCACGGCGACCGGTCCGCCCGCCGCCACGCCGCCGTCCGGAAGGGACATCATCGCCTCAGGCATCCGCGCCGGCGGCAAGCTCCAGTCCGACGACGCGCGGGCGGCGGTTGAGGATCGGCGTCTGAGCCGCCGCCTCGGCGCCGAGACTGGTGGTGTTGGTGCGGGCCGTCTTGCCTTCGTTGTAGGCCTGAACGTCGGAGAGACGGATCATGTAGCCGGTGACGCGCACCAGGTCGTTGCCGGCGACATTGGCGGTGAACTCGCGGAAGCCCATGCTGAGCGCGCCGCGGGCGAGCTGGAACACCGCCTCGGGGTTGGCCCGCACCGTCTCGTCGAGCGTCAGGATTTCCGACACGCCGGAGAGATAGTGACGGTGGTGCGGCAACAGCGCCCGCACGTGGGTGACCGGGTCCGGCTCGCTGCCATAGGGGATGCGTACGCCCGGCGTGGTATCGACGTCGTTGGAGAGGCCGGCCTGGGCGTGCAGCATGGCGACGCCCCGCCAGATGTGCTCCATCGGTTCGGCGGCGACCAGTTCGGCCAGCCGCTCGGAGACGCGGTGGCCGAGGGCGTTGGCCGTCGGATCGAGGCCGTAGCGGCCGGGACGGCCGGCGAGGTCCTGCAAGTGGTTGACCGCCTCGGCCATGGCGAAGACGCCGAACATGGCGGTGAAGCGGTCCCTGGAAATCCACCCCTCCTCGACCAGGAAGGAGCCCTCGAAGAAGCCGGAGCGGCGGAACAGGTGGTCGACGCGGGCGCGCATCAGCCGGGCGGCCAGCGCGACGTAGCGCGGCAGCTTGACGTCGAGGAAGTCGGCCTCACTGTCGCTCGCCTCGGCGACCTTGCGGAGATTGACGCGCGACAGCGTCGCCGCGCCGCCGCCGAGCGGCAGGGCATTGTAGCAGCTGACGATGCCGTAGCCGGGCGCGTCGAAGACGGCGGCGTGCAGCGGATGGTTGGCGATGTGCGGCTTGGAGCAGGCGACGATGTTGTCGGTGCAGAGGCGCAGGATGTCCTCGCCGGACACCTCGGGATCGTAGAGGAAGGTGAGGTTGGGGGCGATCTGCTTCAGTTCAGCGTCGACGCGCAGGATGGCGCGGGCGACGCGGTTGTCAGTGGGGCCGATGTCGGCGTGCAGGAAGGCGTCGGGCAGCACCCGGTCGATGTAGCGCCAGAACAGCTTGATCTTGCGATAGAGGTCGTCGTCGGACACGCCGTCGCAGAACGGCAGCAGCAGCGCGTCGAGATGGCCGATGAACACCGGCAGGCCGGTCACCGAGGGGACGTGATGATAGGCGATCTGAAGCGTGTTGATCGCCTCGTCCAGCGTTTCGGGCCTGGGCAGTTCGAGGTGGGCCGAGCCATTCTTCAGCACCACCTCATAGTCCGGCAGCACGTAGCGCGGCTTGTAGGGGGCGTTGCCCTCGTACATGTCGCAGATCAGGCGGGCGTTGAGGGCGGCAGCCGTTTCGGCGTCGAGCGGCGGATAGGACAGCATGTTCTCGGCCGCCACGGCCAGCGCGTGCTCCTTCTGGCGGAAATTGAGCGCCGGATCGCCAGTGATCCTGCGGAGCTGGCTGAGGCTATCGGACATGGTGGCTCCTCGGACGGTTCGGAAAGCATCTGTTGGCGCCATGATAGCGCCGATCCGGCCGGAGAGCCATCGGCGCGAGAGGAACCGGAGTCTTAGTGAACCGTTTGTTGAATATTTCGTACGACGCTCAAAATTATTACGCGCGTAAAAAATTTATGTTGACACGCGACAACATTCCATGATGTGTTGACCGGGCCGAAACGGAGGCGTCCGTCTCCGCCGAGGCCGTTCGCCGCGGGGTCCCGCATCGGGCTCCGGAGGGCGAAGCCCCGCCCCCTCATGGGGCGCGGGAGCGGTTCGCCGACAGTTCAACTGACGGCCGGCATGCCTTTCGACCCCGAGGATGGGCCGAAGCTCCCGGCCATGTGGGAGGAACAAGATGACTATTCGTTCGCTCGCTCGCCTGGCGCTCGCCGGCGCCGCCTTCGGCTTCCTCGCCTCGTCGGCGCTGGCCGACGGCATCGGCGCCTCGCTGCTCACCCAGCAGCATCCGTTCTACATCGAGCTTGCCGACGCCATGAAGGCCGAGGCCACCGCCAAGAACGTGCCGCTCGAAGTGGCGATCGCCAACCAAGACCTCAACAAGCAGCTCGCCGACGTCGAGGACTTCATCGTCAAGGGCGTCGACGTCATCGTGCTGTCGCCGGTCGACAGCAAGGGCGTCAAGGCGGTGATCGAGAAGGCCCAGAAGGCCGGCATCAAGGTGATCACCGTCGACGTGCCGGCCAACGGCGTCGACGTCACCTCCTACATCGGCACCGACAACTACGCCGGCGGCGTCAAGGCCGGCGAGCTGATGGCCAAGGTGCTCGGCGACAAGGGCAAGGTGGCGATCATCGACTACCCGACCGTGCAGTCGGTGGTGAACCGCATCGACGGCTTCAAGAAGGCCATCGCCGAGCACAAGGACATCGAGATCGTCGCCCAGCAGACCGGCATCACCCGCGCCGAGGCTCTGGCCGCCGCGCAGAACATGCTGCAGGCCAATCCCGACATCCAGGGCATCTTCGGCTTCGGCGACGACGCCGCGCTGGCCGCCGCCGTGGCGGTGAAGTCGGCCGGCCTCGAAGCCCAGGTGAAGGTGATCGGCTTCGACGGCATGGAAGAGGCCCGCAACGCGGTCGACACCAACCCGGTGATGGTCGGCGTCATCCAGCAGTTCCCCGGCGAGATGGGCAAGAAGGCCGTCGACACCGCCATCGAGGTGATCGCCGGCAAGGACGTGCCGGCCGAGCAGCCGATCGAGCCGGGCGTCTACACCGGCAAGTGATATAAGCTGACGCGCGGGGCTGCTTCACAGCGGTCCCGCGTCGTTCTTTCCACGGCCGGTCCGGCGCCTGTCGCGGTCGATGGTCCACGCGTCGGATAAGGAGGCGGGCATGTCGGCCGCGACCAGCGACGTCATTCTCAAGATCAACAACGTATCCAAGCTGTTCGGCCCGGTGGCCGCGCTCAGGAACATGCACCTCGAGGTGCGGGCCGGCCGCGTCCATACGCTGCTCGGCGAGAACGGCGCCGGCAAGTCGACGCTGATGAAGATCCTGGCCGGCGTCTATCATGCCACGACCGGCGAGGTGGAGTTCCGCGGCGCCCCCTACAAGCCGGAGAACCCGCAGCAGGCGGTGGCGCGCGGTCTGACCATCGTCTTCCAGGAACTCAGCCTCTGCAACAACATGACGGTGGCTGAGAACATCCTGGCGACGCGCGAGCCGTCGGTCTACGGCTTCATCAACGATCAGGCGCTCGAACGCCACGCCGCCGAGATCGTCCGCGACCTTGGCCTGCCGGTCGACGTCACCGAGAAGGTCGGCAATCTCTCCATGGCCCAGCGCCAGCTGGTCGAGATCGCCAAGGGCCTGTCGATCCCCGACCCGCGCCTCGTCATCCTCGACGAGCCGACCTCGTCGCTGACCGACGCCGAGACGGAAATCCTGTTCTCGATCATCGGCCGGCTGACCGAGAGGGGCGTCGCCGTCATCTACATCTCGCACCGCATGGAAGAGATCATGCGGCTCTCCGACGACATCACCGTCATCCGCGACGGCGAATTCATCGCCACGCGGCAGCGCGAGGACGTCACCATCGACGCGCTGATCGCCATGATGGTCGGCCGCAAGATGGACGAGATCTACCCGCCGCGCCTCTCCCCCGCCCCGGCGGAAGGCGAGGCGCCGATGCTGGCCGTCGAGGGCCTCGGCCGCGACGGCGAATTCGAGGACGTCTCCTTTGCGGTGAGGAAGGGCGAGATCCTCGGCTTCTTCGGCCTGATCGGCTCCGGCCGCTCGGAGATGATGAACGCCCTGTTCGGCATGAAGGCGGCGAAGGGCACCGTCCGCATCGACGGCAAGCCGGCGACCATCGCCTCGCCGGTCGACGCCATTAAAAGGCGGATCGCCTTCGTCACCGAGAATCGCAAGGAAGAGGGGCTGGTGCTCGCCCACAGCGTCGAGTGGAACATCTCGATGGCGGCGCTCCAGCGCTTCGCCGCGGCGCTCGGCTTCATGCGGCGGCGCGAGGAGCGCAAGTCGGCCAACCAGGAGGTCGATCGTCTGTCGATCAAGACGGCATCGGTCGATACGCCGGTCGGCTCGCTCAGCGGCGGCAACCAGCAGAAGGCGGTGCTCGCCAAGTGGCTGCTCACCGCACCGCGCATCCTGATCCTCGACGAACCGACGCGCGGCGTCGACGTCGGCGCCAAGTTCGAAATCTACAAGATCATCCGCCAGCTGGCGGCCGAGGGCACGGCGATCCTGCTGGTCTCCTCGGAGCTGCCGGAAGTGCTCGGGATGAGCGACCGCCTCGTCGTCATGCACGAAGGCCGGCTCAGCGCCACGCTTCCCCCCGGCGCCACCCCCGAAACGGTCATGGCCCACGCCACAGGTATCACGTCATGAGCGATGAGAAACACGTCAAGCCCGCCCAGAAGCCCTATGCCAAGCTGTTCAAGCAGTATGGCGGCATCTTCCTGTCCCTGGTGGTCCTCTGCATCATCTTCTCGGTGATGAACCCGCGCTTCATGACGGTCGCCAACTTCATGAACGTCTTGCAGCAGATCGCGGTGATCGCCATCGCCGCCTTCGGCATGACCTGGGTGATCCTGCTCGGCGAGATCGACCTGTCCATCGGTTCGATCATCGCCGTCGCCGGCATGGCCGCCGCGCAAGCCTTCCTCGCCGGCTTCGGCTTCCTGCCGACGCTGGTCCTGACGCTGCTGGCCGGCGCCGCCATGGGCCTCGTCAACGGCACGCTGACCGCCAAGCTCGGCTTGCCGTCGTTCATCGTGACGGTGGCGACCATGGGCATCTTCCGCGGCCTCGTCAGCCTGCCGACCAACGGCGCGCCGGCGATGATCGACAACCCGACCTGGATCGCCATCGGCGCCGACAGCTTCGTCGGCCTGCCGATCATCATCTGGATCGTCGTGGTGCTGTTCGTCTTCAACCACGTGCTGCTCAGCAAGACCACGTTCGGCCGCCGCGCCTATCTCACCGGCGGCAACCGCGAGGCGGCGGTCTATTCGGGCATCAAGGTCGACCGGGTGAAGATCACCATCTTCATGATCTCCGGCATCATGGCGGCGATCTCCGGCATCCTCTTGTCGTCGCGCCTCTACTCGGCGCAGACCAACGCCGGCACCAGCTACGAGCTGGACGCCATCGCCGCGGCGGTGCTCGGCGGCACCAGCCTGGCCGGCGGCGTCGGCACCATGATCGGCACCCTCATCGGCGCGCTGATCATCGGCATCATGAACAACGGCATGAACATGCTGTCCGTTCCCTACTTCTATCAGTTGATCGTCAAGGGCCTGGTCATCCTGCTGGCCGTCTGGCTTGACGTTCGTTCCAAGCGGGCCAGGCAATAATGCGAGACAGCAAGGTTCTCACCATCGGCGAGGTACTGGTGGAAATCGTCGCCACCGAACGCGGCGACGGCTTCCGTGAGCCGGTCAGGCTGATCGGTCCCTACCCCTCGGGCGCACCGGCCATCTTCATCGATCAGGTCGGCAAGCTCGGGCAGGCGGCGGCCATCGTGTCGCGGGTCGGCGCCGACGACTTCGGCCACGTCAACCTCGAACGCCTCACGCACGATGGTGTCGACGTCTCCGGCATCGAGGTCGATCCGCTCGGCACCACCGGCAGCGCCTTCGTGCGCTACCGTGAGGACGGCAGCCGCGCCTTCGTGTTCAACATCCGCCACAGCGCCTGCGGCACGATCGAGTTGAAGGGCGCCGCCGCCGACCTCGTCGAGCGCTGCACCCACATGCACGTCATGGGCTCGTCGCTCTACGCGCCGAGCGTGGTCGAGGCGGTGCTCAAGGCGACGCGGACCATCAAGGAGAACGGCGGCACCGTCTCCTTCGACCCCAACCTGCGCGCCGAAATCCTCAACAGTCCGGGAATGCGCGAGGCGCTGTCCACCGTGCTTGCCGAGACCGATCTGTTCCTGCCGAGCGGCGAGGAACTGTTCCTGTTCTCACCGGCCGACAGCGAGCAGGAGGCGATCGCCAACCTTCTGAAGAGCGGCATCAAGGCGGTGGTGCTGAAGCGCGGCGCTGCCGGCGCCTGCTATTTCGACCGCGACCGCGCGATCAGCCTGCCCGGCTTCAAGGTGACGGAAGTCGACCCGACCGGCGCCGGCGACTGCTTCGGCGCCGCCTTCGTCACCTTCTGGCTCAATGGCGCCGATCCGGAGACGGCGCTCCGCTACGCCAACGCCGCCGGCGCCCGGGCCGTCACCCGATCCGGCCCGATGGAGGGCGCGTCGACGCGCGCCGAACTCGACGCCCTGATCGCCGAACAAAGGAGCTGAAGATCATGTCCATCAATCCGCTCAGCGACATCGCCACCTGGCGCTTCCGCACGTCCGGCCTGCGCGGCATTCCATCGATCTGCTCGGCCCATCCGGTGGTGATCGAGGCGGCCATGCGCCATGCCGCGCGCCTCGATGTCCCAGTTCTGATCGAGGCGACCTGCAACCAGGTCAACCAGGACGGCGGCTATACCGGCATGACGCCGAAGGATTTCCGCGACTTCGTCGAGAAGATCGCCAGCGACATCGGCTTCCCCTTCGACCGCGTCATCCTCGGCGGCGACCACCTCGGCCCCAACCCCTGGAAGAAGCTGTCCGCCACCGAGGCCATGGACAAGGCCAGGGTGATGATCGCCGCCTTCGCCGAGGCGGGCTTCACGAAACTGCACCTCGACACGTCGATGGGCTGCGCCGGCGAACCGGTGGCGCTCGCCGACGCGCTGACCGCCGAGCGGGCGGCGTCTCTTGCCGTCATCGCCGAAGCGGCGACCAAGAATGCGCCGGTGAAGCCGGTCTACATCGTCGGCACCGAGGTGCCGATCCCCGGCGGCGCCATGGAGGAAATCGAGGAACTGGAAGTCACCAGGCCCGAGGCGGCGCGCGAGACCATCGCCGTCCACCGCGCGGCCTTCGAGAAAGCCGGTATCGCAGGGGCGTTCGACCGCGCCGTCGGCGCCGTGGTGCAGCCGGGCGTCGAGTTCGGCAATCACAACGTGGTCGCCTTCGATCCGGCGAAGGCCGCCGCGCTCAGCGCGGTGCTGGCCGAGCTGCCCGGCTTCGTGTTCGAGGCCCATTCCACCGACTACCAGACGCCGGAAGCCCTGAAGGCGCTGATCGACAATGGCTTCTCGATCCTGAAGGTCGGGCCGGCGCTGACCTTCGCGCTGCGCGAGGCGCTCTACGGTCTCGACCATATCGCCGAGGTGCTCTACGCCGGCCGCCGCAAGGAAACGCTGGCCGCCACCTTCGAGCGGGTGATGCTCGCCCATCCCGACAACTGGGCGAAGTATTATTTCGGCACGCCGGACGAGCAGCGGCTGCAGCGGCACTTCAGCTATTCCGACCGCATCCGCTACTACTGGCCGGAGCCGGAGATCGCCAAGGCGGCCGGCGAGCTGCTCGCTCTGTTCGGCGACGCCGCCATCCCCGAGACGCTGATCAGCCAGTATCTGGCCGGCGTCTACGAGGGCGTGCGGCGCGGCCGGGTCGAGCCCACCGCCCACGGCCTGTCGCTGGCCATGGTCGACCGCGTGCTCGACGACTATTTCAACGCCTGCCTTTGAGAGCCTGACTTGAAATTCGCCGGGGTGAGGTAGATGGCAATGGTTTCGTGAACCGACGCGGAGCGAACTTGAGATTCGCGAGCCCCGGACGCGCCGGAATCGAGGCCAGATGCCCGCCCCGGTAGAGTTTCGCGTTGGGCTCTGAGGCGGCAGTAGGGACAGGCAATATGCAGGACGACTTCATCTTCACGCTGACCGACACGGCCGGCGGCATTGAGCTTGCCGATTGGGCGGTGACCTCCGCCGAACTCGGCCTCGACGACGGCACGCCGTTCGAGATCGTCAAGCGCACGCTGCACGGCGGCCGGCAGGAGGGCAGCACGCTTGTGACCATCCGGGCCGGCCGGCTCACGGTGACGGTGATCCCGACGCGCGGCATGGGCATCTTGAGGGCCAGCCTCGATGGCGTCGGCTTCGGCTGGGCGTCGCCGGTCGACGAGGTGGTGCATCCCTCGTTCATCCGCCTCGGCGAGCGCAACGGCCTCGGCTGGCTCGAAGGCTTCAACGAGCTGATGGTGCGCTGCGGCTACGAGTGGAGCGGCCATCCAACCGTTGACGGCGACAAGGTCTACACGCTGCACGGCCGGGCCGGCAACACGCCGGCCTCCAGGGTGGAGGTGCGCATTTCCCGCGCCGCGCCGCACCGCATCGCCATCGTCGGCCTCGTCAAGGAGAAGGCGTTCAAGAACGTCGATTTCGAGACCTGGACCGAGCTGACCGTCGTGCCCGGCGACAGCGGCTTCTCGCTCGACGACCGGCTCACCAACCGCGCCGACTACGCCCACCCCTACGAGGTGATCTATCACACCAACGTCGGCCGTCCGGTGCTCGACGAAGGCGCCCGCGTCGTCGGGCCGTTCGTCCACGTGGCGCCGTTCAACGACGCCGCCAAGCCGGATCTCGCCACCTGGGAACGCTATCGCGGCCCGACGCCCGACTTCGATGAGATGCTCTACGCCTGCGAGCTGAAGGCCGGCGCCGACGGCAAGACCGAGGTGGCGCTGGTCAACGCTTCAAGCACGCTGGGCTTCTCCGTCACCTATCACGTGGCGGAACTGCCGGCCTTCTCGCTCTGGAAGAACACCGACACCGACAAGCAGGGCTATGTTACCGGCCTCGAGCCAGGCTCCAACTATCCCTATCCGCTGCCGGTGGAGCGGGCAGCCGGCCGGCTCAAGACGCTGGAACCGGGCGCCGAGGCACGCTTCCGCCTGCGCTTCGCCCTGCTTTCCGACAAGACCGCCGTCGACGCCTGCGTCGCCCGAATCGAGAAGCTCGGAACGACCGCCGGCGCACGCGTGCACGCCGAACCGATCTACCGGACGCAGAGCCGGGCCTGATCCAAGAACAATGGACCGCCAGCCGCCATGCCCTCTCCGCGCCCCGCGCGGGGAGGGTTTTTCCATGTACGGCAGGTCAGACAACCAGCGGTCAGGCCGAGGTGCGCAGCATGATCTCGGCGTTGAGCAGCACGCGCTCGTTGCCGTGCGGCTCGACGTCCTCGTCGAAGCGGGCATTGATCTTGTGCAAGAGCAGCTCGACGGCGATGCGGCCGATCTCGTTGTAGTTCTGCGCCACAGTGGTCAGCGGCGGACAGGTGTAGCGCGACAGCGGATGGTCGTCGTGCCCGGCGATGCGCAGGTCGCAATCGTCGCCGCGGCCCACCTTCAGGCCGGCCTGGTAGGCGGCGGCCAGCACGCCGAAGGCGATGCGGTCGTTGGCGCACAGCACGGTGCGCGTCGGAAAGCCACCCTCGCCGAGGATGCGCACGGCCTCGGTGAAGCCGAAGCGCTCGAAGTCCCAGGAGGTGTCCGGCAGCGTCGCCACATAGCGCGGCTCCAGCTTCAGCGCCTCCATGGCCAGACGATAGGCCTCGCGGCGCTCGATGGCGTTGCGGTTGACCGAGGGCATGCCGAAATAGCAGGGCGCGTCGCCCGAGCGCGACAGGTAGTCGACGATCAGCCGGAAGCTTTGGCGGTTGTTGGTGCCGACGAAGGCGGATTCGGCGTCGAGCTGCGAGTCGACATAGATCATCGGGATGCTGGCGCCCAGCCGGGCCAGCTTGTCGTGGTGCGACTGCACGCCGAGCGGCGCGATGACGGCGCCGGCGACATTCATCGCCTTGAAGGTCTCGATCGCCCGCTCCTCCAGCTTCGGCTTGCCGTCCGACGATAGCACGAAGGCCAGATAGCCCGCCTCCTCGGCCAGCACCTCGATGCGGCGGGTCAGCGCCATGTAGAACACGTCGGTCGAGTTGGGGATGATGATGCCGAGGATGTTGGTGCGGCGGCGGTTGAGATTGACGGCGAACAGGTTCGGCCGGAAGCCGGATTCCTTGATCGCCTTCTCGATGGTCTCGCGGGTCTGGCGGCGGACGGAGTTGGGATCGTTGAAGTAGCGGGAGACGGTCGGGCGCGACAAGCCGACATAGTCGGAAAACTCTTCCATCGTTCGGATCGTCGTGGTCACTCTGCCATCCCCGTTCCATCCACAACCTGAGCAGGCCATTCATTGTAGAGGCTTGCGAGGCGGGACGCCAACCGGCAGATTGCCGCACGGTTGCCGGCAGGCCGAATGCGCCGCCCGATGATCGAATCTTGCAGTCGATATTTCCCACGTCAAGTTTTATTTTTGCGCATGTAAACCTATTTTGAGGCTCTGCCCTCGGCATGGCATCGCGGTGATCGGCAAGGGCTCGTTCGGAAGCCTCGCCTCGTCATCTTCGACGAGCCGACGCGCGGCGTCGACGCGGCGGCGATCTCGTCCTATCTTCCGGACATCCTGAAGCTCGGCGATCGCATCCTGGTCTGTGGTCAGGGGCGGGTGGCCGAGGAATTCTCGCCGCCCAAGGCCAGCGAGGAGCACATCAAGTCCGCCGCCGTCCACCGACGGCAACGCGCCAGAAACCGAAGAGGACGACCAAGACCATGTCGCGCATCTGGACCTTTTATCACGGCGCCTGGCACGAGGGCGACGTGCGCGTGCTCGGCGCCAATTCCCACGCCACCTGGCTGGGCTCGCTGGTGTTCGACGGCGCCCGCGCCTTCGAGGGCGTGGCGCCCGACCTCGACCGCCATGCCGCCCGCGTCAACCGCTCGGCGCGCAACCTCGGCCTCGCGCCGACGTTGTCGGACGCCGAGATCGTCGGCCTGACCGAGGAGGGCCTGAAGAAGTTCGGCCCCGATCCGGCCGTCTACATCCGGCCGATGTACTGGGCCGAGGCGGGCGACACCTCGGTGGTGGCCGCCGATCCCGATTCGACCGACTTCGCGCTCTGCCTCGAGGAGATGCCGATGGTCGAGCCCAAGGGCTTCACCATCACCACCACCCGCTTCCGCCGGCCGACCATCGAGTGCATGCCCACCGACGCCAAGGC
>LUYO01000122.1:0-10155 GCA_001603295.1 Rhodobacterales bacterium Alpha_02
GATGATTTTGCTCGAAACCAGGACAGGCGGGGATGCGCCAGCCCGGAAACATACGGCGGCTATCTCCACAATTTATTGATTTTGAATGTATTTTTAGGAATGTTTGTCAGAACGACTACCGGATGTGGCGTAAGTTCGTTCGTTGAGATGCTGCGCAACATCATCTTGCCGCCCTCCTCAGAAATATGTTATATATTTATCAAGTGAACGTGGCACTGGTATCATAATCGACCGTTCTGCCATGGTCGGCACCGACGGCCTGGTCATCGCGGGACCGATCCCCAGCCCCGCGGAAAGAAAGACGACGAGGGAGGAAAAGCCATGAAAGCTCTGGTTCTCGAAAAGATCGGCGAGATTCGCCTGCGGGACATCGACATGCCGACCAAGCCCGGTCCGGACGACGTGCTGATCGCCATGAAGAATGTCGGCATCTGCGGCAGCGACGTCCATTTCTACGAATACGGCAATATCGGTCCGTTCGTGGTCAAGGCGCCGATGGTGCTCGGCCACGAGGGATCGGGCGTGGTGCTGGCCGTCGGCGCCAACGTGAAGACGCTGGCAGTCGGCGACAAGGTGTGCATGGAGCCGGGCATTCCCGACTGGACCTCGCGCGCCTCGCGCGGCGGCCTCTACAATCTCGATCCGGCCGTGCGCTTCTGGGCGACGCCGCCCGTCCACGGCTGCCTGGCGCCCGAGGTGGTGCATCCGGCCAACCTCACCTTCAAGCTGCCGGACAACGTCAGCCTTGCCGAGGGTGCCATGGTCGAACCGCTGGCGGTCGGCATGCAGGCGGCGACCAAGGCGCGCATCGCGCCGGGTGCCGCCGCCGTGGTCATCGGCTCGGGCACCATCGGCATCATGACGGCGCTGTCGGCCGTCGCCGCCGGCTGCTCGGACGTGTTCGTCGTCGATCTGCAGCAGGAAAAGCTCGACGTGGCCGCCAAGTACCCGAGCCTCACGCCGATCAATCTCGCCAAGGAGAATCCCGTCGAGCGCGTCAAGGCCGCCACCGGCGGCTGGGGCGCCGACGTGGTGTTCGAGGCGAGCGGCAGCATGAAGGCTTACGACACGCTGTTCGACTATGCCTGCCCTGGCGGCTGCATCGTGCTGGTCGGCATGCCCGCCAAGCCGGTCGCCTATGACGTGGTGGCCGCCCAGGCCAAGGAGCTGCGCGTCGAGCACGTCTTCCGCTACGCCAACATCTACGACCGGGCGATCAACCTGCTGGCGTCCGGCAAGATCGACGTCAAGCCGCTGATCTCGAAGACCTATTCCTTCGACCAATCCGTCGAGGCCTTCGAGTTCGCGGCCAAGGCACCGGCCGACGTCATCAAGACGCAGATCGTCTTCGACTGATCGCCGGTCCCGGTGGCTCGCCGCCGGGACTGGCCAGCACAACCGGGCCGGCCACCTGCCTCACTATCTGGCCGTCCCGGCAAGCCGGGCCGGAAAGCCTTTTCCGTCCTCCCGGAAGCCAGCTCGACAGGACCCGGCCGTTCCCCCTTCCTGAGTGTGGGCCGGGAACTCCTTGCGAGCTCTTTCCGGCCCGGCCGTCCCGCTCCGGTCGTTCTAGAAGCGACGCGGCCGGAGGCGCGACGAGCCGAAGCCTTCGTCCGAAGGGCCGGGCAGCCCGACGGACGAAGGCTTCAACCATTCTCCGGCCATATCGCCGGCTTCACGCCACTTTCAGGCCCTCGACGAACAGGCTCACCTCGTCCTCCAGACGCTGCGAGTGCTGCTTGAGCTGCCCCGACACGGTCAGCACGTGGCGCGCCGCCTCGTCGGTCAGTTGCGAGGAGGCGCTGACCTTCTCGATGATCACCGTCACCTCGGAGGCCGCCGATGCGGCGCGCTGGGTGTTCTCGGCGATCTCGGCCGTCGCAGCGCCCTGCTCTTCGACGGCCGAGGCGATCGACTGCGAGGACATCTCGATGTTCGACAGCGTGCCGACGATGCTGTCCATGGCCTGCACCGCCCGTTCGGTCGCCGCCGTCACCTCGCCGATCTTGCCGCGAATGACCTCGGTGGCGCCGGTCGTCTGGTTGGCCAGCCCCTTGACCTCGGCGGCGACGATGGCAAAGCCGCGCCCCGCGTCGCCGGCCCGCGCCGCCTCGATGGCGGCGTTGAGCGCCAGAAGGTTGGTCTGGGAGGCGATCTCGTTGATCATGTTGACCACGTCGCCGATCTCGTGCACGGCCATCGACAGCGCCCGCACGCTCTCGGCACTGCCGCGCGCCTCGCTCGCCGCCTCGCTGGCAGTCAGCGACGAGCGCTCGACCAGACCGGCGATCTCCCGGATCGACGCCGACAGCTCCTCGGCGCTGGCGGCGATGGCGTGCACATTGCGGGCGGCATGGCTGGCCGCCGCCTGCACGGCCTCGCCCTGCTCCGCGGTGCCGCTCGCCGTCTCCGTGAGATTGTTGGCCGAATCGTCCAGCTCCACCGACGACGCGCCGAAGCCGGAGACCATCTCCTGCGTCCGTTCGACGAAGCGCTCGGCGAGACGCGCCCGCTCGGCCATTTCCGCCTGCTGGCGGGCGTCGACGGCCTCCTGCGCCATCCGTTCGGCAACGCCGGCCGCCAGAGCCCGGCGCAGCGCCTCGAGGCTGCGGGCCAGGGCACCAACCTCGTCCTTGCGGTTGCCGCCGGCGATGGCGAGTTCGTAGTTGCCGGCCTCCAGTTCCGACATGCGGCCGAGCAGCTTGCGCAGCGGTCGCGACACCGTACGGCTCATAAACCAGATGCCGAGCATCATCACCGCCAGAACGGCGAACAGCGTGCCACCGGCGGCAAAGGCGATCGAGCGCCAGGAATAGGCGTTGTTGGCGGCCGATTCGGCGCGAACCTCCTTCAGCAGCACGTCGTTGAAGCGGACGGCCGTCGCCTGGGTCTTCTCGATCAGCGGTGTGCAGGACTGCATCAGGGCGCCGACCGCCTCGGCGATCCGGCTCTGGTCGGCCGAGGTGAGCTGCTCGAGAACGCCGCCGCAGGTGTCGAGGAAGGCCTGATCGAGGCCGCTGCGGATGGCCTTCAATTCGGCGGCCTTGGCCGGCAGGGCGGCGGCCGCCGCGTCGATGTACTTGTTGAAGTTCGAGCGGCTGGTGGTGCGCAGCATCGCCGCCTGCTGGATCTGATCCGGGCTGGTGGCGGCGGCATTCTGATACATCGACGTCACGATGTCGGAAATCGCCCGGTTGGCGCGGCCGACATAATCGGCGGCGGCCACCGAGCCTCCCAGAAGGCCCGAATAGCGCTGGTCGACCGACAGCAGGGTCACCGACGAATAGCCGCTGCACAGAAGGGCCAGCACGCCCAGCATGCCGACCAGCAGGTTGGTCTTGACCATTAGCGAGGCATTGAAAATCCGCATGTCTCTCCCCTCCGAGCCATTGTGCCGCTTTCCCGCCCGCCGCCCGGCTCGTTTCCCGATGGCGGCACCCCTCTCGACCGTCCTGTTACATTTGATCGGGAAATGCTGGACGTCGAAGCAGCGACAACAAGACGAACAGTCGCGAACAGGCCCCGGCACACGCCGGAGCGCCGTGCCGGACGGCGTAACCAGGCCCGGCCGGGCCGAAAATCCGGGATATCCACTGGACGGGAGCGGCGAGGAACCAGAACGCTGCCCGATGGGAAACTCCCTCAGACATGAGATTGACATCATATTTGTTGATATAATCCTAACAGACTTCGTGCGATCGCTGATGCCGATGTTTCAGCCGGGCGGAGCGGTTCGCCGTTCGGGACGTTCGTTCCGCGGGGCCGCAATATGAAAAGCCCGCATCGTCAAGACGATGCGGGCTCAAGCTCGTCGGCGCGCCGCTCACGCGGCGCCGTTGACCAGTGCCGTCTCGATCCGTCCAGCGAAGCACCCGGAGCCTTGCGCCCCGAGCGCCCCATCGATCCGACACCGGTCGCCATCCCGGCCTGGCCGGGCGCCGACTGTCTTGATGCTTACTCGGACAGCACGAAGGGCGACGTCATCTTGTCGACGTTGTCCTTGGTGATCAGCACGCAGTCGTAGAGCTGCTTCTCGGTGGCGACGCCGGTCGCGCCGGTCTTGATGAAGGAGTCGGCCTGCTCGACGGCCTTCTGCGAGAACACGGCGACCGGCTGCAGCACGGTGTACTGCAGTTCGCCGGCCTTGACGGCGGCAACCGCGTCGGGCGAGCCGTCGAAGCCGCCGACCTTGACCTGGTCGAGCTTGCCGGCTTCCTTCAGGGCGGCCACGGCGCCGAGGGCCATCTCGTCGTTGCCGGAGATCACGCCGATGATGTCCGGATGGGCCTGCAGCAGGGACTGCATCTTCTTGTAGCCCTGCGAACGGTCCCAGTTGGCCACTTCGCGGCCAACCTTGACCAAGTCCGGATACTGGGTGAGCACGGTCTCGTAGCCGTTCGAGCGGGTGGCGGCGTTGTTGTCGGCCGGGTTGCCGAACAGCTCGACGTAGTTGCCCTTCTCGCCGACCATCTCGACCCACTGGGTAGCGCCGGCAGCCGCGCCCTGCGCGTTGTTGGAGACGAGCTGCGCCTTGGCGAGGCCTTCCTGGTTGATCTCGGCGTTGACCAGGAACACCGGGATGTTGGCGGCGACGGCTTTCTTGACGGCGCCGACCGAACCATCGGCGTTGGCCGGATCAAGGATGATGGCCACCGACTTGTTGGTGATGGCGGTGTCGATCAGCGTGCTTTCGGTGTTGGTGTCACCCTTGTGGGCCGACACGTTGGCCGTGTAGCCGAGCTTCTCGGCCGTCGCCTTGGCGACCTCGCCCTCGGTGAACCAGTAGGGGTTGGCCGGGTCGGTGACGATGATCGAGATGAGGCCGTCGGCATAGGCGTAGCCGCTCATCAGCGGCGCCATGGCCGCGGCAGCCAAGAGGACACGGCGAAGGCTGGTAGTCATGTTTTTCACTCCCTAATTAACCTGGTTGATCAACGCGCCGGACAGACGGCGAGGCTTTCCGCACCAGACGATGTTCCTCCGGCCTGGTACAGAGAAGGGCTTGAATGGATTGCCGTTTCAGAACCGCTTGCCACCGTACTGGAGGCTGTTGAGCAGCACGGCGAGCACGATGACGGCGCCGGTGAACACGGTCTGCCAGTAGGCGGAGACGCCGATGATCACCAGACCGTCCGACAGGAAGCCGATGACGAAGGCGCCGAGCATGGTGCCGCGCACGTTGCCGCGGCCGCCGTTCAGCGAGGCGCCGCCGATCACCACCGCGGCGATGGCGATCATCTCGTAGGTGAAACCGGCCGTCGGACCGGCCGAGGTGAGCTGCGAGGACAGCACCAGCCCGGCGACCGACGCCAGCATGCCGGACAGGGCGTAGACGCAGACGTGGACGAAGGGAACCGGCACGCCCGACAGCTCGGCGGCGCGCTGGTTGCCGCCGGTGGCGTAGATCCAGCGGCCAAAGGCGCTGCGGGCCAGCATGATGCCGAACACGGCGGCCAGGATGGCCAGCACCACGACGCTGACCGGGATGCCGAACAGCCGGTTGAAGCCGAGCCAGTCGAAGCCGGTGTTGCCGTAGGTGTCGTTGCCGCCGAGATTGTTATAGGTCAGGCCGTTGGTGATCAGGAGCGCGATGCCACGGGCGACGTAGAGGATACCGAGCGTAGCCACGAAGGCGGGAACCCGCATGTAGGCAACCAGCACGCCGGTGATCGAGCCAAGGAAGGCGCCGAAGGCCAGCGTCATCACCACCACCGCCCAGACCGGCGGGTAGAGGATGACGCCCATCGAGTTGAAGGTGACGCCCTGCATCAGGAAGCCGGCGATGATGCCGGCAAGGCCCAGCACCGAGCCGACCGACAGGTCGATGCCACCGGTGAGGATGACCAGCAACATGCCGATAGCCAGGATGCCGTAAATGGCGACGTGCGAGGACATGATCAGCAGGTTACTGACCGTCAGGTAGTTCGGTGACATCAGCGAGAAGAAGACGATGATCACCAAGAGCGCAGCAAAGGCGCGCCCCTCGATCAGAAGTCCGGCGATGTTGATCTTCTGCTTGGCGGCCGCCGGAGCCAGTTTCGAGACATCAGTATTCGACATGGACGTTGTCCTGCTTATTCGATTAATGGACAACGGCTTCGCCCGAAGCCGCCATGATTCTTGCCTTGGTCACATCAGAACCGAATTCGGCAGAAATCTTGCCCTTGTGCATGACGATGATGCGATGAGCGACGCTCAGGCATTCGCCGACTTCCGACGTCGTGTAGAGAACGGCGAGGCCCTCGCGGGCGCCCTCGGCGAGCAGGCGGAACACCTCGGCCTTGGCGCCGATGTCGATGCCGCGGCTCGGCTCGTCGAGCAGGATCGCCTTGGGGTTGGTCGACCACATCTTGCCGATTACCACCTTCTGCTGGTTGCCGCCGGAGAGCGAACCGATCAGGTGATCGGGCGAGCCGGCCTTGATGGTGGTGCGGCGGATGGCGTTGGAAACGTGGTCGCGTTCGAGGCGGCGGGAGGTGAACAGGCCGCGGACGAGGCGGCGGAGATTGGCGAGCGACAGGTTCTGGCCGATGGTCATGGTCTGTACCAGACCGTCGCGCTGCCGATCCTCGGGCACCAGCACCAGGCCGGCGGCGATGCGGTCGGCGATGCTGGCGCGGGTGATCTCGCGGCCGTAGAGCCGCACCTTGCCGGTCTCGGACGAGAGACGGCCGGCCAGGCATTCCAGCAGCTCGGTGCGGCCAGCGCCCATCAGCCCGTAGATGCAGACGATCTCGCCGCCGCGCACGCTGAGCGACAAGTCGTCGACCAGCTTCTGATTGCCGGTGGAATCGCAGACTGTGACCCCCTCGACCTCCAGCACGACGTCGCCGAAGGCGTAGTCGGTGGGCGGCGAGCCGAGGTTGAAGTGCTCGCCGACCATATGACGGACGATCCATTCGAGGTCGATGTCGGCGCGCGGGGCGTAGGCGGTCATGTTGCCGTCGCGCAGCACGACGGCGTGGTCGGTGATCTGCAACGCTTCTTCGAGATGATGCGAGATGTAGACGATGGAGACGCCGCGGCTCTTCAGGTCGCGGATCACCTTGAACAGCACCTCCACCTCCGAGGCGGAGAGCGCCGAGGTCGGCTCGTCCATGATCAGGATGCGGCTGTTGACCGACAGGGCGCGGGCGATCTCGACGATCTGCTGCTGGCCGAGACGCAGATCCTCGACCTTGATGCGCGGGTCGATGTTCTCCTCCAGCTCGGAGAGCAGCAGGCGGCATTGCCGCTCCTCCTCGGCGAAGTCGACGCCGTAGGGCGTGCGGATCTCGCGGCCCATGAAGATGTTGTCGCGCACCGTCATGTTGGGCGCCAGGCTGAGCTCCTGGTGGATGATGGAGATGCCGTGGTCGCGGGCCTCGGTGGAGGAGCCGAATTCGATCGTCTCGCCGTCGAGGATGATCTCGCCGGAGGTCGGCTTGTAGACGCCGGACAGGATCTTCATCAGCGTCGACTTGCCGGCGCCGTTCTCGCCGAACAGCGTCGTCACCTGACCGCGGTGAACATCGAAGTTCACACCCTTCAGGGCCTGAATGCTGCCGAACACCTTGGCGACGTTGCGGGCCGACAGCACGACCTCGGCCGCGCCGGCGTCGGGAGCGGAAAAGACGGACGTGTCCACGTTATCGGACCTCCAGGCGCACCGGCGTCACCAGCCAGCTCTTGGGGTTGATCAGCCGGAAGGCGCCGACGACGCTGATCGTCTTGCCGGCCAGCGCGCTGGTGTCGATCGCTTCCAGCACCGTCTTCTTCATCTCGTTGTTGAGCGCCGAGCCGGCGTTCTGGTACTCGATCTGGTTGGTGAACGCGCCGAAGTGCACCGTGCCGGTGGCGTCCCTGAGTTCGGTGCCGTTGATGGCCGGGCCGGTCTGGACGCGGATCTTGACGTCGGGGAGGTCGGGAACCTTCACCTCGTAGATGCCGGACGCCTGCTTCTCGCCGGCGACGCCCGTGAACTTCACCGAGAAGACCGGGCCGGAACCGCCGGCGATACCGTATTTGGCGGTTGCCGCCGCCTTGTCGGCCAGGATCGCCTGCTGCAGCACCGACGCCTCGACCGCCCGCTCCTCGATCGCCTGCTTGATGCCGGGAAAGGCCTTGGCGCCATAAGCGGCCGGCGAGAAGGCGGCCTGCCGCAAATCCTCGGACGAACCGATCCGCACCACCTTGGTGTCGACCGCGATGGCCAGAATGACGAGGACCACGCCGCCGATCAGGGCGGTGCGCCGCCACTTCGGCCGGTTCGACCGGGACGGCCCGGCCGCCTTGGACAGGCCAGCCTCTTTGGTTAGGATTGTCGTGCTCGCCTCAGTGCTCATCGCCTCAGAACCTCATCCTCTGATGATCACGTCCGGGCTGGGCGAAACGGCACTCGGCTGACCGAGCGGCTCCTTCTGGCATCGGAACACACACCCTCGATCACCGTGGAACAACCACGGCGTCCTGCGTGCCCGAACCGGAGCGATCCCTCCCAACCATCCCGCGGCCACGTCTCCTCAAACCGCCGCCGGATGTGATCTCGTGATACTTTTTTCAAACCACGCGACAATTAGAACGATAACACACGGGACATCTGTTTTCAATCTATCAAAATTTTGTTCTATGGTCGCAATCAACGATGCAACCATAACGATGTCCGCTTTGTCGCTTGCCGCGCAACATTCTTCGATCGAGCCGTAACGCTAGGATTATCGCCGCATAAACAAGGCTTTGAGGCGAGCGTCTTCCGCCATCTCGATCGCCCTGCTCGTTCGCTGCGCCCATCCCTTCCCGGACAGGATCGTCACGAAACGTAACATGATCACCTGACAGGATGGGACGACCGTCCCCCGCCGGGCGATCCGGCCGACCCGCCGGCGCGCCGTCCATCGGCACGTCGGCGGCGTTCCGGCTCCACTCAGGCCGGCAGCCTGGCCCTCAGGAGGTCCAGGAGGGTCTCGGTATCCTTGGCAAACGAGCGGATGCCCTCGGCCAGCTTCTCGGTGGCCATGGCATCCTCGTTGAGCTGCCAGCGGAAGCTGACCTCGTCGAGCGGCAGCGGCTGGATGTCGCCGGCCGGCGGGTTGGCGCCGAGCTTGCGCTCGACCGGCCCCTGCATCGCCCTGAGGTCCTCCAGCAGGTTGGGGCTGATGGTCAGGCGGTCGCAGCCGGCGAGGCCGAGAATCTGGTCGGTGTTGCGGAAGGAAGCGCCCATCACCACCGTCTTGTAGCCGAAGGCGCGGAAATAGTCGTAGATCTCGCGCACCGAGCGGACGCCCGGATCGTCCTCGGACGAGGTGACGGTGGCGCCGTGCGCCTTGTACCAGTCGGTGATGCGACCGACGAACGGCGAGATCAGGAAGACGCCGGCAGCGCCGCAGAGCGCGGCCTGCACCTTGGCGAAGATCAGCGTCAGATTGCAGGCAATGCCCTTGTTCTTCAGCTCGGCGGCAGCCTTGACCCCTTCCCAGGTGGCGGCGATCTTGATCAGGATGCGCTGGGGATCGACGCCGGCCTCGCGGTAGAGAGCAATCAGCCGCTCGGCGCGGCGGACCGTGGCGGCGGCGTCGAACGACAGGCGGGCATCCACCTCGGTCGAGACGTAGCCCGGCACGATGCGCGACAGCTCGGTGCCGAAGTTGACGGCCAGCTTGTCGAGCGCCAGCTCGAGGCGGGCGTCGGCGTTGTGCTCCCGCGCCACGGCATAGTCGACGGCATCCTGCATCAGCGCGGCATATTCGGGCTTGCTCGCCGCCTTCAGGATCAGGCTCGGATTGGTGGTGCAGTCCTCGGCGCGAACCGCCTTGATCTGCGCGATGTCGCCCGTATCGGCCACGATGATCGTGTGTCGGGCAAGACCGGCGAGCTTGTCGTCCATGATGTTTCCTTTTCTGTTCGATCGGCATCCGCGCTGGCGGAGCCTTGATGGCGCGGGTCTGCCGCCGTGGCGGAATGCGTTTTCCGTGTCCGATGGCCGCAGCCAGCCGTCCGCGGTCGCGCGACATATCGCGCCCGGCGCAACGACGGGGAGATCGGTTTCAGGAGTTTTCGCGGGCCGGCCGTTTCCGGGGCACCCCGAGAGTGCCTACAGGAAACCCGGTACGGGCGGGAGCGGCGGAGGCCGCCGCTCCCTAGCCGGGGCTGGCGAAGGTCAGTCGCCCGGCGCTTCTC
>LUYO01000123.1:0-6018 GCA_001603295.1 Rhodobacterales bacterium Alpha_02
GCCATCTTGTTGGTCAGCGTGCCGGCGACGATCATCACGTCCGACTGGCGCGGCGAGGCGCGCGGCGCGAAGCCGAAGCGTTCCATGTCGTAGCGCGGCATCGACGCCTGCATCATCTCGACGGCGCAGCAGGCGAGGCCGAACTGCATCCACATCAGCGAGCCGGTGCGCGCCCAGTGGATCAACTCCTCGACGGAGGTGAGCAGCCAGCCCTTGTCGGCCAGCTCGTCGTTGACGCCGGTGAAGAAGCCGTCGTCAGCTCCCACCGGCTTGCCGGTGCGCGGATCGACGATGCCCTTGGGAGCGGGCGACACCAGCGTCTCTCTCGGGCTCAGTCCCATTCCAGCGCCCCCTTCTTCCATTCGTAGGCGAAACCGATGGTCAGCACGGCGAGGAACACCATCATCGACCAGAAGCCGAACAGCCCGACGTCCTTGAAGGCCACCGCCCAGGGGAACAGGAAGGCGACTTCGAGATCGAAGATCACGAACAGGATCGACACGAGATAGAAACGCACGTCGAACTTCATGCGGGCGTCATCGAAGGCATTGAAGCCGCACTCATAAGCCGACAATTTCTCCGGATCGGGATTCTTGAAGGCGATGAGGAAGGGCGAGACCAGAAGCGCCAGACCGATGACCAGCGCCACGCCGAGGAAAATGATCACCGGCAGGTAGTCCCGAAGGAGTTCGTCCATTGTGACCTCGTTCATTCGGACGCAACCCATTTGCGCATCGCGACAATTTGTCATGGAGTCGCGCCGGGCCGACGAATTGCTTGTGGCACGGTTAGCGGATAGACCTTCCTTTCGCAAGGGCGTCGAAGGTCCCTTTCTAAGGTTTATTACGCTCAGGGGTTACCCAGAGAACACCCGTAAATCCTGAATTGGAAACGCATGTTTTCTCGATCCGTTCCCCCGCCCTGCCCCCTTTGACCGGGACGACGCCGAAAGACGTGGAAAAACAGATGCAAGCCGCCGACAAGCCCATCACCCTCGACCGTATCCGCGCCGCCCGCGAGGCGATCTCCGGTCAGGTGATGCACACTCCATTCCTGCCGGCGCCGCGCCTCGGCCGGCTGACCGGAGCGGAGGTGCTGGTCAAATACGAGAACCTTCAGGTGACCTCGGCCTTCAAGGAGCGCGGCGCGCTGAACCGCCTGCTGACGCTGTCCGGCGACGAGCGGCGGCGCGGCGTCATCGCCATGTCGGCCGGCAATCATGCCCAGGCCGTCGCCTATCACGCGGTGCGACTCGGCATCGCGCCGACCATCGTCATGCCGGTGACCACGCCGCATGTGAAGGTGTCGGCGACGGCCGGTTACGGCGCCCGCGTCGTGCTGGAGGGCGAGACGGTGGCCGAGGCGCAGCTTGCCGCCGAGCGCATCGGAGCCGATGAGGATCTCGTCTTCATCCACCCCTACGACGACGAGGACGTCATCGCCGGTCAGGGCACGCTGGCCCTCGAAATGCTGGAGGAGCAGCCCGATCTCGACGTCATCGCCGTGCCGGTGGGCGGCGGCGGTCTGATCGCCGGCATGGCGACGGCCGCCAAGGCGCTGAAGCCCGGCATCCGCATCGTCGGCGTCGAGACGCGCATGTATCCGTCGATGTGGGCGGCGGTGAAGGGCATCGACGCCATGGCCGGCGGCGCGACGCTGGCCGAGGGCATCGCCGTCAAGCTGGCGGGCAGGAAGACGCTGCCGGTGGTGCGCGACCTCGTCGACACCATCGTCCTCGTCGACGAGAGCCACCTTGAACGGGCGGTCAACGCCTACCTGACGCTGCAGAAGACCATGGCCGAAGGTGCCGGCGCCGCCGGCCTCGCGGCGATGTTCGCCGAACCCGACCTGTTCCGTGGGCGGAAGGTCGGGCTGGTGCTGTCGGGCGGCAACATCGACCCGCGCATCCTCGCCTCGATCATGATGCGCGAGCTGGCCCGCGAGGAGAAGATAGTCGCCATCCGCCTCGCCATTCCCGACCGGCCGGGCACGCTCGGCGCCATCACCACGCTGATCGGCGACGCCGGCGGCAACATCCTCGAGGTGTCGCACCGGCGCACGGTGCTGGAGATCCCGGCCAAGGGTGCCTCGCTCGACATCACGCTCGAAGCGCGCGACGGCCACCACGCCGAGGAGATCATCGCGGCGCTGCGCGCCAAGGGCTACGGCGTCGAGCGGAAATCGGCGGAATAGCCCGGCCCGCGCGGCCCTCGGCGCATTGAAGTCGGCGGCGGCGAGCCTATATGCGGCTGATCGTTCCCGAGGGAGAACATCATGTCCAACCGGACCTACGACGCCGCCGACTACATCATCGACGATGGCCGCCTCGCCCCCGGCGCCGTTGCCGGCATCCGCACGCGCCGCGTCATCGCCTTCCTGATCGACGCGGTGGTCATCGCGATCCTGACCTTCGCGGTCGGCGTGCTGGTGTTCTTTCTCGGCATCATCACGCTCGGCCTCGGCTGGATGCTCTATCCGATCCTATGGCCGGCCGTGGCGCTGGTCTACAGCGCCTTCTCGCTGGGTGGCCCGCATTCGGCCACCATCGGCATGCGCAGCCAGGGCATCGAAGGTCGCTTCATGGACGGCAGCCGCCTCAATCCCGGCATCGCCGCCATCCACGCCGTGCTGTTCTATTTCTCGGTGTCGGTGCTGACGCCGCTGGTGCTGCTGGTCTCGCTGTTCACGAAGGACAAGCGCCTCCTGCACGACATCGTGCTCGGCATAGTCTTCGTGAATAGATATTGATTTTCGGCCTCAGTCGCCGGCGGGCCTCCGGCCCTTGGCTTTCGCTCCGCTTTTCGTCTTTCGGGGCTTCGCCACGAAAGACCCGCTCCGCGCGGCGCCGCTTGGCGCCGGAAGCCGCTTTGCGGCTTCGAGTATGCCATGCCGCTTCCGTTGATCTTGGTATCTCGCCAGAGCCGGCGAAAGATGCCAAGATCGGCGGAACAGACCGACATACGGCCCCATGACGCAGCATCCGACCGACGCCCCGCAATTCTTCCTGACCGCGCCGTCCACCTGTCCCTACCTGCCGGGCAAGACGGAGCGGAAGGTGTTCACCCACATGGTGGGCGACCGCGCCTCGGCGATGAACTCCATTCTCAGCCACGGCGGCTTCCGGCGCAGCCAGAACATCGCCTACCGCCCGGCCTGCGAGGACTGCCGCGCCTGCGTCTCGGTGCGGGTGCGCGTCGACGACTTCCGGCCCGACAAGAGCCAGCGCCGCAACTACGCCCGCAACGGCTACCTGGTCGGCGCCGAACTGCCGCCGGCCGCCACCGGCGAGCAGTATTCCCTGTTCCGCTCCTATCTCGACGCCCGTCACGCCGACGGCGGCATGGTGGACATGACGGTGGGCGACTATGCCGCCATGGTCGAGGAGACGCACGTCGACACCATGCTGGTGGAATACCGGCGGCGCGGCATCAACACCTTCCTGTCCGGCATGGGCGACGGCCCGCTGATCGGCGCGGCGCTGACCGACGTGCTGATCGACGGCCTCTCCATGGTCTACTCCTATTACGAGCCCGACATGCAGCGCGACGGGCTCGGCACCTTCATGATTCTCGACCATATCGAGCGGACGCGGCGGCGCGGCCTGCCTTATCTCTACCTCGGCTACTGGGTGCGCGGCTCGCGCAAGATGGATTACAAGCGCCGTTACAAGCCGCTCGAATACCTGACGTCCAGCGGCTGGACGATCCTCCCCGACGAACCATACACGGAAAATGGTATTGCTTGACGGCGCGCGCGTCGTCGGCTGATGGTGCCGCCGCAACGTCCGCGGAGGCGTCTTTTCATGACGGCCAGCATTCTCGACACCATCGGCAACACGCCGCTGATCCGCCTCAAGCGCGCCTCCGAAGCCACCGGCTGTGACATTCTCGGCAAGGCCGAGTTCATGAATCCGGGCCAGTCGGTGAAGGACCGGGCCGCCCTCTACATCATCCGCGATGCCATGAAATCCGGCCGCCTGGCACCCGGCGGCACCGTCGTCGAGGGCACGGCTGGCAACACCGGCATCGGCCTGGCGATGGTGGGCGCCGCCCTCGGCCTCAAGACGGTGATCGTCATTCCGGAGACGCAGTCGCAGGAGAAGAAGGACTATCTGCGCATGGTGGGCGCCGAGCTGGTGGAGGTGCCGGCCGTGCCCTATCGCAACCCCAACAACTACGTGAAGCTGTCGGGCCGCCTCGTCGAGCAGCTGGCGAACAGCGAGCCGAACGGCGCCGTCTGGGCCAACCAGTTCGACAATGTCGCCAACCGGCAGGCCCATATCGAGACGACGGCCCGCGAGATCCACGAGCAGACGGGCGGCAAGGTCGACGGCTTCATCTGCGCCGTCGGTTCGGGCGGCACGCTGGCCGGCGTCGGCATCGGCCTCAAGGCGCTGAAGCCGGACGTCCGCATCGGCCTCGCCGATCCCCACGGTGCCGCGCTCCACAGCTACTACACGACGGGCGAGTTGAAAGCCGAGGGCTCGTCGATCACCGAGGGCATCGGCCAGGGCCGCATCACCGCCAACCTGGAGGGCGCGCCGGTCGACTTCGCCTGCCGCGTCTCCGATGCGGAAGCGCTGGCCGTGCTGTTCGACCTCGTCGAGCACGAAGGTCTTTGTCTCGGCGGCTCCTCGGGCATCAACGTCGCCGGCGCCATGGCGCTGGCTCGCGAGCTGGGACCGGGACACACGATCGTCACCGTGCTTTGCGACGGTGGCGCCCGCTATGCGTCGAAGCTCTACAATCCGGCGTTCCTGAGAGCCAAGGGACTGCCGGTGCCGGCCTGGCTGGATGCGCCGGCCAGATTGGAACCGCCCTTCGAGGCGGTCTGACGGAGGACAAGCAATGACCGAGGCCCTGTACCTCGACAACCCCTATCTGGAGCTAGCCGAAGCGACGGTCACCGCCGTCGGCACCGACGGCGGCCTCTGGGTCGACCGATCGATCTTCTATCCGCAAGGCGGCGGCCAACCCGGCGACATCGGCTCCATCGAATGGGGGACGGGCTTCGTATCCAACATCAAGAATGCCGTCTACAGCCCTGACAGATCATCCATTATCCTCGTTCCCGAGGATGGGCATGAGTTGCCGCAGCTCGGCCAGACCATCTTGCAGCGCGTCGATTGGGCGCGCCGCCACGCGCTGATGCGCATGCACACGGCCATGCACCTCCTCTCCGTCGTGCTGCCCTATCCGGCCACCGGTGGCCAGGTGGGCGTCGAGGAGGGCCGGCTCGACTTCAACCTGCCCGACGGCGAGACGGTGGAGAAGGTGTCGGCCACCGAGGCGCTCAACGCGCTGATCCGCGCCGATCATGCCGTCACCACCGAGTGGATCACCGACGAGGAACTGGCCGCCAATCCGGCGCTGGTCAAGACGATGAAGGTGAAGCCGCCGATCGGCGCCGGCCGGGTGCGGCTGGTCCGCATCGGTGCCGACATCGACCTTCAGCCCTGCGGCGGCACGCATGTGCGATCGACGGGCGAAATCGGCGAGGTCCACATCACCAAGATCGAGAACAAGGGCCGCATCAACCGTCGCGTCCGCCTGCGTTTCGGCCCGCCAGCCGAGGCGGCCTGACGCTCTCACCCGGAGGACTTCCGATGGCCGTGCATCCCGACCGCCATTTCGTCACCGCCGACTGGCTGTCCCGCCATATCGGCGATCCCGACGTCACCGTCGTCGACGGCTCCTGGCACATGCCGGCGGCCGGCCGCAGCGGCTGGGCCGAGTATCTGGCCGGCCACATCCCCGGCGCCGTGTTCTTCGACCTCGACGCCATTGCCGACACGACCTCGCCGCTGCCGCACATGCTGCCGACGCCGGACGCCTTCGCGGCGGCGGTTGGGGCGCTCGGCATCCGCGATGGCGCGACCATCGTCATCTACGACAGCGTCGGCCTGTTCTCGGCGCCGCGCGTCTGGTGGAGCTTCCGCATCATGGGCGCGCGCGACGTGGTGCTGCTCGACGGCGGCCTGCCGGCATGGATCGCCGCCGGCCTGCCGCTCGAGGCGGG
>LUYO01000124.1:0-20024 GCA_001603295.1 Rhodobacterales bacterium Alpha_02
GGTCGCGGCGCTGTGGCGGGCGCGCTTCTCGCACGTACTGGCCGACGAGTTCCAGGACGTCGACGAACAGCAATATCGCCTCTTGCAACTGATCAATGGACCGGACGGCAATCTCTGTGTGATCGGCGATCCCGATCAGGCGATCTACGGCTTCCGCGGCGCCGACGCCGCCTGCTTCGAGCGCTTCGGCCGCGACTATCCCTCAGCGCCGACGCTACGCCTTCAGCGCAACTATCGCTCCAGCGGTACCATCGTCAGCGCCGCCGCCGGCTTCCTCGGCCGGCCGGCCGACGGCATCACCCGACCGATGGGCGAGCCGATCCGGCTGCATGTCGCGGCGAACGAGGCGGCAGAGGCGGATTTCGTCGCCGCCACCATCGAGGACCTGCTCGGAGGCCACGACATGCTGGCGGCCGGCCGCCACCGGCGCGGCGGCGACAAAAGACTCGGCTTTGCCGACTGCGCCGTGCTCTACCGCACCGACGCGCAGGCCGCCGCCTTCCGCGCCTCCTTCGACCGCGCCGGCATCCCGTTCAGGAAAAGCTCGCCGGCGCCGCTCGCCGGTCATCCGGGCGTGACGGCGATCCTCGACCGACTGGAGCCGGGCGACAAGGGCGAGCCCCTTGCGGCCCGCATTGCCACGGCGGCCGAGGCGGCGCGACGACAGGAGACGGCCGACGCGGCGGCGCTCGCCGAGGCACGCGGCTGGCTTGCCACGCTGGCCGCCGGCGACGTGACGGGTGGCGACGACGCGCGGCTCCGGGAGGCGGCGGCGCTGTCGACCGAGGCCGACTTCCGCGACTCCCGCGCCGACCGGGTGTCGCTTCTCACCATGCACGCGGCCAAGGGCCTGGAATTCGCCGTCGTCTTCGCGGTCGGTCTGGAAGACGGGCTGATGCCCTTCTCCTGGGGCGCCGCACCGGACCCGGACGAGGACGCGGCACGGCTGGCCGAGGAGCGGCGCCTGTTCTACGTCGCCATGACGCGCGCCGGCGAGCGGCTGTTCCTCAGCCGCGCCGTCGAGCGTTTCCGTCAGGGCGCCGTGCAGACCGCCCCGCCCTCGCGCTTCCTCGAACGGCTACCGCCGGCGCTGATCGAGGCCGACGAGCCGGCGCGGCGGCAACGGCGGATGCGGCAGCTCAGCCTGTTCTAGGGAATCGGTCCGGAAAGCGGCTCCACCTTCCGGATGAATCCGATGCGCAAGCAAAGGATTGGAGTAGCGACCCGGACTCATTGGTGTGCCCGACGCACCGGATGCAACCCCGCTTTCCGGCGAATCCAATCGTTTGAAAGCCGCCGATTGCCCCTTTGCGACGGAATGGACTAGTATGAAAGATGCGGGCAGGCGGGCAGCAGAATCCCGCCGCCCCAGGGGATGGAAGCGGAAAAGGACCAGAGGCGGATGAACGGCACCGATTGCGTATTGGGCGTCGATCTCGGCACGTCGTCGGTGAAGGCGGTCCTGGTGGACCGGGACGGCCGCATTCTCGGACAGGGTCGGGCGGAATACGGCTTCGTCAGCCTGCACAATCTCTGGGCCGAGCAGTCGTCGGAGGTCTGGCTGCAGGCTTTCGTGCATGCCGTGCGCGAGACGATGCTGCGCGCCGGCGCGCCCGCCCAGAGCGTCAGGGGCATGGCGATATCGGCGATCGGCGGCGGTACCGGCATTCCCGTCGACGTCGGCATGCAGCCGATCCGCCCTTGCCTGCTCTGGCTCGACCGCCGCGCCAAGACCGAAAGCGAGCGGGTGCGGCAGATGATCGGCGAGGACGATCTCTACGCCATCACCGGCAACGGCGCCGACTCGTACTTCGGCTTCACCAAGATCCTGTGGATCAAGAACCACGAGCCCGACGTCTGGTCGCGCATCAACTACTTCCTGCCGCCCAACGCCGACATCATCTACCGGCTGACCGGCGAGATCGCCGTCGACCACTCGCAGGCCTGCAACATCGGCGGCGTCTACGACCTCGGCAAACGCGCCTGGTCGCAAGAGATGGCCGATCTCCTCGACATACCCCAGTATTTCTTCCCCGAGCGGCTGGTCGGCTCGCAGGAGGTGGTCGGCAAGCTGCACAAGGCCGGCGCCGGCATGCTCGGCCTCACCGAGGGCCTGCCGGTGTGCGCCGGCGGCGTCGACGCGGCCATCGCCACGCTCAGGGCCGGCGTGGTGCAAGAGGGCCAGCACGCCGCCATGCTGAGTTCGTCGACCTGCTGGGGCTTCATCCACGCCACCGCCGACCGCTTCCCCGGCCTCGTGTCGATGCCTTACGTGATCGACTCGGAGACGCTGACCTATTCCTACGGCGGCTCGGCGACCTCCGGCTCGGTGCTCCAGTGGTTCCGCGACAATTTCGCCGACAACGAGCGGCTGGTCGAATCGCTGACCTCCGGCGGCAAGCGGGCCATCTCGGCCTACGATCTTCTCGACGAGCACGCCTCGGCCATCCCGCCGGGCTCCAACGGCCTGATGGTGCTGCCCTATTTTATGGGCGAGCGCAGCCCGATCTGGGACGTCGACGCCCGCGGCACCGTCACCGGGCTGACGCTCAACCACACCAAGTCGCACCTCTACCGCGCCCTCCTGGAAAGCGTCGCCTACGCGCTGAAGAACAACATCGACTACGGCAGCGCCGCCTTCCCCGGCCTCGAGGACCAGCTCACCGTGGTCGGCGACGTGTCGAAATCCGACCTTTGGGTGGAGATCATCACCAACGTCACCGGCCGTCCCGTGCGGGTGCTGCCCAACAGCGGCAAATCGGCCTATGGCGCGGCGGTGCTCGCTGCCTTCGGCGTCGGCATGATCGACCGGCAGCAGATGGTCGATTGGCTGGGCGTTCGCCAGGAGGCGCGCGTGCTGACGCCGGACCCGGCCGCCAACGCCGTCTACGAGCGCGGCTTCGAGAACTTCAAGCGCCTCTACGAGCACATGAAGGCCTATTTCTCCACCGTCAACGAGAGCTGACGGCCGCTCAGGCGGCGGCGAAGCCCTCCATCGGAAAGTCGTAGCCGAGCGCCTCCTGCGACTTGCGGCGGAAGTCGGTGGGCGTGACGCCGATCATCTGCCGGAACAGCCGGTTGTAGTTGGAGACGTTGTTGAAGCCGACCAGGAAGCAGATCTCCTGGATGGAGCGCGACGTCGAGAACAGGTATTCGCAGGACTTGTTGATGCGCGTCTTGATGACGTAGCGGCGGAAGCCGATGCCGGTGCATTCGATGAACCAGCGCGAGAACATCTTGTAGCTCATGCCGACGAGGTCGGCCGCCGCCTCCATCGACACGTCCTCCTCGATATGCTCGCGGATATAGTCGACCACCTTGTTGAAACGCCGGAGCGAGGCGGTGCGCGTGTCGATGAAGTAGCGCGAGGTGCCGAGCACCGTCTTGCGGCGGCATTGCTTCAGGTGGTCGATGATGCGCATGAAGGAGATCAGCCGCTCCAGCGGCTCCTCGCTGTCGATGCGGTTCATCAGCGCGTAGACGGCCTGCAGCGTCTCGCCGCCATATTCGACGCCGAACACCGCCTCGTCGAAGGCCGGCCGCAGCTGGCGCATCTCGGTCAGCACGTTGGCGCTGGCCTCGATCCACTCCTTGCGGAATTGCAGGATCAGGTCGCGCTCGGGCACCACGGCGCCGTTGCGCACGTCGCTGACGAAGTTGTGCGGCGTGTAGGGGCCGATCAGGAACAGGCTGCCGGGCCGGAAGTTCAGCACGGCGTCGCCGATGAACAGCTTGCCGCTGGTCCGGACGATCTGGTGCAGCTCGTATTCCGGATGGAAATGCCACTTGCCGCTGTCGTTCGGCCAGCCGCAGCGCTGGAAGCGGAAGGAATTGCCGAGGTTGTTGTCGTTCACCTCGAGCGACGGCTTCATCTCGGGCATCTTCAATCCCTCATCGGCCGGTCTGTCGCCGGCAGGCTATCGGTCCGCCGGCCGGCCGTCGTCCTCCGGGGCATGATCGAAGGCCGGCGCCCCCTGTCAAGACTGACGTCCGGATCGCACTTGCCACTCAGACCAAAGGCTAAGCTGCGCGGCGAATTCCGCTTATGACTCAATGATGGGGTAGAAATAGTACAAGAGAAATCAGGAAAATCGTCTAGGGCACCTGTTAACGGTCGGCTAAAACGGTTTGGCCGAAAGGCAATAATCACGGAGGAGACGTTATGAATTCCCATGCAAAAGCGGCCCTGCTCGCCGCTTCGGCGACGCTTGTTCTGTCGGCCGGCGCTGCTCTCGCCAAGGATGCCCCCAAGATCGGTGTTTCCTTTCAGGAGATGAACAACCCCTACTTCATCGTCATGAACGAGGAAGTCACGGCTTTCGCCAAGCTGCTCGGCGACAATACTGAAGTCTACGTCGCCGATGCGCGCCATGACGTTTCCAAGCAGCTCAGCGACATCGAGGACATGGTGTCCAAGGGCGTCAACATCCTGGTGGTGAACCCGACCGACTCCGAAGGCGTGCGCAGCGCCGTCGAGGCCGCCAAGGCCAAGGGCGTGACGGTTGTGTCCGTCGACGCGCAGGCCGCCGGCGTCGACGCCTTCGTCGGCTCCAAGAACTACGACGCCGGCGTGCTCGCCTGCGACGCGCTGGTCAAGGAGATCGGCGGCAAGGGTGAAGTCGCCATCCTCGACGGCATCGCCGTGGTTCCGATCCTCGAGCGCGTTCGCGGCTGCAAGGACGCCCTCGCCAAGGCGCCGGACGTCAAGCTGGTCGACATCCAGAACGGCCGCCAGGAGCGCGACATCGCCGTTGACGTCGTCGAGAACATGATCCAGTCGCATCCGGACCTGAAGGGCGTCTTCTCGGTCAACGACGGCGGCTCGATGGGTGCTCTCGCCGCCATCGAAGGCTCGGGCAAGGACATCATCCTGACGTCGGTCGACGGCGCCCCCGAGGCGACCAAGGCGATCGCCGCCGGCAGCGCCTTCAAGGCGACGGCCGCCCAGTATCCGCGTGACCAGATGCGCATCGGCCTCGCCATCGCTCTGGCCAAGTACATGGGCGCCCATGTGCCGGCCGTGATCCCGATCGACGTCGAGCTCGTCGACAAGACCAACGCGGCGACCTTCGCCTGGTAATCGAACACGTCGCGGGGAAGGACAGCCCGCCGGCCGCGTCCCCCTTGCCGGGGGCGTCGGGGAGAGTAATCTCTCCCCGTGGCCGGTCCGGCTCCCCTCCCCGCGACGACCGGGTTTTCCGGACAGTCCGATCCGTGCCGCCGACCGCCGGCACTCCGAGGGTTCCGCCATGCTCGAAATGAAACACATCACCAAGAGGTTCCCCGGCATCGTCGCTCTCAACGACGTCTCGCTGTCGCTGAAACGCGGCGAGGTCCATGCGCTGGTCGGCGAGAACGGGGCCGGCAAGTCGACGCTGATGAAGATCCTGTCCGGCGTCTATCAGGCCGACGAGGGCGAGCTTCTGATCGACGGCGCCACCGTTCACCCGACGCGTACCCGGGAATCGGAAAAGCTCGGCATCAACATCATCTTCCAGGAATTCAGCCTGGTTCCCCATCTCAACGCCTATGAGAACATCTTTCTCGGCCGCGAGATCCGCACCAAGTTCGGCACGCTCGACGGCCGCACCATGCGCGGCATGGCCCGCGAGGCCCTCGACAAGCTCGACATGCATTTCCCGCTCGACCGGCCGGTCGCCGACCTGACGGTCGCCGAGCAGCAGTCGGTGGAAATCGTCAAGGCCACCATCTTCAAGTGCAATTTCCTGGTGCTCGACGAGCCGACGGCGACGCTGACCCCGCGTGAGGTCAAGAAGCTGTTCGAGGTGATCGAGCGCCTGAAGGGCCTCGGCGTCGGCTGCTTCTTCATCTCCCATCACCTCGAGGAAATCTTCGAGATCGCCGACACGGTGTCGGTGCTGCGCGACGGCTGCCACGTCTACACCGGCCCGGTCGACGGCTGCACCCAGGATCAACTGATCTCCAAGATGGTCGGTCGCGAGGTGACGCAGGCCTTCCCGCCGAAGCGCGGCGTTGCCGACGCCGCCGAGGCGCCGATCATGGAAGTGCGCAAGCTGCGCTTCCCCGGTTCCGACACCATCTCCTTCGAGGTGCGGCGCGGCGAGATCCTCGGCATCGCCGGCCTGGTCGGCGCCAAGCGCACCGAGAGCTTCCTGTCGCTGATCGGCCGCGATCCCTCCATCGAGAAGGACGTGCTGTTCGAGGGCAAGCCGATCGAGCTGCGCTCGCCGCACGAGGCGTTGACCCACGGCATCGGCTACCTGCCGGAAGACCGCAAGCGCACCGGCCTGTTCCTGCCCTTCTCCATCCGCTCCAACATCGTGGTCAGCACGCTCGACCGGCTGACCAACAAGCTCGGCATGGTGCTGCCGCGTAAGGAGAAGGCGCTCAGCGACCGCTTCATCGCCCGCATGCGCATCCGCACCACCTCCGACCTCAAGACGGTGTCGGAGCTGTCCGGTGGCAACCAGCAGAAGGTGATCATCGCCCGCTGGCTGGCCAGTAACTGCAAGCTGCTAATCTTCGACGAACCGACCCGTGGCATCGACGTCGGCGCCAAGGCCGAAATCTACGTCATGCTGCAGGAGCTGTCCGCGCAGGGCCTCGGCGTGGTGGTGATCTCGTCCGACCTGCCGGAAGTGATCGGCATTTGCGACCGCGTCCTGGTCATGCGCTACGGCTCCATCCGCGCCACGCTGACCGGCGACGATATAAACTCAGAAAAAATCATGCTTTACGCTTCGGGAGGTGAAAATGGGTGAAGCTGCTGCCGCGGACGCCAAGTCGCGCGAGCCAACCGGCGGTCTGGTCGGCCTTGCCAAGGCGGCCGTCGCCCGGCCGGAGTTCGTTTCCTTCGTCGCGCTGATCGTCCTGATGGTCCTGACCGCGTCGATGAACGACAACTTCCTGACGGTCGACAACCTGCTCAACATCACCCGCCAAGTGTCGATCACCGGTATCATCGCCGTCGGCATGACCTTCGTCATCCTGACCGGCGGCATCGACCTCTCGGTCGGCGCCATCGTGGCGCTCGCCTCGACGATGATGGCCGGCATGATCGCCAACATGGGCTTCCCCTTCTGGGCGGCGGCTCTGCTGGCCATCATGGGCGGCACGCTGACCGGCGCCGTGTCGGGCTTCTTCATCGCCCGCTTCGCCCTGCCGCCGATCATCGTCACCCTGGCGATGATGGAAATCCCGCGCGGCCTCGGCCTGATCTACACCAACGGCTATCCGCTGCCGATCGACCGCGAGTACGGCTTCATCGGTCGTGAATACGTGCTCGGCCTGCCGATCCCGACGCTGATCATGCTGGCGGTCTTCGCGGTGGCCTACTTCGTGCTGAACCGCCTGCCGCTCGGCCGCTACGTCTACGCCGTCGGCGGCAACGAGGACGCGGCCATCCTGTCGGGCATTCGCACCGCCCGCATCAAGCTGATGGTCTACGCCATCTCCGGCTGCACCGCCGCCATCGCCGGCATGATCCAGACCTCGCGCCTCTTGTCCGGCCAGCCCAACTCGGCCATCGGCGTCGAACTGGACGCCATCGCGGCGGTGGTGCTCGGCGGCACGGCGATCACCGGCGGTCGCGGCCACATCGTCGGCACCCTGATCGGCGCCCTGCTGCTCGGCGTGCTCAACAACAGCCTGAACATGATCGGCCTCTCCCCCTACAGCCAGCGCGTCGTCAAGGGCGTGATCCTGCTGGTGGCGGTGCTGATCGGCTACCTCCGCAAGCAGAACTCGCGCTGAGACTGCGGCGGAACCCCAAGTGAGACGGCCGGATCGCCCGATCCGGCCGGCAGGAAAAGCGGCAAGAGGTTGGTCATGACTGCGTATGTCATCGGCGTGGATGTTGGCACCGGCAGCGTCAGGGCGGCGCTGTTCGACGAGCGCGGCGGCCGCCTCGCCGTCGCCGACCGCCCGATCCGCATGAACCGGCCGCGGCCGCTGCATGTCGAGCAGTCCTCGGACGACATCTGGGCCGGCGTCGTCGAATGCGTCCGCGCCGTGGTGACCGCCGCCGGCGTGCCGGTCGACGACATCAAGGCGATCGGCTACGACGCCACCTGCTCGCTGGTGGCCGTCGATGCCGGGGGCAAGCCGGTGTCGGTCTCCGAGAGCGGCGACGACCAGTGGAACGTCGTCGTCTGGATGGACCACCGGGCGCTTGCCGAGGCGGAAGCGATCAACAAGGGCGGCCATGAGGTGCTGGACTTCGTCGGCGGCGCCATCTCGCCGGAGATGGAAATCCCGAAGATCCGCTGGCTGAAGACCCACCTGCCCGAGCAATACAAGCGCGTCGCCCTGTTCCTCGACCTCGCCGACTTCCTCAGCTGGCGCTCGACCGGCAGCACCGTGCGCTCGGCCTGTACCACCGTCTGCAAGTGGACCTACCTCCACCACGAAAAGCGCTGGTCGCGGCCGTTCTTCGAGGCGCTCGACCTCATCGAGCTGATCGACGACAACCGCATCGGCGACGAGATCGTCGAGGCCGGCACGCCGGCCGGCCGGCTGACCGCCGAGGCCGCCGCCGAACTCGGCCTGTCGCCTGACGTGGTGGTGGCCGTCGGCCTGATCGACGCCCATGCCGGCGGCGTCGGCGTGCTCGGCGACAAGCCCGAGGAAGCGCTGGCGGTGATCGCCGGCACCTCGGCCTGTCACATGGCCTCCAACCGCGACCGCCACTTCGTACCCGGCGTCTGGGGCCCCTATCACGGCGCCATGGTGCCCGGCTACTGGCTGGCCGAAGGCGGGCAGAGCGCCGCCGGCGCCCTGGTCGACTTCGTGCTGCGCGACAGCGCCGCCTGGCCGGCGCTGGAGAAGGAAGTCGCCCGCACCGGTCAGTCGTCTTATGCCTGTCTCAACGAGCTGGTGAAGACGCTTGAGGCCGAGGACCCCTTTCCCACCCGCGACTTCCATCTGCTCGGCTACTATCTCGGCAACCGCTCGCCGCTCGCCGACCCGACGCTGACCGGCATGATGGTCGGCCTGAAGCTCGACGACACGCTGGAGGGCCTCGCCGTCCGCTATCTGGCGGCGCTTCAGTCGGTCGCCTACGGCACGCGCCACATCATCGAGACGATGAACGCCAACGGCTACGCCATCAAGCGCATCCGCCTGTGCGGCGGCGGCGCCAAGAACCCGCTCTGGGTGCGCGAATTCGCCGACGTCATCGGTCTTCCCATCGAAATCATCTCGGAAAGCGAGGCGATGCTGCTCGGCTCGGCCATGCTGGGCGCCACCGCCGCCGGTCTCTATCCGGCGCTCACCGACGCCATGCTGGCCATGGCCGGCGACGTGTCGGTGACGCTGCCCCGGCCGGAGACCGCCGCCTTCCACGACAGGAAATATCGTATCTTCCGCGAAATGGCGGGTGATCAGCTGAAATACCGCGACCTGCTCGCCGCCGGCTGACCGCCCTCCGGGCCGCACCGAACCGAACCACCCCCTGCCGCCGGGCCGGCCGTCCGGCGGAACGGATTTCTCTTGCCCGGTCCCAGGCCGGACCGTTGCGTTTCTCCAGAGGACCAGTGCCGTGACCTACTTTCTCGGAATAGACATCGGCGGAACCGTCATCAAGAGCGGCCTCTACGACGCCGAGGGCCATGAGAAGGCCGTGGCCTCCGAGGTCGACAACGGTGTCGCCGCCCACGTCGGCTGGTCCGAGCGCGACATGAACGCCATGTGGCAGATCGTCGTCAAGACGATCCGCCGCGTCGTCGCCGAGAGCGGCGTCGCCGCCGAGGACATCGCCGGCATCAGCTTCTCCGCCCACGGCAAGGGCCTCTACGCCCTCGACGCCAACGGCGAGCCGGTGCGCAACGGCATCATCTCCTCGGACAACCGGGCGCTGTCCATCGTCAAGGACTGGCGGGCCAAAGGGCTCGACACGGCGAGCTACCCTTACGGCTATCAGCAGCTGTGGACCGGCCATCCGGTGTCGCTGCTCGCCTGGATGAAGGCCAACGAGCCGGACAACTACCGCCGCACCCGTCACGTGCTGATGGCGCACGACTTCATCCGCTACAAGCTGACCGGCGTGTTCGCCGCCGAGATCACCAACATCTCCGGCAGCAACCTCTACAACGTCGAGAAGGGCGCCTACGATCCGGCCCTGTTCAAGATGTTCGGCATCGACGAGATGGAGGGCTGCCTGCCGCCGGTCGTCGGCTCGGAGGAATGCGTCGCCGGCCTCGGCGCCAAGGCGGCCGAGGAGACCGGCCTCAAGCCCGGCACGCCGGTGTTCGGCGGCTTCTTCGACGTGGTGTCGGCCGCCGTCTGCGCCGGCCTCGCCGATCCGAGCTTCGTCAACGTGGTGATGGGCACCTGGACCATTGTCACCTGGACCACCGACCGCATCCTGAAGCCGGAAGGCGACAACTGGCCCTACATCTGGGGCCGCTACTGCATGCCGGACCGCTATTTCGTCCACGAGGGCAGCCCCACCTCGGCCGGCAACCTCGAATGGTTCGTCCGCACCTTCCTCGGCGGCATGCCCGACTGCTACCGTCAGGCCGATCTGATGATCTCGGCGCTGCCCAAGGCCGGCACCGGCATCCAGTTCCTGCCCTACCTGTTCGCCTCCAACCTCGGCGACGACCTCTCGGCCGGCCTGCACGGCCTCGCCAACGCCCACGGCCTCGGCCAGGTGCTGCAGGCGGTCTACGAGGGCATCTGCTTCTCCCAGCACGTCCACCTCGAGCGGATCGTCAAGCTGTCGGGCCGCGACAAGACGCTGCGTCTCACCGGCGGCCCGACCCGCTCCAAGCCCTGGATGCAGATGGTCGCCGACATCTCCGAGATGCCGGTCGAGGTGATGCACGTCGAGCAGTCCGGCTGCCTCGGGGCGGCGATCGCCGCCGCCGTCGGCTCGGGCGTCCACAAGGGCTTTGCCGATGCGATGGCCGCCATGTGCCCGTCCGGCGCGCTGGTCGAGCCGGATGCCGCCAGCTTCCCCGCCTATCGCGACAAGTACGCGGCCTTCCGCCGCCTTGCAGAAACGCTGTCCACCCTGCCGGCCGGCCGGTGACCGGCCAAAGACCTGGAGCAAGACCGTGACCCGAGAGGCGCTGCCCAATCCGCTGGGCATCTACGAGAAGGCGCTGCCCAAGGACCTCGACTGGCCGGCGCGGCTGGCGCTGGCCAAGGCGCTGGACTTCGACTTCGTCGAGATGTCCATCGACGAGACCGACGAGCGCCTGACGCGCCTCAGCTGGTCGAAGGCCGAGCGCGCCGCCTTCTCGGCCGCCGTGCGCGACCTCGGCATCACCGTGCCGAGCGTCTGCCTGTCGGCGCACCGCCGCTTTCCCTTCGGCAGCCGCGACGCGGCCACCCGCGTCAAGGCGCGCGACGTCATGCGCCGGGCGATCGATCTCTGCGTCGATCTGGGCATCCGCACCATTCAGCTCGCCGGCTACGACGTCTACTACGAGGAAGCCGACCTCGGCACCAAGGAGCGCTTCATCGAGGGGCTGCAATGGTCGGTGCGCGAGGCGTCGCGGGCGCAGGTGATGCTGGCGGTCGAGATCATGGACACCGCCTTCATCAACTCGATCACCCGCTGGCGCGAGTATGACGACATCATCCGCTCGCCCTATTTCTGCGTCTACCCGGACCTCGGCAACCTCACCGCCTGGGGCAACGACGTCGACGCCGAGCTTCGGGCCGGCATCGACCGCATCGTCGCCATCCACCTCAAAGACACCCGTAAGGTGACCGCCGACTTCCCCGGCCAGTTCCGCGACGTGCCGTTCGGCGACGGCTGCGTCGACTTCAAGTCCTGCTTCGCCACGCTGGCCGACCTTGGCTACCGCGGCCCTTTCCTGATGGAGATGTGGACCGAGAAGGCCGAACAGCCGGTGGTGGAGATCGCTACGGCGCGGCGCTGGATGATCGAGCAGATGCGGCTCGGCGGCCTGTTGCCGGCCGCATGAAAGAACTTGAGGAAACGCCCAACAAACAAAGCGAATGTCCGTCGGAGACGGACGAAAGGAGACTGAAATGGCTGTGAGTATCAAGGGTCAGGTCGCTGCCGTCACCGGTGGCGCGTCCGGTATCGGTCTGGCGTCCGCCAAGGCGATGGCCGAGGCCGGCGCCAAGGTCGCCATCGTCGACCGCGACGAAGAGGGTCTCGCCAAGGCCTGCGCCGAGATCGGCGCCAATGCCTTCCCGGTGCGCATCGACCTCCTGGACCCCAAGAGCGTCGCCACCATGCTGCCGCAGATCCTCGATAAGGCCGGCCAGCTCGACATCTTCCATGCCAACGCCGGCGCCTACATCGGCGGCGACGCGGCCACCGGCGATCCCGACGCCTGGGACCGCATGCTGAACCTCAACATCAACGCCGCCTTCCGCACCGCCCATGCCGTGCTGCCCTACATGATCGAGCGCAAGCACGGCGACATCCTGTTCACCAGCTCGGTGGCCGGCGTGGTGCCGGTGATGGTCGAGCCGATCTACACCGCCTCCAAGCACGCGGTGCAGGCCTTCGTCCACACCGTCCGCCGTCAGGTGGCCAAGCACGACGTGCGCGTCGCCGCCATCCAGCCCGGCCCGGTGATCACCGCGCTCCTCAAGGACTGGGTGCCGGAGCGGCTCGCCGCCCTGAAGGCGGCCGGCGGTCTGATCGAGCCAGAAGAAGTCGCCGACGCCGTGCTGTTCATGCTGACGCGGCCGCGCAACGTCATCGTTCGTGACATGGTGATCCTGCCGGCCCAGTTCGACATCTGACCTCCCCCACTTCTCCCCCAGAAGTCCTCTCCCCCCTGAAGCACGAAACGGCGACGCACCGGCAACGGTGCGCCGCCGCGTTTTTATGGGTCACCTCATCCCCTGGAGCGGTGATAGCTGTCGAGGGCGACGGCGGCGATGATCACCAGTCCCTTGACGATATACTGCCAGATGTCGCTGACGCCGACGAGGATCAGGCCGTTCGACAGCACGGCGATGATCAACGCGCCGATCAGGGTGCCCCAGATCGAGCCGATGCCGCCGACGAAGCTGGTGCCGCCCAGGATGACGGCGGCGATGGCGTCCAGTTCATAGGCCTGGCCGAGTTGCAAGCCGTTGGCGGCGTAGAGGCGGGCGGCGCTCATCACGCCGCCGAGGCCTGCAAACAGGCCGGAAATCGCATAGACGAACACCAGGACCGCGGTGACGCGGATGCCGGCGAGGCGCGCGGCATCCTCGTTGCCGCCGATGGCGTAGATATAGGTGCCGAGCACCGTCCGCCGCAGAATTATCCAAGACGCGAGGATGCCGGCAAAGGCGATGATCACCAGCCAGGGTACGCCGAGCAGCGAGCCGTTGCCGATGAAGGCGAAGGGCATCGCCGTGTTGAAGACGGTGGTGTCATTGCCGATCAGCCGGGCGAAGCCGCGCACCGCCGTCAACGATCCGAGCGTGGCGATGAAGGGCGGCAGCCGGACGACGGCGACCAGAAGGCCGTTGACGACGCCGCAGAGGAGGCCGACGCCGAGGCCGGCGGCGATGCCGACGTAGCCCCAGCCGGGGATCAGCGAGCCCATCACCGACACCATCGCCGATGCCGCGACGATCGAGCCGACCGACAGATCGATGCCGCCGGTCAATATGACGAAGGTCATGCCGGCGGCCAGCGTGGTGTTGATCGCCGCCTGCTGCATGACGATGGAGAGATTGATGAATGTGGCGAAGCGGCCGGACAGCAGCTCGAAGCCGATACAGAGCAGGATCAACACCGGCAGCATGCCGGCGATCTGAATGGCGGTCCGCAGCCGGTCGGCGCGCAGAAGCGCCTGCGCATCGATGATTTTCGTCGTGTTGGTCAACTGAACCTCCCACGAGCATTCCGGCATGTCGCCGAAACACCGAAATGCTCCAACTTGTTGATGTCCTGCGGACCGCTGTCCGCTTGGCCCGGAAATGCGGGTCGCCTCTCAGGCCACGGCCGCGCCGTCGGCGGCGCCGGTGGCATGGGCCATGATCGCTTCCTGGGTGATCGGCCGATCCGGCGCGGCGGCGATCTCGCCGACGATCCGCCCGTCGCGCATCACCAGCACCCGGTCGGCGACGCCGATCACTTCCGGCAGCTCGCTCGAAATCATCAGGATGCCGATACCGCGCGCCGCGAGGTCGTCGATCAGCCGGTAGATTTCCGACTTGGCGCCGACGTCGACGCCGCGCGTCGGCTCGTCGAGGATCAGCACGCGCGGTTCGGTCTCGAGGAGTCGGGCGAGCAGCACCTTCTGCTGGTTGCCGCCCGACAGGGCGCCGGTGCGGGCGGCGATGCCGGGCGCGCGGATCGCCAGCCTGCTCATCGCCCGATCGGCCCGCTGGCGCGCCTTGACGGCGTTGGTGAAGCCGGCGCGATGGGAGTCGCCGGCGGCGACGTTGATGCTGACGTTGTCGTTGATCGACATTTCGAGGAACAGGCCGAGCCGGCGCCGATCCTCCGTCAGATAGACGATGCCGGCCGCGATGGCGTCGCGCGCCTGACGGATGTCGATCTCCCGGCCGTCGAGCGCGATGCTGCCTCGCGTGCGCGGATCGGCGCCGTAGACGAGGCGGGCGAGTTCGGTGCGCCCCGAGCCGACCAGCCCGGCGATGCACAGCACCTCGCCGGCCTTGAGGTCGAAGGAGCAGCCGTGGACGCGGGCATCGTCGGCGATGTCGCGCACCGACAGCAGCGTCCGGCGATCGGCGGCCGGCCGATGGTCCTTCTTGTAGAAGGAAGAGAGATCGCGGCCGACCATCATCGCCACCAGCCGCTCGGCGGTGATCTCGTCGCGGCCGAGCGTGCCGACGTAGCGGCCGTCGCGCAACACGCTGACGCGGTCGGACAGCGCGTAGATCTCTTCCATGCGATGGCTGATGTAGATGATGCCGATGCCGTGCGCCTTGAGGTCGGCGATGATCTCGTAGAGGCGCTCCGTTTCGAGCGTGCTGAGCGAGGTCGTCGGTTCGTCCATCACCAGGATGCGGGCGTCCGAGGCGAGCGCCCGGGCGATCTCGACCAGTTGCCGCTCGCCGAGCGACAGGCGCGACACCACCGTCGACGGCGGAAAGGCGAGACGAAGGCGGGCGAGCACGTCGCGGCAGGCCGCCTCCTGCGCCTTGCGGTCGATGAAGCCGCCGCGCTGATGCTCCCGGCCAAGGAAGATGTTCTGGGCGACCGTCAGGTTGGGGGCCAGCGACAGTTCCTGGTAGATGACGGCGATGCCGCGATCGCGGCCGGCCTGCGGCCCGTCGATGTCGACCTCCCGCCCATCGATGAGGATGGAGCCGCCGGGGTCGGCGCGGTAGGCGCCGGAAAGGATCTTCATCAGCGTCGATTTGCCGGCGCCGTTCTCGCCCATCAGCGCATGCACTTCTCCACGCTCCACCGACAGCGAGACGTCCTTCAGGGCGGCCATGCTGCCGAAGGTCTTGCTGATATGGCGCATTTCGAGAAGCGGCGCCGTCCGTCCGGAGGCTTGCTCCACGTCTGTTCTCCCGATCGGTCCGGTATCCAAGGGGCCGCCACGGCGGGGGGATGCCGCGGCGGCCGTTGCTGCCTCAGCGCTCGGCATCCCATCCGATGTAGCTGGCGACGTTGTCCGTCGTGACCAGCTTGGTATCGAGCAGCACCGGCTCCGACGGCTGGGCTTCGCCGCGGAAAGCGGCAAGCGCCATCTCGGTCGCCTTGGCGGCCATCGCATAGGGATCCTGGGAGGAGGAGGCGACGATCCGGGTCTCGCCCGACTTGAGGGCGGCGACGACATCGGGAGCGCCGTCGACGCCGGCAATGATCATCTCCTGCCGGTTGAGCTGCTTGGCAGCGAGGTCGGCGCCGAGCGCGGTCGGGTCATTGGCCCCGAACACGGCGTCGATGTGCGAGAAGCGGGTCAGCAGACCCTGCATGACGGCAAAGCCGCCGTCGCGGGAAGCCTTGCCGTCCTGATTGTCCGACAGGATCTTGATGTCGGGATATTCGGCGAAGGCGTTCTTGCAGCCGGTGACGCGATCGATGATCGACGAAATCGGCGGACCGTTGATGATGACGACCTCGCCCTTGCCCTTGAGCTGGTCGGCCAGGTACTTGCAGGCGATCTCGCCGGCCTGGACGTTGTTGGTCATCACGGTGACGTCGGCGCCGTTGGCCGAGACGTCGAAGGCGCCGACGGTGATGCCGGCCGCCTTGGCCTTGGCGATGGCCGGGGCGATGGCGTTGGCGTCCACCGAGTTGATCATGATCAGCTCGACGCCGGAGGCGATGAAGTTATCGATCTGCGTCGCCTGCTTGTTGAGGTCATAGTCGGCGCCGATGACGGTGACGTCGGCGTCAGGGGCGGCCTTGGCGACGGTGTCCTTGGCGCCGGCCACCAGGGGCACGAAGAACGGGTTGCCGAGCGTGCCGACGGTAATGCCCACGCGGGCGGGAACCTTGTCGGCGGCAATCGCCGGCACGGCCGCGAGCGCGAAGGCGGCGGCGGCCATGAGATAGGTTGCAGGCTTCATTGCTCTCCTCCTTGTTCGGACGGCGCGGCGCGCGATCTCGGCGACGCCGGGCTGCCCTCTGGCAGACACACGGGTCTGCGTTCGTGGGCGGTCATGCCGAAGTTTCGGAACGACCGCGCCAAGCTCTTGTGGCGATCAGGCACCCTCCTCCTCGAGGACTTGCCCGATCGCCGCCAGCCAGACGACGACGGCTTCGGCGCCGGGGTCGGGATGCCCGACCGCGCGTTCGCCGAGATAGCTCGACCGGCCGCGCCGGGACGCGACGGCGGCGGTGGCGGCAGCGCCGTCGGCGGCGGCCTTGACCGCTGCGGCATGGGCGGCGCGTGGATCGGTGCCGGCTGAAGCCAGCGCCTCGGCGGCCGGCAACAGGGCGTCAAGCATGGTGCGGTCGCCGATGCGGGCATCGCCCAGCCGGGATATGGCCTCGGCGGCGGCGGCCAGCGCCTCACCCCACAGGGCAATACCGGTCGCCGGCTTTTCGGCCACGGCGGCGGCACGCATCAGGCCGACGGCGTAGAGCGCGCCGGAGGTGCCGCCCACCGTCTTGCGGACGGTTGACGACAGACGCCGCAGCGCCGCCGACCGGCCGAGGGCGCGATAGCCGTCGATTTCGGCAAGAACGGCCTCGGCGCCACGCGCCAGATTAAGGCCGAGGTCGCCGTCGCCCACCGCCTGATCAAGAGCGGTGAGGCGCGCCTCGTCGGCGATCAGCGCCCGGGCCGTCGCCTCGATGGCCGCAACGAGAGCGGCATCGGGCTCGCCGGTGCCGGCCGTGGTTTCGTCGATGCGGGCAGCAACCGCCACGGCCGGCGCGATCCTTGTGGGCGCCGCCGACGTCGGCCAGGCCGATGCGGTGGTCGGCGCGTCGAGATAGCCCAGAAGCTCGTCGTCGACGGCCAGCGCCGATAGCGAGAAGCCGGCCATGTCGAGGGCGGTCAGGAAGGCGCCGGTCCACATGCGTTCGACGCGGAGGCCGCGCGCCTCGGCGGCGCGGGCGGCCTCACCGGCGACGATCGCCATTTCCATCGCCGGCGTGGCGCCGAGATTGTTGACCAGCAGCACGGCGCGATCGCCGGCCTTAAGACCGCGATCATCGAAGATCCGTTCGGCCACCGTCGAGACCAGCGCGCCGACCGGCTGCAACCGGTCGCGGCGCACGCCGGCTTCGCCGTGGATGCCGAGCCCGAATTCGATTTCGTCGTCGGCGAGCGAGAAGCTTGGCCGGCCGGCGGCCGGCACTGTGCAGGCGGTGAGACCCACCCCCATGGAACCGACGCCGTCGCTCACTCGCCGCGCCAGGGCGGCGACTTTGTCGAGCGGCAGGCCGGCCGCCGCGGCGGCACCGGCCACCTTGTGGACCAGGACGGTGCCGGCAATGCCGCGCCGGCCGGCGTTGGCCGTGCCGGTGGCGAGCGATACGTCGTCGGCCACCACCACCATCTCGACCGGAATGCCCTCGGTGCGGGCGATTTCGGCGGCGAGACCGAAATTGAGGCGGTCACCGGTGTAGGACTTGACAATCAGCAATACGCCGGCCGGGCCGCCGACGGCGCGGATGGCGGAGAGCACGGCGTCGGTCGACGGCGAGGTGAAGACGTCGCCGCAGACGGCGGCGGTCAGCATGCCGGCGCCGACGTAGCCGGCATGGGCCGGCTCGTGACCGGAGCCGCCGCCGGAGACCAGCGTCACTTGCCCGGAGGAACGGACCGCGTCCAGGTCACGGCGGACGACGACGCGCTCGCCTTCGATGCGGCTGAGGCCGTCCACCGACCGGATGAGGCCGTCGATCATGTCATCGACCACGGCGCCGACGTCGTTGATCAGCTTCTTCACGCCTTCCTCCTCGTCCACCGGTGAGCCACGCATTGCGCGGTCCTCCTCACCGTCATGTTTGTACGGACAAGACGGACGATACGTTCGGTACTGAACAATTGTCAAGACGGTATTGACGCCTCGGGGCACAAAAGGTACAGCTATTTTGTCCGTACAATACCGACAAGCGACGAGCCCGCGTCCCCTTCGAGGAATGGCGACGCCGGATCAGCGCTCCAAACGGTCCTCCGCCAGGACCCGCAAAACGAGGAGATGAACCATGGCCCAACACCGGCTCTCGACGAGCTACCGCATGAACCGGCTTTTCCACGAGGACCGGGCGGCGCTGATCGTGCCGGTCGACCACGGCGTCGTCTGGGGCCGCGTTCCGGCTCTCGAAGCGCCCGTCGACGTGATCAGCAGCTACATGCAGGAAGACGTCACCGGCTTCATGGTGACCACCGGCATCGTCCGCGCCACCGAGACCCTGTTGGCTCGTCAGCCGCAGTTCGCCCGCGTGCTGGCCATCGACGCCTTCTGGTCGACCAAGACGCCCGACAAGGGCACCGGCACCATCGTCGCCCGGCTTGAGGATGCCGTCCGGCTCGGCGTCGACTGCGTCAAGCTGCTGCTGCCGTGGAACGTCTCCGACGAGGAGAAGATCCTCTACTGCGAACGCATCGGCAACGTGATTTCCGAGGCCGCCAAGTGGGAGATGCCGGTAATGGTCGAGCCGGTGCTGCTGGCGGTGCCGCGCTCGCCGGAGGTCGTCAAGCAGGAGATCGAGGTGGCGCGCATCGCCTTCGACCTCGGCGCCGACATCATCAAGATCACCTTCCCCGGCGCCGAGGAAACGGCTCGCCTCGTCGAGGAGTTGCGCATTCCGATCGTGGTGGCCGGCGGCGCGCTCAGCGGTGATCCCAAGTCGACGCTGACCGATTCGGAAGAAGTGATCCGGGCCGGCGCCCAGGGCCTGGTCATCGGCCGCAAGGTCTGGCAGCGGCCGGAAGCGGAGGCCAAGGAAACGATCCGCGAACTGGCGCGCATCACCCGCCAGCACTATACCCGCCACTGGTGAGGAGGGCCGGAATGTCCGGGCTTTATTGCGGTGTCGATATCGGCTCGACCAACATCAAGGTCATGCTGGTCGATGAGGCGGCGGGCGTGCTCGCCCGTCGTCACCGTCCGACGCCGCGCCTCGGACAGACCACGGCAGACGCCTGGGCCGGCGAAGCCGACCCGCTCGTCCTGCTGCGGGCGCTCGAGGACATGATCCTCGACGCCTGGCGGGAGGCCGCCAGCGGCCGGCCGGTCGCCGCCATCGCGGCCACCGGGGTCGGCGAGGACGGATGCCTGGTCGATGCCGCGTTGCGGCCGCTCTCCACCGTCATTCCCTGGTTCGACGACCGCGCCGCCGCCGAGGCGGACGAACTCGCCGCCGGCCACGACCGCGCGGACATCACCGGCCTCGCCTTCGAGCCGACGCGGACCGCCGCCAAATGGCTGTGGATCGCCCGTCATCGGCCCGTGCCGGCCGCCGCCAGTTGGATCGCCCTCACTGATTTTCCCGCCGCCTGGTGGTCGGGACGGGCGTTCCTCAGCGAGACGCTGGCCGCCCGCACCGCCTGCTACGACATTTCCGCCCGCGCCTTCCGCGACGATCTGCTCGCGGCGGCGCGGGCGCCGGACTTGCCGCCGGTGCTGCCGACCGGCGCGACGGTCGGCACGATGCGGCCGGGGCGCCTGACGCA
>LUYO01000125.1:0-9334 GCA_001603295.1 Rhodobacterales bacterium Alpha_02
CCGCCATAGGCGGCGATCTCGTCGGCCGGCGACAGGCCGAGATCGGCGAGCGCCTGCTCGGCGCGACGACGCATCAACTCCACCGACGGCCAGTCGGGCCGGCGACGGGCGAAATCGGTGATCACGGCCGGCGTCAGTCCACTGACGCCGCGCCGGATGGCCATCCAGGTGACGATGTCGCGTTCGAGCGGCGGCAGACCGGCGGCGATGGACAGGGCGCCGGCTAGATTCTTCGAATCGAGCGCGTCGAGGGCCGACTTGAGGTCGCGCACCGTGGTCTGCGACAGGTTCGGCAGCGCGCCGGTGATGTCGACGGACGGAGCGGCAAGGCTGGGTAACGGCTCCGACAGCACGGCCGGCAGGGCGATCAGCAGAGCGGCGACGATCGAAGGCGTCTTGAACATGGCAACCCTCATCAATTGAAAATTAACTTCAAGATGTCGCCATTTTGTTGAGGAAACCTTGACGCTGCCGGTGGGGAAGAGTCGTCCGGGGTCTGTGACACGGCTTTGCGGCAAATTTCCGGGAAAGGCGGGCAGGGCAGTTGTCCTTCGCCCGTCTCGGCCTTATTGTCCGCCGGCTGCGGACCGGGGTGCACTTTCGCATTCCGCCCAGTCCATCATGAAGAGGGATCATGTTCAAGGGATCGATCACCGCGCTCGTCACGCCCTTCCGCGACGGCGCCATCGACTGGCAGGCCTTCGAGGCCTTCGTCGACTGGCAGATCACGGAAGGCAGCCATGGCCTGGTTCCGGTGGGAACCACGGGCGAAAGCCCGACGCTCAGCCATAACGAGCACAAACGGGTGGTCGAAGCCTGCATCAAGGTGGCGGCCGGCCGCGTGCCGGTCATCGCCGGCGCCGGCTCCAACAACACGGCCGAGGCGATCGACCTCGCCCAGTTCGCCGAGAAGGCGGGAGCGAACGCGCTGCTCGTCGTCACGCCCTATTACAACAAGCCGAACCAGGAAGGTCTCTATCGCCACTTCAAGGCGATCAACGACGCCGTCGGCATCCCGATCTTCATCTACAACATCCCGGGACGGTCGGTGATCGACATGAGCGTGGAGACGATGGCCCGGCTCAACGAGCTGCGGAACATCGTCGGCGTGAAAGACGCCACGGCGAAGATCGAGCGCGTCTCCGCCCAGCGGCAGGCAATGGGCCCCGGCTTCATCCAGCTCTCGGGCGAGGATGGAACGGCGCTCGGCTTCATGGCGCACGGCGGCCACGGCTGCATCTCGGTGACGGCCAACGTCGCGCCGCGCCTCTCCGCGGCGTTCCAGGAGGCTTGCCTCAAGGGCGACTTCGCGGCGGCGCTCGACATCCAGGATCGGCTGTTCCCGCTGCACAACGCCCTGTTCATCGAGCCTAACCCGCAGGGCGCCAAATACGCCCTGTCGCTGATCGGCAAGATGCGCAACGAGCTGCGTCTGCCGCTGGTGCCGGTGGCGCCGTCGACGGAAGCGGCGATCCGCAAGGCGCTCGAGCACGCCGGCCTCCTGAGCTGACGGACGACAATACCGGGAGACATTGAAAATGACTCCCGGTCTTCCGCTTGCCGATTTTTCATGCCATTGATGTAAATGAGAAATCGACATTGGTCTCGATGATCGGATGCGTCGGTATCTTCGCGAGTTGGTGTGAGTGATGGCGCAGAAGAAGAAAAAAGCCGACCCGAACAAGAAGGTCGTCGCCGATAACAGGGCGGCGCGCTATCACTATGCCCTCGGCGAGAAGCTCGAGGCCGGCATCATGCTGGTCGGCACGGAGGTGAAGAGCCTGCGTGCCGGCCGCATCAACCTCGGAGAAGCCTATGTCGGCGTGCAGGGCAGCGAGGTCTACCTCTACAATGCCCACATCCCCGAATATCTCCAGGGCAATCGCTTCAATCACGAGCTGCGGCGGCCGCGCAAACTTCTGCTGCATCGCAAGCAGATCGACCGGCTGATCACCTCGATCCAGCGGCAGGGCATGACCATCGTGCCGCTACGCCTCTATTTCAACGAGCGCGGCATGGCCAAGTGCGAGATTTCCGTGGCCGAGGGCAAGAAGCTGCACGACAAGCGGCAGGCGACCAAGGAACGCGACTGGAACCGCGAGAAGGCCCGGCTGCTGCGCTCACGGGATTGAGGGTGGCTGGTTCGGTCCAGCCGAATCCCTTGCCAACCAGACGAAAAGCCGACATGGTCGCGGCGCGCCGTACAGCGCCTTGGACGGGTGGCCGAGTGGTTTAAGGCAGCGGTCTTGAAAACCGCCGAGGGTGCAAGCCCTCCGTGAGTTCGAATCTCACCCCGTCCGCCAAATATCATTGATTTTATTGGTATTTTTCGATTTCTAAAAATCCTACTCACGATCTACTACAGGAAATCGGGCGGTAGGATCGGGGCTTTACGCCCACACTTGGCGGCTCGCGCGGCCCCTGCGATCACGCGGACGTGAACGATGTAGGATAGAACCGAGGCAAGGGATTAGGTGGACTAGGCTTGGACGAAGAAGCGAAATGGGCATATCTCACCGCGCTTGACGACGAACTTTTGAAGGGCGGTGCATCCTCTGCGCCCCGTGTCCCGACAGGGCGCTACTCTCCTACACCGGGGATCGAGGCCGGCCGTTTCGGGAGTCGGCAACTGCCGGTATCAAAACTTAGCTGATTGGCAAAGTTTTCCTTGCGCCATGGGTGTCCGGATGATACTTAGCAATATGACTAAGCATCATCCGGAACTTTCGCTGCTCTTCCATGCGCTCGCCGATCCGACCCGCCGGTCGATTCTGACCCGGCTTGCCGAACGGCCGGCGCGCGTCACGGACTTGTCCGAACCCACCGGCCTGCGCCTGCCCACGGTGATGCGGCATCTGTCGGTGCTGGAGGAGGCCGGGCTGATCGTCACGGCCAAGGACGGACGGGTACGCACCTGCGCCATCGTGCCGGATGCCCTGGAGCCGGCTCGAACATGGCTCGACGAGCAGCGATCGATATGGGAAGGCCGGCTCGATCGGCTGGACGCCTTGGCAATAAAGGCCCTGAAGGAGCGCAAGCAATGACATCGAACCCGAACCCGAACCAGAACCGCGCGTCGTCCGATCATGCCGATGGCCGCTTTGCCACGCTGGTCTTCGAGCGGGACGTGGCGGCGCCATTGTCGGCGCTGTGGCAGAGCTGGACGGCGCCGGCGGCGCGGGCCGTCTGGGCGGCTCCCAATCCCTCCGTCTTCGTGGAGTTCGTCGAGGCCGACACCCGGGTGGGCGGGCGCGAAATCTCGCTCTGCAAGGCCAAGGGACAGCCGGATACTCGCTGCGAATGCGGCTGGCTTGCGTTGCAGGAAGCCGAGCGCAGCGTGAACTACGAGGTGGTGTCCGTCGGCGGCATCAGCCAGTCGGCGGCGCTGGTGACGGCGGATTTCTCGGGCACGGGCGAACGCAGCCGGTTGGCGGTAACGGTGCAGCTCTCCTCGCTCGCGAGCGACATGGTGGCCGGCTACCGGGAGGGTTTCGAGGCCGGATTGGGCAATCTCGCGGCGGCGGCCGAGCGCACCATGGTGCTGCAGCGGGTGATCGAGGCGCCGCGAGACATCGTCTGGAACACCTGGGTGAATCCGGAGACGCTGCCGCAATGGTGGGGACCGGACGGGTTTTCCTGCCGGACAAAGAGGATCGACCTGCGATCGGGTGGCGAATGGGTATTCGACATGATCGCGGCGGACGGCACGGTGTTCCCGAACCATCATCGCTACATCGAGATCCGACCTCAGGAGCGGCTCGGCTATACGCTGCTGTGGGGTGAGAATGGGCCGAAGCATGCCGACGCCTGGGCCTCGTTCGAGGAGCAGGGTGGGGCAACGAAGGTGACGCTGGGCATGGTGTTCAGCACTGAGGCCGAGTTCCAGCAGGCAAAGGGATTCGGCGCGGTCGAACTCGGCTTGCAGACGCTGGGCAAGCTGGATCGCCTGGTCAAATCCCGATAGTCGGCCGGGCGGCCCGCGAAAAAGATCGGCCGGCGAGGTCACATTCCCGCCGGCTGGCTTGTCATGGCTGTTGCAACCTCTTTCGGAAGGACAAGGCCATGACCCAGAAAAACACCGCCACGATCGACGCTGCCGAACCGCGCCTGACGCTGATCAACGTCTACGAGGTCGAGGCGGGGAGGCAGGCGGACCTCGCCCGCCTGCTGTCCGAGATCACCGACGGAAGCATCCGGCAGGCGCCGGGCTTCGTGTCGGTCAGCGTTCATAGCAGCCTCGATGGCACCAAGGTGGTAAACTACGCCCAATGGGCCTCGAAGGAACACTTCGACGCTTTCATGCAGCAGCCGGAGACGCGCGAGCAACTGAAGCGCTTCGCGGCTCTGGCAAAGTCGGTGTCGCCGGCGCTCTACAGGGTGGATGCCGTCCATTGCCAGGGGTGACGAAGCCATCATGACCGATATGTCCACCGATCCCCTGCTGTCCGACCTGCGGCCGAGCCTCGTTCGGATTGCTTATCGCATGCTGGGATCGGTGGCCGACGCCGAGGATATAGTGCAGGAGGCGTCGCTGCGCTGGCTGGCCGCCGACCGGCCGGCGGTGCGCGAGCCGGCGGCCTTCCTGCGCAAGATCGTCACCCGGCTCTGCCTCAACGAGCTGAAGTCCGCCCGTCGCCGGCGCGAGACCTACGTCGGCCCCTGGCTGCCCGAACCGATCTTCGACCCGGAGGACCGTGATCCGGCTGACGACGTCACGCTGCCGCTGATGATCGCGCTGGAGCGGCTGTCGCCGCTGGAACGGGCGGCCTTCCTGCTGCACGACGTGTTCGGCATGAGCTTCGAGGAGGTCGGCGAAGTGATCGGACGTGAGCCGGCGGCCTGCCGCAAGCTGGCCAGCCGGGCGCGGAGCCACGTCCGCGACGCCCGGCCGCGCTTCGCGGTAACCAGGGATCGCGGGCTGGCGCTGGCTGCCGCCTTCTTCGCCGCGTCGCGAAGCGGCGACATCGGCGCCCTGCGGGCGTTGCTGTCCGAAGACGTGATCGCCGTGGCCGACGGCGGCGGCAAGGTTTCCTCCTCGCCGGCGCCGCTCGTCGGCCTCGACGCCGTCCTCGCCCGTCATGTCGAGATGGCCCGTGCCTTCGTCGCCGGGCCGTCGCGGCTTGTCCGTTACACGGTGATCGACGGCCTGCCGGGCTTCGTCACCATCGAGACGGGGGACATCGTGCAGACGACGGCCTTGCAGATCGAGGCGGAGCGCATCGTCGGCATCTACGTGACGCGCAATCCCGACAAGCTGCAGCATCTGGCCGAGGCTGGTCAGCCAGCGTAAAGCGCGCCGATCAGCCGCCGTGCCCGCTCCGGCGCGACGATCAGCGGCGTCGCTCCGGTGATCTGGTCGATGGCGCCGATCACCGGCAGCGCCTTGAGCGTGGGATCGGCGATGGCGGCCGCGAGGTCGGCACCGATCTCCTCGGCGTTGATCGTCAGGAACGGGCGGTCGAAGTACGGGCCGACCTTCGGGACAACCGACAGTGGCAAGCCGGAGGACGCATGCATCTCCGCCGCTGCGAGATAGGCGTCGGCAAGCTGGGCCTGCCGCTCTTCCCAGCTGTCGGCCGTGAGCGCCGCGGCGAGAAGCGGCGACAGCCTGCCGGCACCGGCCAGTCGGGCGAAGGCGCTGCCGAACCACTTGGGGTAGGGCGCGTAGCAGCCTTCGAGCAGAAAGCCGATGCGCATCACGGTATGGACGAGGCGGCCGGCGATCAGGCGCGAGCCGAGATCGTCGCCGGCATGGCCGGCCCGGCCGACGAAAGCCTGCTCGTCGGCGATGCCACGCCATTCGGCGGCGAGCTTGAAGAGGACGATGTCGCGCGGGTAGCCGGCGAAGGCAGCCCGGAGCCGCGTCAGGTCCCCGAGGCCGTCATGAAAGACGGCGCCGGCCGTCAGCTCGACCAGCCGCTGCTCGGGCAGCGCCAGCCAGGTCAGGGCGTCCACCGGCTTGTCGATGTCGAGCCCCAGCCGTGTCCGCAGGATGGCGGCGGCGGTGAACACCTCGACGCCGTGATCGAGCCGACCGAGCGCACCCTCGGCGACAACAGGCGGATGCGGCCGCGAGCGGTAGCCGATCGGCTCGCCGAGGAAACTCTCGGGCTTCTCGGCGTCGAAGCGGTCGACGAGTGGCCGGGCAAAGGCGGCGAAATCGGTCGGCCTGACGACGATCTGGACGCGCGGTCCCCAGTTGTGATCGCGCGACATGGCGTCGTCGAAGCCGAGCAGTTCGGAGCCGTAGCCGAACACGCCGGCGTCGTGCGGCAGGCCGGGAAACGTCCGGTCCAGCCAGGGACGGACGACCTCGCGGTAGAACAGGCGCGACAGCTCGATGCCTTGCACGGATGTCTCCGGGATCAATGGGTGATGTGCGTTTCGCTCACCACATTGGCGAACAGCTGGGCCAGCACGGCACCAACGTCGCCGGAAGGGGGTACTTCGGCAAACAGGGCGTCGGAGGCGCAAGCCTTCATGTTGAGGGCGATCTTCGCCTGGAAGGGCGCCACCCAGTCACTGTACCACTGATTGCTGGGGATTTTTTGATAGGTGGTGTAGAGGCTGGCGATCTTGACGCCGGCGGCCTTGATAGCCGTGCAGGGCGTGATGTCGATCGGCTGCTGGCAGCGCTTGCCGGTGAGTTTCTCCGTGCAATTGGTGGCGCGCTCGGCGTCCTCGACGCCATCGCTGATCAGGAACAGCACCTTGATCGGGTCCGACGGCGACAGACCGCTGCCGCTCTTGCCGATCGTACCCTGGATGCTGTTGAGGGCGCCGAGCAGGTCGGTCTGCTGGTCGTTGTTGTAGTTCTGGTATTCGATGGTCATCAGATCGACGTTGGCGGCGGCCGTGGCCACCGTATCCAGCGATGACGATAGGGCGGCGACCTGCGTCAGTTTGGCGGCCGAGGCATCCACGCCCAGCGAATAGACGGCCATCATGTACTGTCCGGTCACTAGTTGGCTCGCTCTCGCCTTGCTGATCATCGACTGCACCGCCCGCGACACCACTTGGTAGCGCAGCGTGATCCCCGACTGCTTGGCGAGGGCATAGGTGTCGTAGGTGGCGCCGGTGATGTGGCAGGTGAAGGCGCAGCCGCCGTTGACCGCTTCCAGGGCCTTGATGTCGGTCTCTGTGGCGCCGAGGCCCATGGACGGACTGTTGTCGATCAGCACGTGGAAATTATAGTAGTAGATTGGCCGATTCTGGGCCTTGGCGGTGGCGGTGACGGTAATGCTGTTCACACCGAACAGGCGGACAAAGTAGGTCGGCACATCAGACGTCAGCGTGACGCTGGAGTTGAAGGTGTTATCGACATATTGCACATCGATTTTCGAGGTGGTGATCGCCGAGAAGCGGGCGCTGGCGAAATTCGTCTGGGCGATCTTCAGGGCATCGACTTCCGCCACCTTGATCTCGCCGGATGCGCCGCTCTGGATGACTGCCTGCACGGCGGTGGAACTCATGGAGATGGCGCCCACCACCGCCGCGTCGGCGGCCGCCTGCAACATTTCCTTGGAACGGGCGGCGATCGCATAGTCCACGGCGGCGCCGACCGCGAACATCAGCGGCAGGATCATCAGTGCGAAGACGACGCTGACGGCGCCGGACCTATCGGTCCCGAGCGGCCGGCAGATGCGCCGTAGCCGCTTGCCTTCCCTGGCGATGTGCACTGCAAAGAACACCGCTCACCCCATTGTCCCAACAGGACGCGCCTTCTGGCGGCCCGAGACGGCCGGCGGCCGGCCGCGATACGACCGGGCACCACCCCCGCGCGTATTGAACGCATGGCTGAGTGAAATTTTTACTAAAACCGGCACATTCTGCCGGGCGGAGTTGCCGGCGGCTACGGGCGCCCGATCAGGATGGCACGAAAGTCGTTGACATTGGTCAGCGTCGGACCGGTGACCACGGCATCGCCGAGCGCACCGAAGAAGCCGTGACCGTCGTTGGCGTCGAGGGCGGCCTGCGGATCCAGGCCGTATGCCAAGGCGCGTGCGAGGCTGTCGGGCGTCAGGAGGGCGCCGGCGATCTCCTCGAGGCCGTCGACGCCGTCGGTATCGCCGGCCAGCGCCCAGACGTCGGGGAGCCCGCTGAGATGCAGGCCGAGCGATAGCAGGAACTCGACGTTGCGGCCGCCGCGTCCCTTGCCGCGCACCGTCACCGTGGTCTCGCCGCCCGACAGCAGCATGCAGGGCGGCGCGAAGGGCTGGCCGCGCCGGACGATCTGGCGGGTGACGCCGGCCAGCACGGCGCCGACGTCGCGCGCCTCGCCCTCGATGGCGTCGCCGAGGATGTGGACGGTAAGGCCGGCTTCCCGTGCCACGGCGGCGGCGGCTTCCAGCGAGGCCTGCGGCGTGGCAATCACATGCGTCTCGGCGCCGGCAAGGCGGGGATCGCCGGGCTTCACCGTCTCGCCGTCGCCGCTTGCCAGCAGCGTCTCGACGGCCGGCGGCAGGGCGATACCATGGCGACGGACGATGGCCAGCGCCTCGGCCGAGGTGGTGGGGTCGCCGACGGTCGGGCCGGAGGCGATGTCGACGGGATCGTCGCCGGGTACGTCGGAGATCAGCAGGCTCACCACCTTGGCCGGGTGGGCGAGGGCGGCGAGCCGTCCGCCTTTCACCGCCGACAGGTGGCGGCGGACGCAGTTGATTTCGGAGATCGGCGCGCCGGAGGCAAGCAGCGCGCGGCCGATCGCCTGCTTGTCGTCGAGGCTGACGCCGGGGAGCGGCAGGGCGAGCAGCGCCGAGCCGCCGCCGGAGATCAGGCAGAGCACGGTGTCGTCAGACCTGGCGCCGGCGGCGATGTCGCGGATGCGCTGCGCTGCCTGGAGACCGGTGGCGTCCGGCACCGGGTGCGCCGCCTCCACCACCTCAATGCGTTCGGTCGGCACGGCATGGCCGTAGCGCGTCACCACCAGCCCTTCGATCGGTCCGTCCCAATGGCGCTCCACCGCCCGCGCCATGGCGGCCGACGCCTTGCCGGCGCCGAGCACGATCAGCCGTCCCCTCGGCCGTGACGGCAGGAAGGGCGGCAGGCAGCGGTCGGGGTCGGCCGCGGCGATGGCCGCGTCGAACATCGAGCGGAGGAGGGCGCGCGGATCGGCGGCCATGGCCTCAGCCGATCTCGACCCAGACGTTGCCTCTGTCGTTCGACTTCAGGCATGCCTCGACGAACTTCGAGCCGCTGACGCCATCGCGGGCCGTGGGCACCATGGTGGCCACGGCCTTGCCGGCGAGAAGATCGGCGGCGTCGCGATAGAGGTTGGCGAAGGCTTCGAGATAGCCTTCCGGATGGGCGGCCGGCACGCGGCTGCCGGCCACGG
>LUYO01000126.1:0-4022 GCA_001603295.1 Rhodobacterales bacterium Alpha_02
AATATGAACCGCCCCGACGATTATTCAAGGCACGAAAAGCGGAGCGGGGAGGCGGCCGCCGCCGTCTCCCCGCCGATCGTCCCTCGATCTCCGCGGCGTCAGGCGGCGCGCAGCGTCTCCAGGAAGCCGTCCATCGCCCGCCGGAGTTCGCCGGCCTGGGCGGAGAGATCGTCGGCGGCCGCCAGAACGGTGGCCGAGACGGTGCTGGTCTGCTCCGACGCCTGCCGGATGCCCTCGACGTTCTCCGACACCGCCGCGGTTCCCCGCGCCGCCTCGCTGACGTTGTGGGCGATCTCGCTCGCCGCCGACCCCTGCTGCTCGACGGCGGTGGCGATGGCGCCGGAAATCTCGGTCAGCCGGTAGATGATCTCGGAGATCGAGCCGATCGAGGCGGCCGAGGTGCCGGTCGACGACTGGATGCCGCCGATCTGCTGGCCGATCTGCGAGGTGGCCTTCGACGTCTGGTCGGCGAGCTGCTTCACCTCGGCGGCGACGACGGCGAAGCCGCGTCCCGCCTCGCCGGCCCGGGCGGCCTCGATGGTGGCGTTAAGGGCGAGGAGATTGGTCTGCTCGGCGATCGCCCGGATCAGCTCGACGATGGTGCCGATCTGGCCGGCCGCCGCCTGCAGGCTGGCGATGTTCTCGCGCGTGCCGGCCGCCGTGTCGCGCGCCTCCCGCGCCACGGCGCTGGACGAAGCGACGCGGGTGCCGATCTCGGCGATCGACGACGACAGTTCCTCGGTGGCGCCGGCCACCGTCTGGACGTTGGCGGTCGCCTGGTTGGCGGCGGCGGCGGCCGAGGCGGCCTGCATCGCCGTCTCCTCGGCGTTGCCGGTCAGCGTCGCCGCCGAGTGGTGCAGCAGCTCGATGGCCGCGACGACCCTGGCCAGCACGCCGCCGACCGTCGCCTCGAAGGCGGCGGCCGTCTCGTCGCGCAGCCGCTGCCGCTCGGCCGCCTCGGCGGCGTCGCGGGCGCCGGCCTCGCGGGCCAGATCGCCGACGCGGATGGCGTTGGTCTTGAACACCTCGACGGCGGCGGCCATGGCGCCGATCTCGTCCTTGCGGCCGAGGCCGGGAATGGCGACGGAGGTGTCGTTGTCGGCGAGGCGGGCCATGGCGACGGTCATCGCCGCCATCGGCCGCGCCAGGCGAACGCGGGTGATGACGGCGGCACCGATCGCCAGCAGCAGCGTGGCCAGCAGCAGGCCGGCGTCGATCGCCAGCTGCCGCGTCGCTCTCGTCGCATAGTGGTCGGCCTCGGCCCGCAGCGCGTCGATGGCGCTGCCGGTCACGTTGCCCAGCATCGCCGTCGCCTTGGCGCCCTGCTGGCGCCAGTCGTCGAACTTGACGCTCGGCGGCTGCCAGTTGGTCATCTTCTTGATCTGCTCGTCCTGGAGCTTGCGGAAGTCACCCTGGAAGAAGGCGGCGTCGCCGGCCTCGAAGCTCTGGCGAATGGTCTCGGGAATGCCGGGCGTGGCGACCACGCCGCGTACCAGCTCCCAAAGCGACTGCGCCTGCCGCAGCGCGGCGGTGACGGGGGTACCCTCGCCCTCGCGGAAGGGACGCTTGTCGGTGATGGCCGGCAGCATGCCGGTCACCGAGCTGCCGGCATAGCTGCGGGCACTCCAGGCGAGGGCGCGGATGTTGACCAGCGCCGCAAGCTCCGGCGCCATGGCCTGGATGTTGGCCTCGATGGAGGCCGTCGCCTTGTCCATGGCGGCGAGAATATCGGCGCCCTCGGCGAGATAGGTCTTGCCGAGCGCGGTGTCGCGGTCGGCCAGCGGCTTGGCGATTTCGGCGTCGGCGGCGGCACGCAGCTTGAGAAGCGTATCGCGGCGCGCCGTGATGTCGTCGAGCACCGGCTTCAGGCCGGTATCGCGCAGCGCCTCGAGGCCGGCGATCGCCGCGTCGAGGCCGGCCGAGGTGGCGGCCCGCCGCTCGGTCACCCCCTTCAGGGCGTCGCCGCTCTGCTCGGGCGGCAGGGCAAGCACCGACGGCGTGTCGCCGCGTTCGACGCGGAAGTTGGACACCGCCTCGAACAGGCTGCGCTCGACGCCGGCGAGGTTGCGCAGCGTCTTTGCCGTCGTCCAGGCGCGGTAGGCGTTCCAGACACCGTCGCCGGTGAGGGCGAGAAGAGCAAGGCTCAGTGTTGCGATGACCAGGATGATCGATTTCTGTATCGACAGGCGCATGGCGTCCTCGCCGGCTGGTGCGGTAAGATTTCATAAAAGCCGCAAGGCCTTAAGAAAATGAGAACGTTGTCGGCGGAAAGGGGGGTGGATGACCGGCCACGACAATGTGAAGCGGACCCGTGTGGCGGCTCGCTTTTTTTGCGGGCGACGTGGCGGCCGGATGGTATCAAAGCGCAGATCGTCCATGGAGAGAATGGCCTTGTATACGCCGCGTTTGCCGGGTTTCGCGCTTCTGTTGTCGCTTCTTGCCGCTGTGCCGGCCGCCGCTTTCGAGCCGCCGCCGGTGGCGTCGCGCCTCGTCGTCGCCGGCGGCATCGAGAATGGCGCATACCGGGCGGCGCTGGTGATCGATCTGCCCGACGGCTGGCACACCTACTGGCGCAATCCCGGCGACGCCGGCATCCCGCCGATCTTCGACGTGGCCAAGAGCGCCAACCTCGGGGATTTCAGCGTCGACTATCCGGTGCCGGCCCGCCATGTCGACGGCGCCGGTACGTCGTTGGTCTACCAAGGGCGCCTCACGCTGCCGATCCGCGCCGTTCCGGCCCGGCCGGGCGAGCCGGTGACGCTCGCCGTGCGCGTGCTTTACGGCCTCTGTGAGCAAGTCTGCATTCCGGCCGAGGCCGACGTCTCGGCCCGGCTGGAGCCGACGGCCGCTGCCGATCCCGAGGCCGCCACCGCCATCGCCGCCGCTACGGAGCGCGTGCCGGTCCGGCACGACGACGGCCGGCTCGCCGTCGATGCCGTGCGTTTCGACCGAAAGGCCGGCAAGGGCCGAGTCGAGGTGTCGGTGACCGACGACGGCCGTCTCGTCGACCTGTTCGCCGCCGGCCCGGTCAGGTGGTACGCCGCGCCGCCCGAGCCGGCAGGTGAGGACAACGGCCGACGCCGCTTCGTCGTGGCGCTGGAGGGACCGGCCGGCGCAAAAGGCGCCGACGGCATCGAGCTGAGCTTCGTGCTGGCCGAGCGGACTGGCGCCTTCGAGGTGGTCCGCCGTCTCGACGCTGTCACCGAATAAGTATATTCCCTCAGTGGTATCCCGGTGACGACGAAAGGAAACGCCATGATCAAGGTTGGAGACAAGCTGCCGTCCTTCACGTTCCTGACGCCCACCGCCGATGGCGGCAAGAAGGAGATCACCACCGACGAAGTGTTCGCCGGCAAGAAGGTGGTGCTGGTGGGCGTGCCCGGCGCCTTCACGCCGACCTGCTCGAAGAACCATGTACCCGGCTTCCTCGACCGGTTCGACGAGATCAGGGCCAAGGGCGTCGATGCCGTGGCGGTGACGGCGGTCAACGACGCCTACGTGCTCGGCGCCTGGCGCGACGCGCTGGGGGCCGGCGACAGGATCGTCTTCCTCGCCGACGGCGCGGCGGTCTTCGCCAAGGCGACCGGCCTCAGCGTCGATCTCACGGCCGGCGGCATGGGCGTCCGTTCCAACCGCTACGCGGCAATCGTCGAGGACGGCGTCGTCAAGGAATTGCAGGTCGAGCCGAAGCCCGGCGAAGCCACCTGCTCGGGCGCGCCGAGCATTCTCGACCGGCTCTGATCGGTCAGGCGACGACGGGAATGACGCGGCCGGCGCGCACCGTCGCGTCGGTCGTTTCCATGCGGTCGCCGTCGATCTGCATGCGGATGCCGGGACCGGAGAAGCGCACCTCGCTCACCGGCCGGTCGCTCACGGCGCCCAGCCGGTCGAGGCGGCCGAAGGCGAGGGCGACGGCGGCGCGGAACAGCGTCGCCGGCCGGTCGTCGGCGAGCGTCACCAGGCGCAGGCCCGGCTCGGTGGCTCGCGTGGCGCCGGTGATGGCGAGCGGCCCGCCGTAGAAG
>LUYO01000127.1:0-8820 GCA_001603295.1 Rhodobacterales bacterium Alpha_02
ACTTTGCAGCGGAGCGAGACGTTGCAGGGTCGAAAAAACGCTTCTGAGCGCGAGGGAAGCCCTGCTCCCACTTATCGGCCTCACATCCGCGTCTGATTTTCTAAAAAAAATGAAAAAAAGCGGAGGACGGATTTGAAATCCGACCTCCGTTGTTTCGTTCCCTGCAAAAGAATCTAACCTGTCATTGGTGGGGGAGGCCGAGGAGGGCGAGGAAGGCCGCCTCGTCCAGGACGGGAACGCCCAGGGCCTCCGCCTTCGTCAGCTTGCTTCCCGGGTCGGCGCCGGCCACGACATAGTCGGTCTTCTTCGAGACGCTGCCGCTGACGCGTCCGCCCCGGCTCTCGATCATCTCCTTGGCCTCGTCGCGGGTGAATCCGGCCAGGGTCCCTGTCAGGACGAAGGTCTTTCCGGAGACGGCGGACGTTTCCGCTTCGCCGGCTTCGGGCTGGTCCTTTCCCTGGGCTTCCGCGGTCCAGGCGAATCCGCACTTCCGGAGCTGAAGGGTCACTTCCTGGAATCCCGGATCATTCAGAAGCTGTCGAACTCCCGCTGCCGCGCCGGGCGAGATCCCCGGGACCTCCCGGATATCCCGATCCTCCGCCGCCTGCAGGGCCTCCAGCGTTCCGAACCGCCTTTCCAGGGCCTCCGCCCGGACGCCCCCCACCTCGGGAACCGCAAAGAAGGAGAGCAGCCGGGACAGGGGCATCGGCCGCGATCCCTCCGCCGCGGGTGTCTCCTCCCATTCGACGCCCTGCTCCCTCAGATCCGCGATCACCTGCCGGTTGTGCTCCTCGCTGAAAAACGAGGCTATGGAGGATGCCACTTCAACACCGATGTTCGGGACGAAACGCAGGGTCTCCGTCCGCGCCTCCATCAGGAGGCCGAGGGAGCCGAAGAACAGGGCCAGATCCCGGGCCGTGGTTTCCCCCACGTCGGGAATTCCCAGGGCGTAGATGAAGCGGGCGAGGGTCGTCCGGCGGCTCCGGGCGACGGCCTGCACTATGTTCTCCGAGGACAGGTCCGCCAGGCGGTCCAGGAGGACCAGGTCCTCCCGCCGGAGCCGGAAGAGATCGGCGGGCGTCTTTACCAGGTCCCGGTCCACGAGCTGGTCCACGAGCTTCTCCCCGAGCCCCTCGATGTCCAGGGCCCGGCGGCTGCCGAAGTGCAGCAGGGCGCGCTTGCGCTGGGCCGGGCAGAAGAGGCCGCCGGTGCAGCGGATGGCCGCCTCCCCGGCGACGCGGACGGCGACGGAGCCGCAGACGGGACAGTGAGCGGGCATCCGGAATTCCGTCGTCCCCGGCGGGCGCCTCTCCAGGAGGACCGACACGACCTCGGGAATGACCTCGCCGGCCCGGCGGACGACAACCGTGTCGCCGACGCGGACGTCCTTTCGGCGGATCTCGTCTTCGTTGTGGAGGGTGGCGTTCGTCACGGTGGCCCCGCCGACGAAGACGGGTTTCAGCCTTGCCACCGGCGTCAGGACCCCCGTCCGGCCGACGGAGGTGTCGATGCCGACGATCTCCGTCAGGGACTCCTGGGCGGGGAATTTGTGGGCCAGGGCCCAGCGGGGCGCCCGGGCCACGGACCCCACGGCATCCTGGGATGCCCGGTCGTTCAGCTTGTACACGACGCCGTCGATGTCGTAGGGGAGTGACTCCCGCCGGGCCAGGATCTCCCGGTAATAGGCCAGGAGCCCGGAGGTTCCGGACACGACCCGGCGCTCCGGGCAGACGGAAAAGCCCAGGTCGGCCAGGAGGTCCATCGCCTTCGCCTGCGTGGGAGGCAGGTCGAGGCCGTCCGCCCAGTCCAGGGAATAGGCGAAGAAGGACAGGGGGCGGGAGGCGGTGACCCGCGAATCGAGCTGGCGGAGAGATCCCGCGGCGGCGTTCCGGGGATTGGCGAACTCCTTCTCCCCGCGCTCCCGCTGGGTCCGGTTCAGCTTCGCAAAGTTCTCCCGGAGGAGGATCACCTCCCCGCGGACCTCAAGGCCCTTCGGAACGGTGTTCCCCTGGAGCCGCAGGGGAATCGTACGGACGGTGCGGACGTTGGCGGTCACCTCCTCGCCGGTGAAGCCGTCTCCCCGGGTGGACCCGTGCACCAGGACGCCGTCCTCGTACACGAGGCTCACGGCGAGGCCGTCGAACTTCGGCTCCGCCGTGTAGCCGATCCTCTCGACGCCCAGGCGTTCCCGGATCCGCCGGTCGAAGGCCTCCACCTCCGCGTCGTCGAAGGCGTTCGACAGGCTCAGCATGGGCGTGCGGTGGGTGTAGGCGGGAAATTTGTCGAGCGGCGGGGCGCCCACCCGCCGGGTCGGCGAGTCGGGCGTCGCCAGATCGGGGAAGCGCTCCTCGATGTCCGTCAACTCCCGGAGGAGCGCGTCGTACTCGGAATCGGGGATCTCCGGCGCGTCGTGCTGGTAGTAGAGCCGGTTGTGGCGGTCGATGACCCGGCGCAGCTCCGCGGCCCGCTTGTCCGCCGTTTCCCGGTTCATTTCACCCGTCTCAGGAGGGGGCCGGCCCTGGGGGGCTTCGGCGTCGCGGGTTTCTCGTCCTTCCGCTTCATGAGCTGATCGTTGAAGATCTGATTCTTGGCCCGGACGGCGTTGATGATGAAGAAGACGATGACGGCCCGCTCCCACTCGCGGCTGGGCTCGAAGTGCTCCATCCGGGCCTTGTATTTATCCCAGAGGGAGGCGAGGGAAGCCTCGTCCAGGGAGAGGATTGTATCGGCGATTTTATCGAGGGATTTCTCTAACATGATCCTGCCTTTTCCGGTTTTCCGCAGATGATGCGGCATTCTATCGGGGCCGCCGGGGATTGTCAAAAACAAAAGCGGTGGTCTGTAAACGCCGCGGTCGGCACGCGGGTACGATTTCTCGTGCCGTCCATCCAGCCGGAGGTCCGATTCCATGCACGGTTGAAAGGACTTTACTCCGGGGGATGGCTGTGGTTTAATCCCCGCCCGAAAGGAGATCCCATGGTCAGGCTTTCCGACGGGAATGATCTCTGCCGCGTGTGCAACCAAAAACCTTCCGTGGTCCTGTGCGACGGCTGCGAGAAGGCACTCTGCGCGGACTGCCGGAAGTTCGACCTCTGGGGCTACGGGTGCGGCCACGTGGACACGAAGGTGTTCTGCGAGGCCTGTGCCCGGGATCCCCGCATCAACCCGTACGGCGGCTGCATTGACTGAGGGCGTCCGGGCGACCGTGTCCGAAGAGGGACCCTCCAACGGCTCGCACCGCTCCCGGTCCATCCTCCACCGGCTTCAAGTCAGGCTCGCCACCGCCTGGGACATCCTCGTGGACTCGGTGATCAACTACCAGAACAACGGGGATGTGAACCAAGCGGCGGCCATCGCCTTTTACGCCATCCTCTCCTTTCTTCCCCTGTTCATCCTCACGTTCCTGACTGCGGGTTATTTTTTCAGCTCCTATCCCGAGGTGCAGCGGCAGTTCATCGAGGGGATCCAGCGCTTCCATCCCTACTTCACGGGGGACATCCTGATCCAGCTCGGGCAGCTGGACGAAAAGAGCCAGCTTCTGGGCTGGGTCGGCTTCATCACCCTGATCTGGTTCTCCTCCATGATCTTCGGGGCCGCGGAGACGGCCTTCAATCTGATCTACCGGGCCAAGGCGATCCGGAACTACGTGGTCTCGAAGCTGCTGTCCTTCGCCATGATCCCGGCGGCCTGGGCCGTCGGCATCCTGAGCGTGGGGATCACGACCATCGCCACCATCGTGGCCAGCCAGCCGGTCCTGGCGGACAGCCTCTTCACCCACGTTCCCATCCTGAAGGGCGTCCTGTTCCGCTATGTCCTGCCGTACATCGTCACGGTGATCTTCTTCACCCTCGTCTACAAGGTCATCCCGGTGAATAAAATCTCCCTGGGGCTCGCCTTTACGGGAAGCATCGTCTTTTCGGCCCTGATGGAGGTGGCGAAGCACTTCTTTGCCTGGTACATCGCGAACTACACCCGATACGACATCATCTTCGGCTCCCTGCAGACGGTGGTCGTCCTGATCATCTGGGTGTTCTACGTGGCCCTGATTTTCCTGTTCTGCGCCGAGCTGATGGCCTCCTACCGGCGCCGGGACCTGATCCTCATCGAGAGGGCCCTCCTGAAGCCCGGGAGGCCCGGGATGAAGGTCTGGGAGCGGCTCTTCCGCCGCTTCGGCCGCATCTACCCTCCGGGTGGAACGGTCTTCCAGGAAGGCGACGAGGGACGGGACATGTACTTCATCCTGGCCGGACGCATCCGGCTGGAGAAAAAGGCCAGCCGTGTCCGGAAGGTGCTGGCGGAGCTGGGACCCGGCGAGTACTTCGGCGAGATGGCGGCCCTGCTGGAAGCCCCCCGGACCGCCACGGCCAATGCCGTCGAAGAGAGCGACGTGGCCGTCATTGACGGCGGGACGCTTCGCCGCCTCCTCCGGGAGAACGACGAGATGTCCATGTTCATGATGAAGGAGTTTGCCCAGCGGATCCGCCGCACCGACGCGCTGGTGGACGAGCTTTCCCAGTGGTGGCTTCGCTTGGTGGCCATTCTCTACCTGACCCGCTCCTGGCCCCTTACTCCGGACGTGGATCCGGTGGCGGAGATCGCCGCCTGCTCCGGCAGGGATCCCGAGGAGATCCGGGATGTCCTGACGGACCTGGCCCAGGAGGGGGTTGTCGAGATCCGGGAGGGATTCGTGACGGGTTTCAGCCGCGAACGGGCCTGGGAGGTCAGCAGCACACACATCTATTGACGGGCTGCTCAAGAACGATTGCACAGGACGGAGGAACGGCGATGGAGATGCCGGCGGAACGGTGGCTTGACATCCAGGGACTTTCGTTTCGTTATCTCGACTGGGGGGGAGAGGGACGGACCTTCCTGGTTCTGCTCCATGGGATCGGCGACAGCGCCCATGTCTGGGATCTCTTCGCCCGGGAGGCCCGCCGGCACTTCCGGATCGTCGCCCTGGACCAGCGGGGCCACGGCAGGAGCGGCCGGCCGCGGCCCGCGGCGTACCGCCTGGACGACTACGTGGGCGACCTGGAGGCGGTGGTCGAGCGCCTCGCTCCCCCGAACCTGATCCTCATGGGGCACTCCATGGGAGCCCTTCACGCCACGGCCTTTGCCGCCCGGCATCCCGGCCGCGCGGCGGCCCTGGTCCACGTGGACATCGAACCCTGCCCGCCGCCCTGGAACAAGAAGTATCTGACGGGCCTCTACCGCGACCTTCCCGAGTCTTACGAATCGATCGACGCGTTCGTGAGCCGGCGGATGGAAAACAGCGCCTACGCCGACCGGGATCGCCTCCTCGCACTGTCGCCCCACAACCTGCGGGCTGAGAACGGCCGGTATTACGCCCTCAGCGACCGGGAGGTCTACGCTCACTTCGACCCGGACTACGACCTGCGGTCTCTGCTGCCCGGCATCGCCTGCCCGGTCCTGGTCGTCCGCGGCGAGGACAGCTTAGTCCTGCCCCGGGAGCCGGCGGAGGAGATGTGCCGGAGCCTGCCGCGGGGTTCCCTGGCGGAGATCCCCCGGGCGGCCCACCCGGTTCACACGGACAATCCCGAGGCGTTCCGGGAGGCGGTGTTCCGCTTCCTGGCGGATCAGGGCCTGATGGCCCGCTGACCGCACACTCCCGGACCGGTCCGGGGGACATCCCTCAGTAGTATTCCGCGTTTATCCTACCAGATGTACCGCATGTCGACGGTTACGGCGTGGCCGGTCTGCCGCGACTTCAGCTCTCCGGCCCAGGCGAGGGAAAAGGATAAGGCGTCGGTGATCTTCCCCGTCAGACCCAGGGAGAAGATGCCGCTGTTCCGGTCGATCGTGTCGGAATACACGGTGAAGGACCCGGCGTCGGCACCGGCGAAACGGGCGTTCAGGACCGTTTCGTCGTTTCCGAACTCATGGACCCAGCGGGCGGAGAACCTGGGGGTGAGGGAGAAGGATTCCACGACTGTAAAGGTCCTGGCCAGTTGAATGCCGAGGGCGCCCTGGAGGAAGACGGCGTCTTCGGCCTCCGCCTCGAGGTTCAGGGAATCGGCGCCGGTTTCCGTGAACGCGCTCCGGTGGTGCCGGAGTGCCAGGACAGAGGCGAGGGGAGTGATCTCGAAACCCCAAAGCGATGCCCTGTACCCGCCCTCGGCGGAAGCGCCGATCTCGTAGCCGCTGTATGAAGCGACGGCGGTGCGGGAAACGGTCCCGAAGGAGATGGAGCGGGTGGTGTCGTAGCCGTTCCGGGTGAAGGAGAGGCCCCCGTCGGCGTACCATCTCCCGCTTCTCCAGGTCCCGTAGAGGGCGGCCTGGAAGCTTTCTTCGTTTCCGGAGTCGCCGAGGTCCGGGAAGTCCACGTCCGTCTTCGAATACCCGAGGGCGACGCCGGTCCGGAAAGCTCCGCGGACGAGGAGGTCGACGCCGGTGACGAAGCCCCGGACGGTGTAGCTGTACCGGGAGGCGATGTCCTCTCCGTCGCGGTTGCCCTTGGCCCCGTAGCCCCGGATCCAGAGGCCGAAGGGGTAGGTGATCCGTCCCGCGGCGTCGGCCAGGGTGAGGACGGCCTCGGAGAAGGATGATCCGCCCATGGAGGGGATCGGGGAGGTGTCCCCGGAGAAAGCCCCGGCGGCCTTTTCCGGAGGGGGCGCGTCCTGTGGAAAGAGGCTCCGGAAAAACGCGGCGTGCTTGACGGCGTCGATGGCGGGGTAGGCGGTGTGGCTGGCGCCGCCCAGCCTGTTGAAGGCGGCCCTGGCCTCCGTGAAATCAAGAGTATGAAGGGAATCGAAGGCGGAGAGCAGGTCCCTCGAAGCGGTCTCCCAGGCGCCGTCGAGGTACGTGGAGACGGCGCGCTCGTTCCGGGTCAGGGCGGCCCGGATGAGGGCGGACCGGCGCATGGCGTAGGCATCGAAGGCGTCGTAGTAGACCCGGGCGTCCGACAGGCCGTAGTCCATGCCGACGGAGTCGAACGTTCCCGTGAGGCCGTTTGTCGTGTCGATGATCCGGTACTTGACCCCGTGCTTCATGCCCCGGGGGTCGAGCGATAGCGTTGCGCCGGGATCGATGACCGCCGTGTCGGAGGCGATGTGCGCAAAGGTGCCGTCGGCCTTGAGGGTAGGCCGATAGGTGGAGCCGGATTCGAAGGCCATCTTTCCCTTGATGTTCAGGAGGCCGTCCTCGATGCGAATCATCTTCCCGCCCTTGAAGTCTCCGTCCACGGTCCAGGTGCCGGCCCCCGTCTTGGTGAGATACTCGAAGTTGACGATGGAGCCCTTCGCGATTTCGCCCGAGCCGTCGAGGAAGATCCGGTCCGCTGTGCCGTTGACGAGTTCCGGGTCCGGATCGTCCGCGTCGTCGCCGTCCACGTAACCGGAAATCTTCGAGCCGCTCCGCAGGATGACCGTGTCGTCGCCCTCGCCCATGGTGATGGCCAGCCCCTGCTCTGCAGTGATGGTCCCGGCGTTGTCGACCAGGTCGTTGCCTTTGCCCCAGAAGCGGACGGCGGCGTAGGTATACCGGGGATCGAATTCTCCCACGCTCCGGATGACGCCGTTGGCGGCATTGTAAAGTGCACTGCCGCTCATCCCGTTAAATGTGACAACTCCCCACCCCCCAAGGCCGGAAATGAGGCCCTTGTTGATGACGGTGGAATTGTCCCACGCCCAGACGGTACCGACTTCTTCGCCGGTAAGCGTTCCGGTCTCATTGTTGATGACAAGACCCTGCTTCATGACAACGACGGCAAAGCTTGAACCACCTCCGATCGTACCGTCATTCACAATGGTACCGTCATTACCTCCATAAACGCCGCGCTGTCCGCCATAGATGGTGCCGGTATTGTGTATGTAGCCGCCGTCCACGTCAACGGCATCGTAATCAGCGGTGATTTCTCCCTCATTTTCAATCCGGCTGTCCTCTCCGAAGCTGACCCCCCATTTGCCGGAGATCGTTCCCTGTTTGTCATTATGCAATCTGTTTCCGGCTCCCGGCAGGTAGATGGCACGGCTGAAACCATCCGGAGATGCATTGGACGCCTCGATTTTGCCGCTGTTTTCGACCGTTACGTTCTTTGATGTATTCCAGCCGTCGATGACAGTCGAATTGGATTGACGGGTAAGCCCGTTAGCGGACAAGGTTCCACCCGCACGATTGATAATGTGCCCCGAAGACTTCATAAAGATGGCGTTTCCTTCATCGCTGTTGATCGTTCCGCTGTTGTCCAAGGTCAGATCGCCCTCAGCAGAGATGCCATTATACTTGCTTCTGATTGTGCCTCCGGCGTTGTTGGTGACGCTGCCGCTGCGCATGATGATCGCGTAGCCGGTCGAGGAAATCGTTCCGCTGTTGCTGACCGAACCGTCCAGAGCATTTATAAGTGAGTTGCTTGAATAGAGGTTGAAGTTGATCGCTGTGCTGCTTGTGCCCGTGCTCGCAACCGTGCTTCCGGCCGCTACGTTGACGCTCCAGCCGGCGGTCTTTCCCCAGAGGGCATAGGAGCCACTCGAGGTGACGGATCCTGTGGACGTCACGTAGGCCTTCTTCGTCTCCGCCCCGTTTTCGGCGGCCAGGTTGACCCCCTCGGTGCGGGCTCCGTCGATCACGACGTCCGCGGAGGCGGGAGCCGCCGTCATGAGAGTGACCGCCATGAGCAGGATCAGGCCGAAGGGAACCAGAAGGCGCGGCGAGTGATGAAATGGAAATGAACGGATCACCTTCATGGATGATTCCTTTTCTCAAAAGGCCGGGTGCCCGGCCTGTGTTCAAATCCGGCCGGGATGCGTTGTGCGCCCAGCATGGGCGCACTCTAGCGGGTGCAAGTCCCGCCGTAAGTTGATC
>LUYO01000128.1:0-5520 GCA_001603295.1 Rhodobacterales bacterium Alpha_02
GCACCAGGCCGGCCACCTGGAAGAAGTAGATGTAGCGCGTGTAGAGGAGCTGGCCGAGCGCTGCCGTATTGGACACCACGGTGGGATCGGGGATCGGCGCCACCGCGCCGGCCGTCGCCTCGGGCGCGAACACCCAGGCGCCGGCCACCATCAGGAGTTCGGCGAGGAAGATCAGCCCGATCAGGATGCCGATCGGCAGGTACTGCATGAAGCCCTGACGCAGCTCGACGAAGTCGACGTCGAGCATCATCACCACGAACAGGAACAGCACAGCGACGGCGCCGACGTAGACGACGATCAGCAAGAGGGCCAGGAACTCGGCGCCGACCAGCATGAACAGGCCGGCCGCGTTGACGAAGGCGAGGATCAGGAACAGCACCGAATGCACGGGATTGCGCGAGGAGATCACCATCACCGCCGAAGCGATGGTGATCGCCGCAAACAGATAGAAGAACAAGGCCTGTATCATCTCGCTTGGTCCCCGATGCGCCTGCCGGCGCGTCCAATTCCGTCGTCAGTTGCCGGCGCCCGTCAGCGGTAGGGCGCGTCCGCCGCCATGTTGCGGGCGATCTCGCGCTCCCAGCGGTCGCCGNNGTAGATGCACTTCACCATGTCGATGTCGTAGCGCGTGGTGCGGCGCGTGCCGTCGTTGCCGCGTGGGCCCGCCTCGATGGTGATCGCCTGCGCCGGACAGATCGCCTCGCAGAGCTTGCAGGCGATGCAGCGCTCCTCGCCGCTCGGATAGCGGCGCAGCGCGTGCTCGCCGCGGAAGCGCGGGCTGACGGGGCCCTTCTCGAAGGGATAGTTGATGGTCGGCTTCGCCCTGAAGAAGTAGCGCATGGCGAGGACGAACCCCGTCACGAACTCCCAGAGGAGGAAGGACTTTGCCACCTGACTGAGTTTCATCGCACCCGCTTCCCTCGTTCTCGCCCGGCCGTCGCCCACCGGGCCGCCGTCCGTCCGAAACCTTGCCAGTCACCGTCAGCCAGTCGCCCGTCAGCCCGGCGCCGGCAGACCCGTTCCCGCCACCGTCACGCCCAGCCACCAGCCGAGGACGGCGAAGGCAACGGCATTGGCGACGAACAGCACCTTCATCATAACATCGGCGTAGCGCGGATTGATCCGCCCCGGCCGACGTTCCAGAGCCCGCCTGATCACCGAGGCGATCACGCCGTAGTCGATCAGACCGACCCCGATGCCGACCGCCGCTCCGATGACGCCTGCCAGCGACAGCTCCATCGCGCCCTCCCGTCAGGCCGCCCAGCCGGTGATCTGCAGCACACCGGCCACCACCACGACGGCAGCCAGCGATATCGGCAGGAACACCTTCCAGCCGAGACGCATCAACTGGTCATAGCGGTAACGGGGCACCATCGCCTTGGCCATGGCGAACAGGAAGAAGAAGAACACCGCCTTGGCCAGGAACCAGACGATACCCGGCACCCAGGTGAACGGCGGAATATCCAGCGGCGGCAGCCAGCCGCCCATGAACAGCAGCGCCATCATGGCGCACATGGTGCAGATGGCGACATACTCGCCCAGCATGAACATCATGTAGGGCGTCGAGCCGTACTCGACCATGTAGCCGGCCACCAGCTCGGATTCCGCCTCGGCGAGATCGAAGGGCGGACGGTTGGTTTCCGCCAGCGCCGACACGAAGAAGATCACCAGCATCGGAAACAGCGGCAGCCAGTACCAGTTGAGGAAGGTCAGCCACGGCAGGCCGATCATGTCGGCAAGGCCGGTCTCCTGCGTGCGGACGATGACCGAGAGGTTCAGCGAGCCGGCGCAGAGCAGCACGGTGATGAGGACGAGGCCGATCGACACCTCGTAGGACACCATCTGCGCGGCGCAGCGCAGCGCCGACAGGAAGGGATACTTCGAGTTGGAGGCCCAGCCGCCCATGATGGCGCCGTAGACGCCGAGCGAGGAGATGGCGAGGATGAACAGCACGCCGACGTTGATGTCGGCGATCACCCAGCCGTCGGACACCGGTACCACCACCCAGGCGAACATCGCCAGCGTCGTCGTCACCAGCGGCGCCAGTAGGAACAGGCCCTTGGCCGATCCCGAGGGGATCACCGGCTCCTTCAGCACGAACTTCAGGAGGTCGGCGAAGGACTGGAACAGGCCGAACGGGCCGACCACGTTGGGGCCGCGGCGGATCTGCACCGCCGCCCAGATCTTGCGGTCGGCCAAGAGGATAAAGGCGACGACGATCAGCAGCAGCACCAAGAGCAGGATGCTCTGAGCGGCGATCACCACGAAAGGCCAGACGATCTCGGACCAGAAGTTCATGGGGCGTCTCTCATTCCGCGGCGATGCTGCGCCCGGAGCGGGCGAGCGCCGAGCACTCGGCCATCACCTTGGAGGCGCGGGCGATCGGGTTGGTGAGGTAGAAATCGGCGACGACCGGCAGGAAGGGCTCCGGCCGGACGATGCCGCCGAGCGAGGCGAGCGTCGCCACCGCCTGGGGATCGGCGGCCGGGATCGCATCGATGGCGGCGAATTCGGGATGGGCGGCGTAGAGCTTCGACCTGAGCTGGGCGAGGCTGTCGAAGGGCAGCTTGCGGCCGAGCACCTCCGACAGCGCCCTCAGGATCGCCCAGTCCTCGCGGGCATCGCCCGGCGGGAAGGCGGCGCGATTGCCCATCTGGACGCGGCCCTCGGTGTTGACCCAGGTACCCGACTTCTCGGTGTAGGCGGCGCCCGGCAGGATGACGTCGGCGCGGTGGGCGCCGGTATCGCCGTGGCTGCCGATGTAGACCACGAAGGTGTCCGGCCCGAGATGCTGGGCGCCGAACTCGTCGGCGCCGAGCAGGAACAGCACGTCGAGTTCGCCCTTCTCGGAAGCGTCGATCATGCCGGCGACGTCGCGGCCGCCCTCGCCCGGCACCAGGCCGAGATCGAGCGCGCCAACGCGCGAGGCGGCGGTGTGCAGCACCGAGAAGCCGTTCCAGCCTTCGGTAACCGCGCCGACTTCGGTCGCCACTCTGGCGGCGAGCGACAGCAGCGTCAGGCCGTCATGGCGGAGCAGTGCCCCCTGCCCGACGATGATCAGCGGCTTCTGCGCCGCCTTCAGCGCATCGAGCGCCGCGGCGTCGAGATGCTGGAGCGCCGCCGGATCGTTGCCGAGGTGGACATGCGGATAGGTGAGATCGACCGGCACGCCGATGGTGAAGATCGGCAGCTTGCCGCCGGCCGCCCGCCAGCGCTTGCGGATGCGGGCGTTCATCACCGACGCCTCGTGGCGCGGATTGGCGCCAATCATCAGGATGGCGTCCGCCTCCTCGATGCCGGCGATGGTGGCGTTGAAGACGTAGGAGGCGCGGCCGAACCGCGGGTGCAGCGCCGTCCCGTCCTGCCGGCCGTCGACCGAGGCAACGCCGAGCGCCGCCATCAGCTCGCGTAGCGCGAACATCTCTTCGACCGAGGCGAGATCGCCGGCGATGGCGCCCATGCGCTCCGGCGCCGTCGAGGTGACGCGGGTGGCGATCGCCGTGAAGGCGTCGGCCCAGGACGCGGCGCGGAAGCGGCCGTCGACCTTGACGTAGGGCCGGTCGAGGCGCTGCGTCCGGAGGCCGTCCCAGATGAAGCGGGTCTTGTCGGAAATCCACTCCTCGTTGACCGCCTCGTTGAGGCGCGGCAGCACGCGCATCACCTCGCGGCCGCGGGCATCGACGCGGATGGCCGAGCCGACGGCGTCCATCACGTCGATGGATTCGGTCTTGGTCAGCTCCCACGGCCGGGCCTGGAAGGCATAGGGCTTGGAGACCAGCGCGCCGACCGGGCAAAGGTCGATGACGTTGCCCTGCAACTCCGACGACAGCGCCTTCTCCAGATAGCTGGTGATCTCGGCGTCCTCGCCGCGCGAGATCAGGCCCATCTCGGCGACGCCGGCCACCTCGGTGGTGAAGCGGACGCAGCGCGTGCAATGGATGCAGCGGTTCATCGACGTCTTGATCAGCGGGCCGAGGTACTTGTCCTCGACGGCGCGCTTGTTCTCGAAGAAGCGCGAGCCGGAGACGCCATAGGCCATCGCCTGGTCCTGAAGATCGCATTCGCCGCCCTGGTCGCAGATCGGGCAGTCGAGCGGATGGTTGATCAGCAGGAACTCCATCACGCCCTCGCGGGCCTTCTTGACCATCGGCGAGTTGGTCAGCACCACCGGCGGCTCGCCGTTGGGGCCGGGCCGGAGGTCGCGCACGTTCATGCCGCAGGAAGCGGTCGGCTTCGGCGGGCCGCCCTTCACCTCGACGAGGCACATGCGGCAGTTGCCGGCGACCGACAGGCGTTCGTGGAAACAGAAGCGCGGGATCTCGGCGCCGGCCGCCTCGCAGGCCTGCAGGAGCGTCAGCTCCGGAGCCACATCGACCTCGATCCCGTCGACGATCAGTTTTGCCATGTCGACCCAACCCTTGCTGGAGCGGCGCCATTCCCGCGCGGCCGCCCGTCAAACCCGTTCAAACCCGCCGCTCACTCGGCGGCGATGCCCTGCGCCGCCACGTAGTCGTCGATCCGCGCCTCGATCACCGGCCGGAAGTTGCGGATCAGCGCCTGCACCGGCCAGGCGGCGGCGTCGCCGAGGGCGCAGATGGTGTGCCCCTCGATCTGCTTGCTCACCTGGAACAGCATGTCGATTTCCTCGCGGCGGGCGTTGCCCTGGCGCATGCGCTCCATCACCCGCCACATCCAGCCGGTGCCCTCGCGGCAGGGCGTGCACTGGCCGCAGCTCTCGTGCCGGAAGAAGTAGGAGATGCGGGCGATCGCCGCGATGACGTCGGTCGACTTGTCCATGACGATCACGCCGCCGGTGCCGAAGCTCGACCCGATGCCGCGCATGCCGTCGAAGTCCATCTGGGCGTCCATGATCTGGTCGGCGCGGACGATCGGGCAGGAGGCGCCGCCCGGAATCACCGCCAGAAGATTGTCCCAGCCGCCGCGCACGCCGCCGGCGTGCTTCTCGATCAGCTCCTTGAACGGGATGCCCATCTCCTCCTCGACCACGCAGGGCGTGTTGACGTGGCCGGAGATCATGAACAGCTTGGTGCCGGTGTTGTTCGGCCGGCCGAAGCCGGAGAACCAGGCGGCGCCGCGCCGCATGATGGCCGGTGCGACGGCGATCGACTCGACGTTGTTCACCGTCGTCGGGCAGCCGTAGAGGCCGACGTTGGCCGGGAACGGCGGCTTCATGCGCGGCTGGCCCTTCTTGCCTTCGAGGCTTTCCAGGAGGGCCGTCTCCTCGCCGCAGATATAGGCGCCGGCGCCGTGGTGGACGTAGACGTCCATGTCCCAGCCCGAGCCGCAGGCGTTGGGGCCAAGGAGGCCGGCGTCATAGGCCTGATCGACGGCGGCCTGCAGGTGCTCGCGCTCGCGCACGAACTCGCCGCGCACGTAGATATAGGCGACATGGGCGCCCATGGCGAAGCCGGCGACGAGGCAGCCTTCGATCAGCGTGTGCGGATCGTGGCGCAGGATCTCGCGGTCCTTGCAGGTGCCGGGCTCGGACTCGTCGGCGTT
>LUYO01000129.1:0-22551 GCA_001603295.1 Rhodobacterales bacterium Alpha_02
TGGCATGACCGATCGGCATCCGCCCCGCGACGGCGAGGCGCCCAACCCGCCGCGCCGCGTCTTCAGCGACAAGCCGGCGAGGACGCCGAGCCGCTACCGCAGCTTCCTCCTGTCGACGCTGTTCACCTATGGAGGTGACCGATGACCATGAATGCCGTGGGCCGCCCGACTGCGCCCGTTCCGACCGAGGCGTCCGTCGCCGCCACCTTCACCGGCAACCGCGGCCTCGCTATCGAGGAGCCGCTGCTGTTCGAGGTCGGCCGGCCCGACGTTTCCGGCGTCGACTTCGACGATGTCGATGACGTGGCGCCGCGCCTCGGCGGCCAGGCCCGCCGGGCGCTGCTCGACCTGCCCGGCCTCAGCGAGCCGGAGACCATGCGCCACTACGTGCGCCTCTCCCGCCAGAACTACGCCATCGACCTCGGGCTCTATCCGCTCGGCTCGTGCACCATGAAGCACAATCCGCGCCTCAACGAGGCGATGGCGCGGCTGCCGGGCTTTGCCGACGTGCACCCGCTACAACCGCTCTCCACCGTTGGCGGCGCCGTCGAGCTGGTGGCCGAACTCGGCCGCTGGTTGCTGGAGCTGACCGGCATGGCCTCGGTGGCGATGAGCCCCAAGGCCGGCGCCCACGGTGAGATGTGCGGCATGGCGGCGATCAAGGCGGCGCTCGCCGATCGCGGCGAGACGCGCGACGTGGTGCTGGTGCCGGAATCGGCGCACGGCACCAACCCGGCGACCGCCGCCCAGCTCGGCTTCCGCGTCGTCGCCGTGCCGGCGCGGCCCGATGGCACCGTCGATCCGGAGGAGGTGAAGAAGCGCCTCACGCCCGAAGTGGCGGCGATCATGCTGACCAACCCCAACACCTGCGGCCTGTTCGAGCGCGACATCGTCGCCATCGCCGAGGCGGTGCACGCCGCCGGCGCCTATTTCTACGCCGACGGCGCCAACTTCAACGCCATCGTCGGCAAGGTGCGGCCGGGCGACCTCGGCGTCGACGCCATGCACATCAACCTGCACAAGACCTTCTCGACGCCGCACGGCGGCGGCGGTCCGGGCGCCGGCCCGGTGGTGCTGTCCGAGCGTCTGGCGCCCTATGCGCCGGTGCCCTTCGTGCGCTTCGACGCGGGCGGCGGCGCCGAGTTCATCGAGACGCGCAAGATCGCCGGCCAGCGCGGGGCGAAGCCGTTCGGCCGCATCACCGCCTTCCACGGCCAGATGGGCATGTTCGTGCGCGCGCTCGCCTACATGCTGAGCCACGGCGCCGACGGTCTCCGGCAGGCATCGGAGGACGCGGTGCTGGCCGCCAACTACGTCAAGGCGCGGCTTGCCGACGTGATGACGGTGTCCTTCCCCGACCGGCCGGCCATGCACGAGGTGCTGTTCGACGACCGCTTCCTGGAGGGCACCGGCGTCACCACACTCGATTTTGCCAAGGCGATGATCGACGAGGGCTACCACCCGATGACCATGTATTTCCCGCTGGTCGTCCACGGCGCCTTGCTGATCGAACCGACCGAATCGGAATCGAAGGCCAGCCTCGACCAGTTCGTCGACACGCTGCGCCACCTCGCGGAGCGGGCGAAATCCGGCGACACCGACGCCTTTCGGGCGGCGCCCCGGCTGGCGCCACGCCGCCGCGTCGACGAAACGCTGGCCGCCCGCCAGCCGAAGCTGGTCCAGCCGGGCTAAAAGACGGACGAACGGCCGTTTGGCGCGGAAAACCGCGCCGGCCGCCGTTTGTCCGCTTGCCAGACGGCCGGTTTCAAAGCACCCTCCCGGAATTCCTCCTCCGGGAGCATGCCCATGGCGATCGGCTCGCTGCCGCCGGTGATCAATGAAATCCAGGCGAACTCCGGTCAGCCTGGGAAGATGCTTGCCCGTCAGTCGGCCGCCGCGTCGCTGCTCGACCTCCAGGCGGCGGCGACGGCCGCGCCGGCTTCCATCGTTCCGGAGACCACGCTGATCGACAAGGCGGTGGCCGAGGCGCTGGGCAAGCAGGGCGGACTGGCGCCGCTCTATGCGACGCTCTCCCAGCTTGCCAAGTCGCCCGACCTGCCCGACGCGGTGAAGACGGCGATCGACAGCGTGCTGGCCTTCCGGATCAGCGACGGCGACGTGACGCCCGAGCGGGTGGCCGAGGCGATCCGCGCCTCCGGCCTGTTCCACGAGGCGGTGGCGGCCGGCAAGATGGCGGCGGCGCTGCCTCCAGCCATCCGGCAGGCGCTGGGCGGCACGCCGGAGGAGAAGAAGCAGGCGCCGCCATCCACGGCAACGGGCCGGAGAACGGCGGATGCGCCATCGGTAACCTCGACGCCGGTCGTCTCGCGGCCGGCCCCGGCCACCAACCCATCGATGTCGACGACCGCTCCGACCTACGGGCGGCCGGTCCCTCCGCAGCCGATGACCCTCAGCCCGACAACGACGCAGGCGCCGCAGCCGGGGGGCGGGGCTTCCGTCACGCCGACCGTATCCGGCTCGCCGGCCACGCCCGGCGCCATTCCTACCGCGCCCGGCGCCATCCCTGCGGCGCCGACTGCCGCCGCATCCCCGCAGGTCACGGTGACGGGACAGACCGTGCCGCCGCCATCGTCGCCGGCCACTCCGCCGCCGGCCGGAACGGCAAGCACGCCCGCCGTCGCCGCCGACGTCTCGGCACCGTTGCCATCCCAGCCGCCGACCGCCGGCGGAGTGACGCAGCCGGCGAGTCCGGCCGGAGGTGGGGCAACGCCGGCTTCCCCACAAGCGCCGGGCGCCCCGACGGCGCCGGCGAACCAGTCCGGCGCAGCACCCGGTCCGACATCGTCGTCCGCTGCATCGCCGGCTCAGGCGTCGGCCGCGCCGGCAGCTTCCGCGTCAACCTCGACCACCGCTGCGGCAACCTCGACGCCCACCACCCCGCCGGCTGTGGCCCCGTCGTCGGGGCGATCCTTCGCGCCCTGGATGCCGGGCCGGCCGATGGCGGCCGTCGCGTCCCCGGCGACGCCGGGGACGCCGGCCGGCGTGTCTGCCGAGATGCCTCGTGCGGCTCCGTCGGCGCCCCTGCCGCCAACCGCTTCCGGCGAAACACCTGTTGTCCGCGCCGGCGGCGAGCGGGCGCCCTTCGTGCCTTCGACGGTCGAAAGCCTGCCGAACGCGCCGCCGCAGCAACCGGCTTCCAGGCCTTCGACNNCCGCCACGACACCGGTGTCGGCTGCGGGTCCGGCCGTCGCCACCGGCTCGGGAGCCGCTCCGGCCGCGACATCGCCGGCCCACCCGGCTGTCCGCCCCGATGTGCCGATCGAATCTCCGGCGTCCGTCCGGCCGCCGGCCGCCCCGCCGTCGGCGCTGCCGGCGCCCGGCGTCGATCTCAAGGGCGCGCTGGAGATGCTGCGCCGCGAACTGACCGCCTGGCTCGGTCGCAGCGCCGACCTGATGGCCAGTCTTGACGGCGCTGCGGACGACGGCACCGCGCCGCGCGTCGATCGCCCGGCGCCGCCGCGCAAGGGCGGTCCGGTGCGCGGCCAGCCGGCCATGCCGTTATCCGGGGGGGACGACGCCGAACCGGTTTCCAGCGAGACGCTGGCCGGCCGGGCGCTCGGCGAGGCGGAGCGGTCGCTGTCGCGCGTCTTCCTGCATCAGGCGGCGACGGCGGAGAGCCGCGATGCCCGGAGCGCCCAGCCGTCGCAGGCGCTGATGCTCGAAATCCCCATCGCCGGGCCGAACGGCACCTCGATCGCCCAACTGCGCATCGAGCGCGACGACCACGCGCCGAGCGAGCCGGGCGCGCCGCCGCGCCGGGTGTTCCAGGTCGACATCGCCTTCGACGTGGCGCCGCTCGGCCCGGTCGCCGTGCGCGTCGGGCTGATGGACGGCCGGCGCGTGGCGGTTGGCGTCTGGTGCGACAGCGACGACGGTCTCGTCCGTCTGGAGGCGGAGCGGGCCAACATCGTGCTCGGCCTTGAGCAGGAGGGTATGACGGTGGCCGGCGTCGATCTTCACAAGGGCCACCCGCCGGAAGGCCGCGACGAGGCCGCCGCCGCCGGCAACCATCGCCTGGACCTGCAGCTATGAGCGAGAAAGACATCCGCAAAGCGGTGGCGTTGCAATACACCGCGCCGGATGCCCCGAAGGTGGTGGCCACCGGCAAGGGCGACATCGCCGAGGCGATTGTCGCCAAGGCACGCGAGGCGGGCGTGCCGGTCGAGGAGAATCCGGCGCTCGCCGACGCGCTGTCGACGCTGAAGCTCGACGAGACGATCCCGGTCGATCTCTATAAGGCGGTGGCGGCGGTGATCGCCGCCGTGCTGCGTGCCGCGCGGAAGGCTTGAGGCGTCTGCCGATGTCTCATGCCGCCGATGTCGATTTCTCATCGGCATCTTCGCGAATTCGCGTCAGAGGTCGCGGCCGTCCCAATTGCGGAAGGCTTCAATCACCGCCGCGATGTCGGCGTGCCGGCGCACCACCGTCTCGGCGCCGGCCTCCATCAGCACCTCGGCGTGGCCGGGCCAGGAATGGGCGCCGCCGGTGAAGCCGATGGCCCGCATGCCGGCCGCCACGGCGGCGCTGACGCCGGCAAACGAATCCTCGATGACGATGGTGTCGGCGGGATCGACGCCGAATTCGCGGGCGGCGTAGAGGAAGACGTTGGGATCGGGCTTGCCCTTGCCGGTGCCGACATCCGGTGCCGAGAAGACGTAGGGCTTGAAGCGGTCCCAGAGGCCGGCCGAGGTCAGTGCCCGCTTGAGGTAGGCCGAATCGGCGTTGGAGCCGACGCAGCGTGGACCGTCGAGCGCGTCGAGCAGGGCGATGATACCCGGCACCGGCTTGACGTGGACGATGCGGCGGTCGAACTCCTCCTGGATGCGTTCCTTGATGCGGCCGCTGACCGGCAGGCCGGATTCCTCGGACAGGATCGCCTCCATCTCGCCGCTGGCCAGCCCCGCGAAGCGGGCGGTGATCTCCTCGGCGGTGATCGTCAGGCCCTCCTCGCCGAGCACCTTGGCGGTGACCTCCGAGGAAATGATCTCGGAATCGATGAGCACGCCGTCGCAGTCGAAGATGGTCAGCATAGGAAGGTCCATGTGTTGCGGATGAGGAGGGAGCGGCCTACTGGAAGGCCGTTTCCATGAAGGAGCGCAGCTTGCGCGAATGCAGCCGCTCCGGCGCCATGTCGCGCAGCTTCTCCATGGCGCGGATGCCGATGGTGAGATGCTGGCTGACCTGCCGCCGGTAGAAGGCGCTGGCCATGCCCGGCAGCTTCAGTTCGCCGTGCAGCGGCTTGTCGGAGACGCAGAGCAGCGTGCCGTAGGGCACGCGGAAGCGGAAGCCGTTGGCGGCGATGGTCGCCGATTCCATGTCGAGGCCGATGGCCCGCGACTGCGAGAAGCGCTGCACCAGCTCGCGCTGGTCGCGCAACTCCCAATTGCGGTTGTCGATGGTGGCGACGGTGCCGGTGCGCATGATGCGCTTGAGGTCCCAGCCGGTGAGGCCGGTCACCTCGGCCACCGAGCCTTCGAGCGCCACCTGGATCTCGGCCAGCGGCGGAATGGGGATCCACAGCGGCAGGTCGGCGTCGAGCACATGGTCGTCGCGCACGTAGCCGTGGGCCAGCACGTAGTCGCCGAGCGCCTGGCTGTTGCGGAGGCCGGCGCAGTGGCCGAGCATCACCCAGGCGTGCGGCCGGAGCACGGCGACGTGGTCGGTGATGGTCTTGGCGTTCGACGGGCCGACGCCGATGTTGACCAGCGTGATGCCGGAATGATCCGACCGGACGAGGTGGTAGGCCGGCATCTGCGGCAGGCGCGTCAGGTCCTCGCCTTCCACCGGCGCCGCTTCGCCGAGCGGCGTCAGCTGGTTGCCCGGCTCGATGAAAGCCTCGTAGTCGCCCTCCCCGGAGGCCATCATCTCGCGGGCGCGGGAGGCGAACTCGTCGACGTAGAACTGGTAGTTGGTGAACAGCACGAAGTTCTGGAAGAAGCGTGGCGAGGTGGCGGTGTAGTGCTGCAGGCGGTGCAGCGAATAGTCGATGCGCGGCGCCGTGAACGGAGCGAGCGGCAGCGGGTCGCCGATCTTCGGATCGAGCGTACCGTTGACGATGGCGTCGTCGGTGACGGTGAGGTCGGGCACGTCGAACATGTCGCGCAACGGGCGCGGCAGTGTGTCCATCAGCGCCCCCTCGACATAGGCGCCCTCGAAGAAGGCGAAATGCAGGGGGATCGGCAGCGAACTCTCGCCGATCTCGATCGGCGCATCGTAGTTACGCAGGATCACTTCGAGCTGGTCGACGAGATAGGTGCGGAATAGCTCGGGCCGCGACACGGTGGTCTCGTAGACGCCGGGGCCGTTGAACTGGCCGTAGGAGAGGCGCGAGTCGGCGCGGCCGTGCGTGTCGGTGGCCACCCGGATTAGCGGATAGTAGGCGCGGATGCGGCCCTCGGGCACGGCGCCCTGAACAACCGCCTCGAAGGACGAGCGGAGGAAGGCGGTGTTGCGGTCGTAAATCTCGATCAGGCGGTCGACGGCGGCTTCCGCGTCGCGGAAGCTGGTCATGGGCAGGCGGGGGGGACTGTCGATGAAAACGGGAGCCGGGCGCTCGGATGCGGTCATATCGGTCTCTTGCGGTACGTGCCCGTCGGATGGTTGGTCCTCCGGGCTGGTACCGCAAGGTCAATACCACAAGATGACGGCGAAGCCAGTCCCCGTTTGTGCGGCCGGCCGTCAGTCCAGATCCGGCCGGCGGCCGTTATGGATCACCGGGATATGCGGGCCGGCATCCTCGCCGAGCCGGCCGAGAAGGCGGACGTCGTCATGCACCTCGACGGCGCGGGCGTAGGGCTTGAAACCCATGTGCATGTAGAAGGGCAGCGCCTGCGGGCTGTCGAAGTGGCAGGTGTGCAGCCAGAGACGCCCGACGCCCGGCCGCGCGAAGGCGATGGCGATCGCTTCCCGCATCAGCCAGCCGCCGATGCCGCCGCCGACCGCTTCCGGCACCAGGCCGAAGAAGGAGATTTCCGTCTCCTGCGGCTTATAGAGGTCCATTTCGACGATGCCCATGCGCCGGCCGTTCTTTACCGGGCACCAGGAGCGCATGTGCGGCGCGGCGAGCTTGGCTTCGAGCTTGTCGCGCGCCATCAAGAGGCGCGAGCTCCACAGCCACTCCCAGCCGATCTCCCTGTAGAGGTCGAGAAAGGCGTCGGCGTCCCAGCGGTCGACCGGCTCCAGAGCATAGCCGGCGGGCGCCGGCCGGGGCGGCCGGGCCGGCGGTTCGGTCATCTCGAGGAAGGTGACGACGTTGGCAAGCTTGCCGGGGGCGACGGCGTGGTAGCCGTCGGAAAGGAAGGGCGTATCGGTCATGACACGTCAATAGCTGAAGCGTCGCGACCTCGCCAGAGCAGTCGCGCGCCTCAGGCCGCCGCCTGCCGGGTGATGGCGCTGTAGGCGGCGTTGATCGCCGCCACGCGCTCGGTGGCGACGCGGACGAAGTCGGCCGGCAGACCGCGCGCCTGCACCCGGTCGGGGTGGTGCTCGGCGACGAGGCGGCGCCAGGCCTTCTTCACCGTCGCGTCGTCGGCGCCGGGGGCAAGGCCGAGCACCGCGTAGGGACAGCGGGCGTCGCCCTCTGCGTGGCGGGCGAAGATGCGGTGGAAGGCCGCCTCGGGCACGCGGAAGATGGCGGCGACCGTCTGGAGAAAGGCGAGTTCGTCGTCGTGCAGGTGGCCGTCGGCGGTGGCGATGACGAACAGGCCGTCGAGGATGTCCTCCAGCGTCTCCATGTCCGTTTCGTAGAGCGCGCGGATGCGCTTCGCGTAATACTCGTAGCCGGCAGTATCCTGCTTGGCGAGATTGAACAGGCGCGCCACGTGGCGCTTCTCTTCCGGCGGCACCTGGAACAGCTTCTCCACCACAGCCACCTCGTCGGCGGTGACGACGCCGTCCGCCTTGGCCATCTTGGCGGACAGGGAGATCATCGCCGAAGTGAAGGCGACCCCGCGGCGCGCCTCCGGCGACAGCGTGTCGCGCAGCAGGTCGACGACGCACTGGAAGACGCAGGTGACCGCATCGGGAATGCGGGCGATGACGGCGGAGAATTGCTGCCAGAAGGTCATGATGATGGAACCATAGGGCATAACCGCCGGGCTGGCGAGCCCGCAGGCGGCCGATCACGCCCTTCACACCAGGATTTGACCGATCGGTCGGCCACCCGTCACGGCGCCGGCACGAAGTCGATGCGACCGCCGTCGAGCCGGAAGAAGCCGTCCTGAGACACCGGCAGCGTCAGCATTTCGGCGTGGCCGAGGCTGGCGTGGAGGCCGCGCACCAGGCGGCTGATGATGCCGTGGGTGACGACGACGGCCGGCGCTTCGGCCGTCTCGTACCAGAGGCTGACGCGGGCGAGCACCGTGTCGAGCGTCTCGCCGCCGGGCGCCTGGAACTGCCAGTCCATCGGCCGCACCGACTGGTCGGCGCCGAAGCGGGCGAGGATGTCCTCGCGCGTCAGCCCCTCCCAGTCGCCGAAATGCACCTCCATCAGCCGCGGCTCCTCGACGATGGCCATTGGCAGCGCCCGGCCGATCAGCGCCGCCGTGGCGCGGGTGCGGCCGAGCGGGCTGACATAGGCACGGATCGGCGCGGCGCGCGGACCGATCTCGGCGGCGAGCGCCCGGCCGATGCGTTCCGCCTGGGCACGGCCGAGGTCGGTGAGCGGCGAATCGAACTGCCCCTGGAAGCGGGCCTCGGTGTTCCAGAGCGTCTGGCCGTGGCGAACGAGATAGATCATCGGGTGATCCTGGCGCGGTTGACGAGGTGGACGGCGATGCCGGCGACCAGCCCCCAGAAGGCGCCGGGAATGCCGAGGAAGCCGACGCCGGAGGCGGTGACCAGGAAGGTGACGACGGCCGCCTCGCGCGTCTCGGCGGCGGCCAGCGCCGTCGAGGTGGACGCGCCAAAGGCGCCGAGCAGGGCGAGGCCGGCCACCGCCTCGATCAGGGTGGGCGGCGCCGCGGCGATGAAGGCGGTGGCGGCGCCCGAGACGAGGCCGACGGCGACATAGGCGATGCCGCAGACGACGGCCGCCCAGTAGCGGGCGTTCTGGTCGCGGTCGGCGTCGGGGCCGGCGCACAGGGCGGCGGTGATCGCCGCGAGGTTGACGGCGTGGCCGCCGAACGGCGCGGCGAGAAGGGTGAAGGCGCCGGTGTTCCGGAGGATAGGGCCGAACTCCGGCCGGTAGCCGTTGGCGTTGAGCACGGCCATGCCGGGAATGTTCTGCGCCGCCATGGTGACGACATAAAGCGGCAGCGCCGTGCCGATCAGCGCGGCGAGGCTGAACTGGGGGGCGATGAGCAGCGGCGCCGGCATCAGGCCCTCGGTTACCGCGGCCGGGATCGGCGTCGTCATGGCGATGATGACGGCGGCGACGATCACCGCCGCCGGCACGGCCAGCACCTTGCGCCACAGGCCGACGACCAGCCATGCGGCGACGACAGCCAGCCCGGCGAGCGGCGACACGGCCACCGCCTTCACCGGCGCCAGGCAGAGCGACAGCAGCACGCCGGCTAGCATGGCCGAGGCGATCGGCGTCGGGATGGCGGCGACCGCCCTGCCGAGCGGCCGGATGACGCCGGATAGCATCAGCAGCGCGCCCGTCACCAGAAAGGCGCCGACCGCGTAGGAATAGCCGCCGGCCACCGCGCCGGATGAAGCGAGCAGCGCGGCTCCCGGCGTCGACCAGGCCACCGAGATCGGCATGCGGAAGCGGAGGCTGAGGATGATGCCGGAGAGCCCCATGGCGACGGTGACGGCCATCAGCCCGGAGGCTGCCTCGGCCGGCGACGCGCCGGCGGCGGTGAGGCCGCTGACCACTACGGTGAAGGCGCCGCCGAATCCGACGAACGCGGCGATGAGGCCGGCGGCAACAGCCTGCAGCGAGGGACGAGAGGTCATATATGAGTTCCGGTGAAGCGGCGGCGTCGAAAGGCATCCAATCCGAAAGGCGGTCCGCCGGCAAGGGCGAAGGCGGCCGTCGCGCAACCGATTCCGTCGGGACAGATTCGCCGCCGAATGAATGTCCGTTCCTCGCCGTCCTCTCCGAAGCGGGGGTCGCAGCCTAGCCGTTTGGTTATGAGTAGGTTCCCTGAGCCCTGTGGAAAATCCCCGGATGCTAATGGCTTGGAAACCGTCAATTCCCTTTTGAAGCAGGAACTTAACCACTCGTTAATCATTGCGCCCCAGGGGGGTGGCAGGGGAGTGGCAAAACTGCAACATGGGTTTTCGATTAGCCGTCGCGGCCGGATTGCCGGCGTCTTTCCCGTTGAAGACCGGCTCAGGATCGGCCATCACTAGCGTCGTGAGATTTCGGGAGACGGAACTCACCGCCACGTGAAGTCGATCTGCCTGGGGTGGTTGGGCGGCTGAGCAAGGCGGCAAAGAACCGGAACCGGTTCCACGCCAGCGATGATGACGGTCAGGCCGTTTGTTGTCAGGCAGGGAAGGGTTCTTTCTCTAGATGACTTTTGGAGGTCAGGAAATGAACATGAAGACGCTGCTCGGCACCGCCGCCGGCCTGATGGTCGCCACGGGCGCTTACGCCGCCGACCTGCCGGGCGAAGCCGCTCCGGCCGCTGTTGACTACGTGAAGGTTTGCGACGCCTACGGCGCCGGCTTCTTCTACATCCCCGGCACCGAGACCTGCCTGGACATCTCCGGCCGCGTCCGCGCTCGCGTTGCCTACAGCAACCATACCGATATCACCACCCCGGGCGGCACCGTCGACAAGGGCGTGTGGTTCAAGACCGACGCGCAGGTCAAGTTCGATGCCCGCACGGCTTCGGATCTCGGCACCGTCCGTTCGTTCTTCGTGCTCCAGCTCGACAGCGCCAACGGCGGCCTCTCGGCTGACGATGCCTTCATCCAGGTTGGCTATCTGACGGTCGGCAAGATCGGCAACGCCTACGGCGACGTGTTCTACGGCGACACCGGTGCCATCTACGGCGAATTCGACCAGAGCACCACCGGCGCTCAGATCATGGTCGACAACCTTGGTGGTGGTTTCTATGTCGGCGCTGGCATCCTGGCGTCGGATACCCGTGGTTCTGCCAAGTGGGCTCCGGTGGTGTGGGCTGATGGCTATGATGCCCAGCTGATGTACACCGCCCGCCTCGGCGTCCGTGATCAGTCCTGGGGTTCGGTCGATCTGTCGGCCTTCTATCAGTCGTTTGATAGCAGCGTCGCTGACGACGTTTGGGGCGTCAAGGCCACGGCCGATCTCAAGCTGATCGACAAGCTGAGTGCTCGCCTGGTCGGTACCTATGTCGACTACGACAGCTTCGATAACTACTTCGGCGCTGCTGCTGCTCTGAAGTTCCAGGCCACCGACGCTCTCGCCGTCTATGCCGGTATCGGTTCCAAGTTCTGGGATCACCAGGACGACGCTCTGATCGCTCAGCTGGGTGCCGACTACGCCTTCACGCCGGACCTCATCCTGACGGCCGAAGTGAACTACACCGAGAACGTGACCGGTGGTTCGGGCGCTGCCATCGACGACGGTTGGGACGGCATGCTCAAGCTGACCCGCAACTGGTAATATCAATCCCCTCTGGGGTTTGAGGGAAAGGCCCGGTTCGTCCGGGCCTTTTCTTTTTTGTGCTGCCGATCGGAGGGCGGCGATATTTTTGCCTTATGCGTCATTTGTTTGGTGAGTGTGTTCCCCGGGTAATTGCTTTTCGCGAGCGCCCTTTCGTATTCTCGGCCTTGCGAACGGGCGGTTGTGCGTCCCCGGAGGCGGGAAGATGGTTCGCTGGCAGATCTCGGCGATACTTGGCGTGGCGGCAGCGGTTGCCGTCACGGCGGCGGCGCTCATTACCCGGACGGCGGATATCGCCGTCGATCTCGGGACGCGCGCCGGACAGGTGCTGGCCGGCGAGGCGACCAGCTGGGCCGCCGTCGATATCCGCGGTCGCGATCTCTATCTTCGCGGCGACGCGCCGTCCGAGGACAGCCGCCGGCTGGCGATCGAACGTCTGGGCCGGCTTTACGGCGTCCGCACCGTCGATGCCTCGGCGGCCGGCCTGCTGCCGGAAATCCATCCTTATGTCACCAGCTTCGAGCGCAGCGGCGATGCCGTGGCGCTGGCCGGCGCCGTGCCGTCGCTGCCGGACCGGGCGCGCCTTCTCGGCGCCCTGGCGGCGGCCGCGCCGGGGCTTTCCGTCGCCGATCACAGTGTTCTGGCGCGCGGCAAGGCCGACGATCGCTATTTCGATGCGTTGCGGTCGCTTTACGGCCTGCCGGCGCTGCTGTCGCAGGGCAAGGTGACGCTCGCCGACCGCAACGTCACCATCGAGGGCGAGGCGGCGAGCAATACCTCCTACGACCGGCTGCGCAGCTTCGCGCCGGCCCTGCCCGATGGTTATGCCCTGTCGGCGGTGAACGTCGTTCGGCCGCTGGCCTCGCCCTTCGTCTGGTCGGCCGACCGCGACGACAGCGGCGTCACGCTGTCCGGCTTCGTTCCCGACCCGGCGTCTCGCGATGCCCTGCTCGATGTGGTGCGGCAGGCTCTCGGACCGCGCAACGTCTTCGACCGTCTCGACTATGCTTCGGGCGCGCCGGACGGTTTTGCCGATGTTGCCGAGGCGGCGGCGGACTACCTCGATCTCCTGGCCTCGGCGCATATCTCGCTCAGCGACCGGCGGCTGGTGATATCCGGCCGGGCGGCCAGCCCGGAGGCATATCGCACCCTCAACGCCTATCTCGAAACCTGGAATCCGCCCGGGTTCACCCTTCAGAAGTCGATTGCCCTGCCGATCGTCGAGCCGTTCACGCTCACCGCATCGAGAAGCCACGGCCGGGTGACGGTCACCGGCTTCGTGCCGTCCGACGAGGCGCGAAGCGCCATCGCCGACGCGGCAAAGGCGGTGGCCGGCGACGGCGAGCCGGTGGTCGAGACGACGCTGGCCGACGGGGCGCCGGACGGCTTTGCCGCCGCGGCCGAGTTCGCGATTGGCCTGCTGGCCAAGCTCGACGACGGCACGGCGCTCATCACCGGCTCTCACATCACGCTGTCCGGTGCGGCGGCCACGGCCGGCGACCTCATCGAGGTGGAGGCGTCCATTGCCAACCCGCCGGACGGCTACGACGTCGGCAGCGCCGTGACGCCGCCGGTGGTCGACCCTTATGTCTGGTCGATGACCAAGGATTCCGAGCAACTGACCATAACCGGGTCCGTGCCGTCCGAGGCGATCCGTTCGGCCATCCGCGCCGTCGTCGATGCCGCTTCCGACGATCTCGGCCTTGTCGACCGCTCCGGCCTCGGCGCCGGCCTCGATCCGGCGATCGACCTTGTGGCCGTGGCGCGCAAGGCAGCGGCTCTGTTGTCGGACCTCGAAACCGGCGAGGTACATTTCGAGGGAAATGCGCTGTCGCTGTCCGGCAAGGCGGCGACGGCCGATGCATCGAAGGAGATCGACGGCGAACTGGCCGATCTGCCGGGCGGTGTCGTCAAGGGCAGCGTCGACGTGGCGGCGCCGGCCGCCTTCCGCTTCTTCGTCGAGCGCGGGCTCGACACCGTGGCCATCGACGGCGACCTCACCGACGACGCCATGCGCAAGGCGCTGCTCGATGCCGCCGACCACGCCTTCGGCAAGGCCGACATCCTCGATTCGACCGCCGTGGCGGCCGGCGCGCCGGCGACGGCGCAAGACGCGGCGCTGTTCGCGATCCGCGCCGCCTCGCTGTTGGCCAAGGGCAACGTCGGCGTCGAGGGCACGACGATCAAGGTGACCGGCAACGCCTTCACCGCCGTCGGCGCGGCACGTCTGCCGTCGGCGCTGTCCGCGTCGGTGCCGGCCGGCTACACGCTCGACGTCGCCGTCACCGCCATGCCGGCCGAGCCGCCGCTGGAACCGGCTGCCTGCGTCGAGGCGATCGGCGCCGTGCTCGGCCGCAGCCCTGTCCGCTTCGAGGAGGCTGCCGTCGCCGCCGACAGCCGCGGCGTGGTCGACCGGCTCGGCTCGCTGGCGCTGCGTTGTCCGGCCGCCCGGCTGTCGTTGACCGCCACGGTGACCGGCGCCGACCCGGCGCGCGCCGGGACGCTGGGCGAGGCGCGCGCCCGCAACGTGGCGGCCGCCTTCGCCGACATCGGCATCGATCCCGCCCGCATCGTCACGTCAGGCGCCGCCGGCAGCGTCGACGGCCTGTCCATTCATCTCGCGACGCCGTGACCGGAGGGTCCGATGCTCTATCTCGCCGCCATGCTCTGGCCCTATCTGCTGATCGCCTTCATCGCCGGGCTGGTCATCGGCTGGTTCGGCTCCGACCGCCTGGAGGCCTGATCGCCTACCGGGCCGATCGTTTCCGTTTGAGTGAGGTTCGCCATGACCATGCTGATCATCGAGGCCTTCTTGCTGACGGCGATCGCCGTCGGCGCCGGCGTGCTGGTCGGCGTGCTGGTCAAACAATGGTTCGGCCGCCGCACGGTTGGCAGCGAGCGGCTGGCCGACGTGATGGCCGCCGCCGAGGCGGCGGAGGCCGTTGCGGTGGCTCCAGTGCGGACGGACGACGTACCGGAACCTGAAGCGGCGGAACTGGAGAGCGTGGTCGAGGAAGAGTCCGATACCATCGTGGTCCCGGCCGGGCTGGCGCGCGAGGCTCCGGCCCCCGAGCCGCCTGAGGCGCTGACCGGGCCGGCCGCCGAAGTGTCGGCCGGACTCGACCGCATTGCCGCCGCCGACCGGGTCGGCGAACGGCCGCCGTCGCTGCCGGGGCCGCGCGACGCGGTGGCCGACGATCTCAAGCGCATCCGCGGCATCGGGCCGCAGAACGAGACGCGGCTCAACGCCCTCGGCGTCTATCATTTCGGCCAGATCGCCGCCTGGACGCCGGCCGAGGTTCGCTGGGTCGGCGCCTATCTGGCCTTTCCCGGCCGCATCGAGCGCGAGGACTGGATCGGCCAGGCGCGGGCCCTGGCGGCCGATCAGTCGGCCTCGGGAACCACCGGTCCCTGAGGCGCCGCCTTCGGCTTTCTGAGCAGCAGGACCAGCGGCAGGGCGGCCACAGTCACCCACATCATCAGCTTGAAGTCGTCGACATAGGCGATCATCGTCGCCTGCAGCGTGGCGATCTGGTCGAGGACCGCCGCGAACTGGCTGGAGCCGGCGTTCATGCCGAGGGCGTGGGCGGTGGCGTTGACGCCGGGCGAGAAGGCGGTCAGCTGCTCGCCGAGTTCGGCGTGGTTGACCTGAATGTTGCGCGTCAGCATCACCGACACCAGGGAGATGCCGATCGACGAGCCGATGTTGCGCACCAGACTGAACAGGGCGGCGCTCTCGGTCCGAAGCTGCGGCGGCAGCGTCGCAAATCCCACCGTCGACATCGGCACGAACACCAGGCCAAGCCCGAAGCCCATCAGCACGCCGGTGTAGATTATCGGCCAGGAGTCCATGTCGGTCGAGAAGGCGGTCATGTCCTTGAGGGCCCAGGCGGTCAGCCCGAGGCCGATCACGATCAGCAGCCGCGGATCGACGACGCGCATCAGCCGGCCGACCAGCAGCATGGCGATCATAGTGCCGATGCCGCGCGGCGCCAGCACCAGGCCGGTGGTCACCGTCGGAAAGCCCATGATGCGCTGGAGGATCGGCGGCAGCAGCGCCGTGGTGGCCAGGAGCACCACCGAGACCGAGAAGCCGAAGATGCTGGCGGCCACGTAGTTGCGATCGCGGAAGATCTGCGGGTGGATGAAGGGGTGCTCGGAGGTCGCCGAATGGATGACGAAGCACCACAGCGCGGCGACGGCCAGCGCCGCCTCGATGACGATCTCCGGCGAGGAGAACCAGTCGAGCTGCTCGCCCCGGTCGAGCATCAACTGCAAGGCGCCGACGAACAGGCCGAGGAAGGCGAAGCCCACGAAGTCGAACGACCGGCGGTGACGCGGCGAGGCCGGCATGGCGAAGGCGATGCCGAGGAAGGCGATCAGGCCGACCGGCACGTTGATGTAGAACACCCAGCGCCAGTCGAAGCTGTCGGTCAGCCAGCCGCCCAGCGTCGGCCCCAGCACCGGCGCCACCATGATGCCGGCGCCCCACAGCGCCATGGCCTGGCCGTGCCGCTCGCGCGGGTTGATGTCGAGCAGCACCGCCTGCGACAGCGGCGCCAGCGAAGCGCCGAACACGCCTTGCAGCACGCGGTAGGCCACCATCTCCGAGAGGCTGCCGGCCATGCCGCACAGGCAGGAGGCCAGCGTGAAGCCGGCGACCGAGATCAGGAACAGCCGGTTGCGGCCGATGGCGTCGGCCATCCAGCCGGTCAGCGGCATGACGATGGCCGAGGCGACGATATAGGAGGTCAGCACCCAGTTGATGGTGTCCTGGGCCGCGCCGAGGTTGCCCTGCATCGAGGGCAGGGCGACGTTGGCGATCGTCGTGTCGAGCACCTGCATGACCACGGCCAGCATGGTGGCGAGCGACAGCAGGCCGCGGTGCGGCACCTTGACGAGATCGGGGGCGGCGGTCATTGGGCGGCGAGCTTCTCATGCTCCGGCGCGAGGCCGAGCGTATCGAGGGCGGTACGCAGGAAGCCGGGCAGCGGCCGGACGAAGCCGGTGTCGACGTCGACGCCGACGCTGAGCCCGGCCTTGAGCGGCAGCGACGTCGGCTCGTCGAGGGCGATGCGGACGGGCACGCGCTGCACCACCTTCACCCAGTTGCCGGTGGCGTTCTGGGCCGGCAGCAGCGAGAAGATGGCGCCGGTGCCGCCGCCGAAGCTGTCGACATGGCCCCTGAGCGGCGCATCGGGATAGGCGTCGAGCGTCAGCTCGGCCGGCTGGCCGGGCCGCATGTGCGCGAGGTCGGTCTCCTTGAAATTGGCCTCCACCCAGGTGCTGGTGATGTCGATGATGGCCATCACCGCGCTGCCGCTGCCGATATACTGGCCGACCTGCAGGTTGCCCACCTGGCTGACGGTGCCGGTGGTCGGTGCCCGCACCACGGTGCGTTCGAGGTCGAGCCGGGCGCTGTTCTCGGCGGCGAGGGCGCCGAGCACCGACGGGTGCTTGTCGGTGGCGATATTGGCGTCGCCGCCGAGGGCGACCAGCGTGTCGGTGACGCCCTGCTCGGCCTCGGCCAGCGCCTGCCGGGCGAGGTCGAGTTCGTGGCGGGCGCTGTCATATTGCGCCTCGGTGGCGTTGCCGGTCTGGCGCAGCTTCTCCTGGCGGCCGAACTGCACCTCCTGGAAGGCCAGCGTGTTGCGGGCGGTCTCGGCCTTCAGTTCGGCGTCCTTCAGCCGGGTGCGCAACTCCTCGACGTTGAGGCGGGCGAGCGCCACCGCGCCCTCGGCCTTCTCGAAGGCGATGCGATAGGCGGCATCATCGAGGCGGAACAGCACGTCGCCCGGCTTCACCGTCTGGTTCTGGCCGACCAGCACCTCGGCGATGCGGCCCTCGACCTCTGGGGCGACCAGCACCTTGTTCTGCTGCACATAGGCGTTCTCGGTGGAGGCCCAGCGGCCGCTGCTCGCCCAGTACCAGCCGCCGGCAATCACCAGCGCCAGCGGCAGCGCCGCCATCAGCGGGTAGCGGAGAAGGTTGCGCCGACGGCGCGGCTTGCGGGCGGGAACGGCGGGGGCGGCCGGCTTCGCGGGGGTGGCGGCCGGCGTGTCGTTGGTGTCGGACATCGTGTTTAGGCTTTCTGGTCCAGGGGGAGCCGGACGGTCTTGGAATCGTCGGTATGGGAATGGTCGGTCGGGACAGGAGGTTCCTCGCCGGTGGCGGCGAGGAGATTGGCGTGGACGCGGCCGAGCAGGCGGGTGAGGATGGCTTCCTCCTCGGGCGTGATGCCGTCGAGCGCTTCGTCGAACAGCGCCTGCGCCACCGCCTTCATCCGTTCGATGCCGGGGCGCGCCGCCTCGGTCATGTGGATCAGCCGGGCGCGGCGGTCGCCGGGATCGGGCCGGCGCTCGACGAGGCCGAGCGCCTCCAGCCGGTCGACCATGCGGCAGATGGTGATCGGCTCGACGCCGACAAGGTCGGCGAGGTTCGCCTGATTGATGCCCTGCCGCTTGGCGACGCGGGCCAGCACGTGCCACTGGGCGCGCGACATGCCCGTCGTTTCGGCGAACCGGTCGTAACGCTTTTTCACAAGGCGGTCGATCTCGTGGATCAGGCCGCCGACGGTGGGTGTCCAGTTGCTCATGACGCAGCATATATATGATAAGCGTGCTTATGATAATAGGAACACATGGTGAGCTGGTAAATTAATGGTGAGCTGTGGCCGATGCACCATGCCGATGCCTCGTACCGGCGCGGACAAGGCGCCGGGCATCAAGGGCGGGCAGGGCGCCCCGGCCGCATGCCGGCCTGAAGGCGCGGCTTTCAGGCTTTCGGCGGTGGTTGGCCCTTGCCATCACCGGCCGTTTCCCCTATACCCCGCGCCATTCCACACGCGGGAGCCGCGGGTGCGCCTCGGCGTTCCCTCCGGTCGGCGCGGGCAGGGTTGCCCGCCTGATTCCTCCCGCGGAGGCCAAACCGGAAAAAGGTACGATTCAATGGCTCTTCCCGAGTTCACCATGCGCCAGCTGCTCGAGGCCGGCGTTCATTTCGGCCACCAGACGCACCGCTGGAACCCGAAGATGAAGTCCTTCATCTTCGGCTCGCGCGCCAACGTCCACATCCTCGACCTCGCCCAGACCGTGCCGCTGATGCACCAGGCGCTGAAGGCGGTGTCCGACACCGTCGCCCGCGGCGGCCGCGTGCTGCTGGTCGGCACCAAGCGCCAGGCCCAAGACGACATCGCCGAGGCGGCCCGCCGCTCGGCCCAGTATTACGTCAACAGCCGCTGGCTCGGCGGCATGCTGACCAACTGGAAGACCATCTCCGGCTCGATCCAGCGCCTGCGCAAGCTCGACGAGACGCTCAACTCCGAGCAGTCGGCCCGTCTCACCAAGAAGGAACGTCTGGTGATGACCCGCGAGCGCGACAAGCTGGAGCGGGCGCTCGGCGGCATCAAGGACATGGGCGGCACGCCCGACCTGATCGTCGTCATCGACACCAACAAGGAAAAGAACGCCATCGACGAGGCGCGTCGCCTGGGCATTCCGGTTGCCGCCATCCTCGATTCCAACAGCGATCCGGACGGCATCACCTTCCCGGTGCCGGGCAATGACGACGCCGGCCGCGCCATCGCGCTCTACTGCGACCTGATCTCGCGCGCCGCCGTCGACGGCCTGTCGCGTGCCATGGGTGCCATGGGCGAAGACATCGGCGCTTCCGAGCAGCCGATCGAGGAGCTGGCCCTCTCCGAGGAAGCCGCTCCCGAGGCGAACGCCTGATCGGCGCGTTACGCGCGATCTTGCCGATGCTTTTCGGGCGGATCCTCGAAGGGTCCGCCCGACCTGTTAGGAAGCCCGCCGGCCGGCGGGCAGGGTGAGCGATCGGCGCCGACCGGTTGGCGGCGGGGTGCGGGAACACCGCGCGGCCGCCGTTCATCGGCCTGTCAGCACAGGCCGTTACAAAGCCGGCTCCGGCGTTCGACGTTTCAAGATGAAGACGAGGGTCACATGAACATTTCCGCCGCACAGGTGAAGGATCTCCGCGACAAGACCGGCGCCGGCATGATGGATTGCAAGCACGCGCTGGCCGAGAACAACGGCGACATCGAGGCCGCCATCGACTGGCTGCGTGCCAAGGGCCTGTCGAAGGCCGCCAAGAAGGCCGGCCGCGTCGCCGCCGAGGGTCTGGTCGGCGTCGCCACCGGCGACAAGTCCGCCGCCGTCGTCGAGGTCAACTCCGAGACCGACTTCGTCGCCCGCAACGACGCCTTCCAGGGGCTGGTGCGCACTGTTGCCGCCGTCGCCGCCGACAAGGGTGGCGATGCCGCCGCCGTTGCCGCCGCCGCCTATCCGGGCAAGGCGCATTCGGTCGAGGACGAGGTCAAGGAACTGGTCGCCACCATCGGCGAAAACATGGGCTTCCGCCGCTCGGCTGCCCTGAAGGTGTCGTCCGGCGCCGTCGCCACCTACATCCACTCGGCGATCGCCGACGGCCTCGGCAAGATCGGCGTTCTGGTCGCCCTCGAGTCGACCGGCAACGTCGACGAGCTGGTCAAGCTCGGCCGCCAGATCGCCATGCACGTCGCCGCCACCTCGCCGCTGGCGCTGTCGGCTGAAGAAATCCCGGCCGACGTCGTCGAGCGCGAGCGGGCGATCTTCATCGAGCAGGCCAAGGAGTCGGGTAAGCCGGCCGCCGTCATCGAGAAGATGGTCGAGGGTCGCATCCGCAAGTTCTACGAGGAGTCGACGCTGCTGAAGCAGGCCTTCGTGATCAACCCCGATCTCACCGTCGAGGCCGCCGTCAAGGCCGCCGAGGCGACGGTCGGAGCGCCGATCAAGGTTACCGGCTTCGTGCGCTTCGCCCTCGGCGAAGGCATCGACAAGGGCGAGAGCGATTTCGCCGCCGAAGTGGCCGCCGCCGCCGGTCAGGCCTGAGCGACGGTCCATAGCTGAAACGACGGGGCGCCGGCTGGTTCGGCGCCCTTGTCATGTCTGCGTCCCGGCTAAGCTGTTACGCCGTTCATGGGGGTTTCCATGCGCCCCGATGCGGGTTAGTTGGAACGGATCGGACGCCGCCCCTCTGCTGGAATCGTCTCTTCTCGAAAATCCGGAGTTTTGCCCCATGACCGAGCTTAAGTATCGCCGCGTCCTACTCAAGCTGTCGGGCGAGGCCCTGATGGGCGATCGCGGCTTCGGCATCGACCCCAAGGTGGTCGACCGTCTGGCCGGCGAGATCGTCGAGGCCTACAAGCTCGGCATCCAGGTCGGCGTGGTGGTCGGTGGCGGCAACATCTTCCGCGGCGTCTCGGTGGCCGCCGACGGCGGCGACCGCACCACCGGCGACTATCTCGGCATGCTCGGCACGGTGATGAACGCGCTCGCCATGCGCTCGGCCATCGAGCGGCTGGGCGCGCCGGCCGTGGTGCTGTCGGCCATCGCCATTCCCGCCCTCTGCGAGACCTTCACCCAGCGCGAGGCGCTGAAGCATTTTGCCGCCAACAAGGTGATCGTCTTCGCCGCGGGCACCGGCAACCCCTTCTTCACCACCGACTCCGGCGCCGCGCTGCGCGCCGCCGAGATGGACTGCGACGCCCTCCTCAAGGGCACGCAGGTGGACGGCGTCTATACCGCCGATCCCAAGAAGGACCCGACCGCCCGCCGCTACGAGCGGCTGACCCACCAGGAGGTGCTGTCGAAGAACCTCCAGGTCATGGACGCGGCGGCGATTGCGCTTGCCCGCGACAACAAGATTCCGGTAGTGGTGTTCTCGGTTCACGAACATGGCGCATTCGTCAATGTTCTGAAGGGCAAGGGGCTCTGCACCGTCATCGACGGATAACAACAACGAGCGCCGCCGGCCTCGCCCTGGGGGCAACGAGGCACCGGCCGGCGCCGAGAGTTCTGGAAGGTTGGCAAGATGGCCGATGAAGATTATGACATCAACGACCTGAAGCGCCGCATGCAGGGCGCGCTCGGCGTGTTCAAGAACGACCTTGCCGGTCTCCGCACCGGCCGCGCCAGCACGAGCCTTCTCGATCCGATTGTCGTCAACGCCTACGGCAGCACCATGCCGCTCAACCAGGTGGCGACGGTATCGGTACCCGAGCCGCGCATGCTCTCGGTGCAGGTCTGGGACAAGAGCATGGTGCACGCCGTCGAGAAGGCGATCCGCGAATCGAATCTCGGCCTCAATCCGATCATCGAGGGCACGCTGCTGCGCCTGCCGATCCCGGAGCTTAACACCGAGCGCCGCAAGGAGCTGGTGAAGATCGCCCACAAGTATGTGGAGGCGACCAAGGTGGCCATCCGCCATGTGCGCCGCGACGGCCTCGACGAGCTGAAGGACCTCGAGAAGGAGGGCCTGATCTCCGAGGATTCGCTGCGCGTCTATTCCGAGCGCGTGCAGAAGATCACCGACGACTCGATCGCCGAGGCCGACCGGATGCTGGCGGCCAAGGAACAGGAGATCATGCAGGTCTGATCCGGAAGGGGCGGGCCGGCGGGTCAACGGGGGCTTCGTGGGGAACAGTTCGGACATGTCGCGGTTCGGAACGGCGCCGGCGGAAGCATACCGGAAGGCGGGGCTGCCGCGCCACGTCGCCATCATCATGGACGGCAATGGCCGCTGGGCGCGCTCGCGCGGCCTGCCGCGCGCCGAGGGGCACCGGCGCGGCGTGCAGTCGATCCGCGACGTCGTCAAGCATGCCAACGCCATCGGCCTCGAATGGCTGACGGTGTTCGGCTTCTCCTCGGAGAACTGGTCGCGGCCGGCCGACGAGGTCAGCGAGCTGATGGGCCTCCTGAAGCTGTTCATCCGGCGCGACCTCGCCGAGCTGACGCGCGGCAACGTGCGGGTGCGGGTCATCGGCGGCCGCGACAACCTCTCCGGCGACATTGCCGAACTGCTGCTGGAGGCCGAGGAAAAGACGGCCACCAACACCGGCCTCAACCTGGTCATCGCCTTTAATTATGGTGGCCGCGACGAGATCGTCCGGGCGGCGCGGGCCATCGCCGGAGAAGTGGCGGCCGGCCGTCTCGCGG
>LUYO01000130.1:0-28773 GCA_001603295.1 Rhodobacterales bacterium Alpha_02
GCCTTGCAGCGGGCCGGCAAGATCCTCTGCCGCCACAGGCTCGACGTGGCGCTGCCGGCCGACCTGCCGATGCTGAAGGTCGACGCCGTGCTGCTCGAACAGGCTGTGTTCAACCTGCTCGACAATGCCGCGAAATACGCGCCCCCCGGCTCGACCATCGCCGTTCGGGGCCGGCGGGACGGCAGCCACGTGCTGCTCTCCGTCGCCGATGAGGGACCGGGCATCCCGCCGGACGACCTCGAACGCGTCTTCGACAGCTTCTATCGCGTCCGCAAGACCGACCACGTGCCGGCCGGCACCGGGCTCGGCCTCGCCATCTGCCGCGGCTTCATCGAGGCGATGGGCGGCACCATCACCGCCGCCAACCGAACCGACCGGCCGGGGGCGGTGTTCACCATCCGCCTGCCGGTACCCCCCGAGCCCCTGGAAGGACCATCATGACAGCGCCGCCGGTCAGAATCCTGGTCGTCGACGACGAGCCGCCGATCCGCCGGCTGCTGCGGGTCGGCCTCACGACGGAAGGCTACACCGTGATCGAGGCGGCCGACGCCGGCGAGGCGAAAGCCGAGATCGCCCGCCAGAAGCCGGACGTGATCATCCTCGACCTCGGCCTGCCCGACATGCCGGGCCACGACCTGCTCGCCCACTGGCGGAGCGAGGGACTGGATCTGCCGATCCTGATCCTGTCGAGCCGCGCCGACGAGGCCGGCATCGTCCGGGCGCTCGAAGCCGGCGCCGACGACTACGTGGTGAAGCCGTTCGGAGTGGCCGAGCTGGCGGCGCGGGTGCGCGTCGCCCTGCGCCATCGCCTGCAACAGCAGGGCGAGCGGCCGGTGTTCCAGACGGGCGAGCTGTCGGTCGATCTGGTCAAGCGCATCGTCCGGGTCTGCGGCCGGGACGTCAACCTTTCCCCGAAGGAATACGACATCCTGCGCCTTCTGGTGCAGCACGCCGGCAAGGTGCTGACCCATCAGCACATCCTGCGTCAGGTCTGGGGCGGCTCGGCCGACGTGCAGTATCTCCGGGTCTATGTCCGCCAACTGCGCCAGAAGATCGAGCAGAGCCCCGACCAGCCGCGCTACATCCTCACCGAAACCGGCGTCGGCTACCGACTACGCGTCGACGGGTGAGCGCACCCCGTCCCGGTTCGCGGGCAGCTTCCCGCAACACGTATGGCCGGATCGGCAGCGTCTCGTTTGCCGAGCCGGGAGGGCGCGCGGCTTGCGTCGGACCGGCCCGACCCGGCGATTGCCCCGCCGCCGCGCATCGCCATCGTCCATCTCCGGGGGATTCGCTGCCTTGTCCGGCGATGCAACCGACGGTCATAACCCGACGGAAAGAGACGCGATCGGAGTGCCGACGATCGGGAAAATTGCCGGCATCCTCTTGGACCGGGCGATAAATGGCCGCCAAAATGTAAAATGGTGCATAATGATTTGTTGAATTGGCTTAGCGGGATTAGCTGCCGACGCGCATACTCTCCCTCATCGACAGCCGCGCAAGACCGTCAGAGAACGCAGGTAAGCGGCTCCGGGAGGAAGCATCATGAAGGTAAGAGCCGTCGTCCTCGAGGGCATTGGTGACATTTGTCTCCGCGACATCGACATTCCCGGCACCCTGGAGCCCGGTGACACCGAGGTTCGGGTGGCCATCAAGGCGGTCGGCATCTGCGGCAGCGACGTCCATTACCTCAAGCATGGCCGCATCGGCGATTTCATCGTCAACGAGCCGATGGTGCTTGGTCACGAGGCGTCGGGCGTGGTGACCGCCGTCGGCGCCAAGGTCAGCCACCTCAAGGTCGGCGACCGCGTCTGCATGGAGCCCGGCATTCCCGATTTCGGCTCGCGCCAGACGCTGGAAGGCCATTACAACCTCGATCCGGCCGTCCGCTTCTGGGCGACGCCGCCGATCCATGGCTGCCTGACGCCCGAAGTGGTGCATCCGGCGGCGCTGACCTACAAGCTGCCCGACAGCGTCGGCTTCGACCAGGGGGCGATGGTCGAGCCGCTGGCCATCGGCGTCTACGCCGCCGCCAAGGCCGCCATCCGGCCCGGCGACATCGCCGTGGTGGCCGGTGCCGGCACCATCGGCATGATGGTCGCCTTCGCCGCGCTGGCCTCCGGCTGCTCGGAGGTGATCGTCAGCGACGTGGCCAAGGCCAAGCTCGACATCATCGCCAAGGTGCCGGGCGTCGTGCCGGTCGACCTGACCCGAGAAAAGCTGGCCGATGTCGTGGCGGCGCGCACCGCCGGCAAGGGCGCCGACCTGTTCTTCGAGGCGAGCGGCAACCCCAAGGCCTTCGACGACATGCTGGACGTGGTGACGCAGGGCGGCCGGGTGGTGCTGGTCGGCATGCCGCAGGACCGGGTGCCGCTCGACGTGGTGGCGCTGGAAGTCAAGGAGATCAGCCTGACGGGCATCTTCCGCTACGCCAACGTCTGGGACCGCACGCTGGCACTGCTGGGTTCGGGCAAGATCGACCTGAAGCCACTGATCTCGGCCACCTACCCGTTCGACAAGTCGATCGAGGCCTTCGAGCGCGCCGCCGCCCAGAACCCCGACGACGTCAAGATCCAGATCGCCTTCTGAGGACCGGAGGCGTCCCCGCTCAGGGGGGCGATGCCACGATCATGCCGGGCCGGCACGGCTCGGCAGGTGTTCTTTCGCTATTGCGGAGAGTCTAAATCGTTCAAACCGGTCGCGCCGCAAGGCGCTCCCAATTGTCATCGGCATTCAGGGCAGAGGAGGCCCGCCGGATGATAGGGGGACGGGGGGAGAGGAACCATGTTCATTGGAGTCGACTGCGGAACGCAGGGGACCAAGGCGCTGGTCATTGACGGCGACGGCCGCGTGCGCGGCCGCGGCCACGCCGCCCACAGCCTGATCGAGCGCGACAGCGGCGCTCGCGAGCAGCATCCGTCGATCTGGGTGGATGCCATGATCGCCGCCGTGCGCATGGCGCTGGCCGAGGCGGCCGTGCCGGCCGGGGCGATCCGCTGCATCGGCGTCTCCGGCCAGCAGCACGGCCTGGTGGTGCTCGACGCGTCCGGCGCGGTGATCCGGCCGGCCAAGCTCTGGAACGACACCGAGACGGCGCCCGACAACGAGCGGCTGGTCGCCGCCCTCGGCGGACCGGCGGCCTGGTTCGAGGCGGTCGGGATCATCCCGCTCACCGGCTACACCATCTCCAAGCTGGCCTTCCTGGCTGACCGCGAACCGGAAAACTTCGCCCGCATCGCCCATATCCTGCTGCCGCACGACTACCTCAACCACTGGCTCACCGGCCGCTTTGTCGCCGAATACGGCGACGCCTCGGGCACCGGCTTCTTCGACGTCCGCAAGCGCGCCTGGGCGCCGGAAGTGCTGTCGTTGATCGACGGCGGGAGCGGCCGTCTCGCCGCCGCGCTGCCGGAGCTGGTGGCGCCGGATGCCGTCGTCGGCACCCTGACGCCGGCCGCCGCCGAGGCGCTCGGCCTCACCACCACCTGCCTGGTGGCGGCCGGCGGCGGCGACAACATGATGGGCGCCATCGGCACCGGCAACGTGCGCGAGGGCGTGGTCACCATCAGCCTCGGCACCTCGGCGACCGTGTTCTCCTATGCCGACGCCCCGGTGCTCGATCCGTCCGGCGCCGTCGCGCCCTTCTGCTCGTCGACCGGAGGCTGGCTGCCGCTCGTCTGCACCATGAACGCCACCAACGTCACCTCGGGCGGCGCTCACCTGTTCGGCCGCGACGTCGGCTTCGTCTCCGAGGCGCTGGAGGCGACCGGGCCGGGCGCCGGCGGCATCACCATGCTGCCGTTCCTCAACGGCGAGCGGACGCCCGACCTGCCGACCGCTCGTGGCAGCATTCTCGGCCTGTCCGCCGTCAACATGACGCCTGACAACCTGATGCGGGCCATGGTCGAGGGCGTCACCTTCGGCGTGCTGGCCGGGCTCCACCGCATCCGCGGCGACAGGGCGGCCGAGCGCGTGTTCATGATCGGCGGCGGCGCCCGCAGCAAGGCCTGGCGGCAGATGGTCGCCGACATGACCGGCGCCGAGATCGTGGTGCCGACGGGCGACGAGGCCGGATGCCTCGGCGCGGCGATCCAGGCCATCTGGGCCTACGGCCGCGCCAGCGGGACGGGCGAGGAGATCGCCGCCATCGCCGACCGCTGCGTCGCCCTCGACCCGGACAAGACGACGGCGCCGGTCGCCGGCCGCAAGCCCGCCTACGACGATGCCTTCGCGCTCTATCGGCGCCGGCTCGCCGAGGTCCACGGCGTGCATTGAAGGACATGTCGGGACATTCCGCCGACGAGGCGCCAACGGACTACGTGTCGCATGGAGGAGCAGCATGACCCAAAGAAATCTTCTTGAAGTCAGGCACATCAGCAAGTCCTTCCCGGGTGTGAAGGCGCTCGACGATGTCAGCTTTTCTGTCAAGGAGGGGTCGGTTCACGTTCTATGCGGCGAGAACGGCGCTGGAAAATCGACCCTGATGAAGATCATCAACGGTATTTACCATCCCGATGGCGGCGAAACGCTGATCCGGGGAGAGAAGGTCAGGATCGATACCCCGATCAGGGCGGGCGAACTCGGCGTATCCATGATCTTCCAGGAGTTGAACTATACGCCCGAGATGTCCATCGAGGAGAGCCTGTTCGCCGGGCGCTGGCCGAAGACGCGATTCGGCCGGGTCGACTGGAAAGCCATCCGGGAGCGGACGCTGAAGCTGCTGGCGCAGGAGAACCTCCCCTACGATCCGGAAACCAAGCTGAAGGACCTGTCGATCTCCAATCTCCAGATGCTGGAGATCCTGAAGGCGATCTCGCGGGATGCCGACATCATCATCATGGATGAGCCGACGTCGTCGATCACCAACAAGGAAATCGAGATCCTGTTCGAGAAGATCAACGACCTGCGCGCCCGCGGCAAGGCCATCGTCTACATTTCGCACAAGATGGACGAAATCTTCCGGATCGCCGACGAGATCTCCATCCTGCGCGACGGCCGAGTGGTCGAGACGCGGCCTAAGGATCAGTTCGACATCGATCAGGTCATCGCCCTGATGGTCGGGCGCGCCCTCGGGCAGGGCTACCCCAAGGAGGAGGTGCCACGCGGCGACGTCGTCCTGGACGTGGAGCACTTCAGCGGGCCGAGCGGCTTTGCCGATGTCTCCTTCAACGTCCGCAAGGGCGAGATCGTCGGCTTTGCCGGTCTGGTCGGCGCCGGCCGGACGGAAGTGATGCGGGCGCTGTTCGGCCTCGACACGCACACGGGCGGAACCGTCAAGGTTCACGGCAAGCCCGTTGCCATCCGCAAGGTCCAGGACAGCATCCGCAACGGCGTCGTCATGCTGTCCGAGGACCGGCGGCGGTTCGGCATCGTGCCGGTGCGGGACGTCAAGGAGAACGTCACCCTGGCCTCGATGAAGCAGTTCTTCCGGAAAGGCCGCCTCCACAAGGCCAAGGAAAGACGGAAGGTCGAGGAAATCTGCGGCCGGATCAACGTCAAGATGGCGTCGATCGACGTGCAGGTCAGCACATTGAGCGGCGGCAACCAGCAGAAGGTCGTTCTGTCGAAATGGATGCTCCAGGACCCGGACATTCTCATCCTGGATGAACCGACCCGCGGCATCGACGTCGGCGCGAAATTTGAAATCTACAAGCTGATGACCAGCCTGGTGAAGGAAGGCAAGTCGATCATCATGGTGTCCTCGGAGCTGCCCGAGCTGATCGGCATGTGCGACCGCATGTACGTGATGGCCGGCGGACGGATAACCGGCGAGATCGACAGGGCGGACTTCTCCCAAGAGACGATCATGCGTTATGCGATGAATATCGTCAGGAAAGCAGGCTGAGCAGTAACGGACAGACGGGATACGAAGGGGAGGAACATGAACAATCTGATGACAAGGGAGAAATGGCAGACGATCAAGTCACGATATTCCATTTACTTGGTTCTTATCGTGATGATCATCGTCTGTAATCTGCTGAACGAGAATTTTCTCTCTCCGCGAAACATCTCGAACATCTCGGCCCAGATTTCCGTTACGACGATTTTGGCCTTCGGCGAGACGATCCTGATCATCGGCGGCCTCCTGGACCTCTCCTGCGGCTCGGTGCTGGCGTTGGCCGGCGTGCTGTCGGTCTACGTCTTCAAGGAGACGGGCTCGCTGTCCGTTGCCTTCGCCGTCGGCCTGCTGGTCGGCGTGCTTTGCAACTGGGTGAACGGCATTCTCGTCCGCCGCTTCAACATTCCCGCCTTTATCGCCACGCTGGCGATGATGACGGTGGCCCGAGGCATCGCCTTGCTGTTCACCAAGGGCCAGAACATCTACCAGATCGGCGACTACGTCTGGTTCGGGCAGGGGAAGATCGGCTTCGTGCCCCTCCCCGTGGTGTTCATGATCATCGTCGGCATCCTGACCTGGTACATCCTCGGCCACACCAGCTTCGGCCGCTCGCTCTACGCGGTCGGCGGCAACGAGGAAGCCGCCCGCGCCTCGGGCATCAATGTCGGCCGGGTGAAGATCGGCGCCTACCTGATCAACGGCGCCTTCGTCGGCCTCGCGGGCATCCTGCTGATGGCCCGTACCAACGTCGGCGCCCCCAATTCGGGTCAGGGCTACGAGTTCGAGGCGCTGACGGCGGCGATCATCGGCGGCACCAGCTTCTCGGGCGGCCTCGGAACGGCCGGCGGCACGCTGGCCGGCGCGTTTATCGTCGGCTTCCTGAACAACATCATGAACCTGACCGGCGTCGACTCGTACCTGCAGCAGGTCATCAAGGGCGCCATCATCGCATTGGCCGTCGGCTACGACATGTGGGCCAAGGTCAACCGCACCCGGAAGACGCTGGGTGCCGCCAAGACATCCAATGAGCGAAAGGAGGCTAAGGTATAATACTTTTGCTTTGGAGGAGCAACGGGGCTCGCATCGTGCAACGATAGCCCCTTTAGGTAGGAAACCTTGGAGGAGAATTAAATGAATACGTTTATGAAATCGCTCCGTACCGTTACGGCCGTCGCCGCCCTGTGCCTCGTCACCGCGACGGTGGCCCAGGCCCAGAACTACAAGGTGGCGTTCATCGCCCGCGCCCAGGCGGACTCGTTCGCGGCCTGGCTGGCCAACGGCATCATGGACGAAGCCAAGAAGTATCCGGATCTGACGGTCGACGTGATGGACTCCCAGGCCGATGACGCCAAGGAGAATGCCTTCATCGAGAACGCCGTCGCCAACAAGTACGACCTGATCATCGTCCAGCCGAACAACGGCGAGGCGCAGCGTCCCTATGTCGAGCAGGCCGTCAAGGATGGCGTCAAGGTCATCACGACCAACGCGCGCATCAAGGACATCCCCGGCTCGTCGTCCGTCGACGCCGATCCCTATGAGCAGGCGGCCGTGAACGCCCGTCTGGCGCTCACGCAGGTGCCGCAGGATGCCGCCGTCGTCGTCCTGAACGGCCCGTCCGGCAACATGCACGCCGACATGCGCCGCGATGCCTGGCAGAAGGAGTTCTTCGACAAGCGCTCCGACGTCAAGATCGTCGGTGAGCAGATCGCGCACTGGAACAAAGAAGAAGCCATGCGCTACATGGAAGACTGGGTGCAGGCCAACGACAAGATCGACGCCATCGTCTCCATGAACGACAACATGGCGGCCGGTGCGCTGGAAGTCATCAAGGACGATCCGAAGTTCGACAACATCCTCGCCTATGGCGTCGACGGCACCGCCGAGGCGATGCTGCTGATCCAGTCCGGCAAGATGACCTCCACGGCGCTCCAGAACGCCTATGATCTGGCCGCCAAGAACATCAGCGTCGCCCACGACCTCTTGACCGGCAAGATCACCCAGATCGACACTGACATCGACTGCCCGCTGGTCACCAAGGACAACGTGGCCGAGTTCATCGAGATCCACAAGAAGTCGGGCGCCATCAAGTAATAAGTAGCTATCGATCGACTTCAGGGGCGGGATGACAATCCCGCCCTTTTTTCATTGGGATCACAGCGGCAGGCCGATCCTGCGGACTTGCCTGAGATCATTGACGAAGACCTCGAAAGCGGCCCGCTGCGCCTCGGGGTCGGGCAGGCGCAGCAGATAGGACGGATGGACGGTCAGGTAGCCGCGCCGGTTGCGGAAGGTCATCGGCCCGCGCTCGCGCATGACGCCGACGGGGCGCTCGGCGAGCGCCAGGCCGGCCGTGGCGCCGAGCGCCACCACGACGACGGGCCGCACCAGGTCGATCTCCTGCCATAGCCAGGGGCGCTGCGCGGCCACCTCGGCGTTACCAGGCTTGGCGTGCAGCCGACGCTTGCCGCGCTCGACGAAGTGGAACTGCTTCACCGCGTTGGTCATGTAGCTCATGCCGCGGTCGATGTCCGCTGCCTCGAGGGCTCGGTCGAGCAGCCGGCCGGCCGGGCCGACGAAGGGGCGGCCGGCCCGATCCTCGGCATCGCCCGGCGCCTCGCCGACGAAGGCGAAGATGGCCGTCGCCGGACCCTCGCCCGGCACGAAGCGGCCGAGACCGGGACCGGGCGTCAACTGCCGCTGCATGGCCTCGTTGAGCGTTTCAAGCGAGGTGAAGTCCTGTTGCATCGTGGTCATTGTCCGGCCTCGTCAGCGGGTGGGTCCGGCGTGAACGCCGTGAAGCCGGCTGCGGTTCCTGAAGCCATCGGCACATCGTTACCGAGGGCGCGGATCAGCGCCAGCGCATCGTCGGGCGCGTGCAGACCGTCGGTGTTGTCGAAGAACAGGAAGACGTCGCGCGGCCGGTCGGGCGCCTGGTCGTCGCTGGCGAACTCGCCGTCATCAATGGCTTCGCCCCGCGACCAAGCGGCGATGCGCCCGGCCCAGCGCTGCAGCTGCCAGTCGTCGTAACCGGACCGGTACAGTTCGGGCGAACCGTGCAGGCGGCAATAGACGAAGTCCGACGTCACATCCATCAGTCGGGGCCAGCGCGGCGTATCGGCGCAGACCAGCGCGATATCCTGCTCGCGCAACAGCCGGATGAAGGCCGGATCGCGGAAGCTATCGTGGCGGACCTCAATGGCGTGCCTGAGGCGGCGGCGGACGGGCGGCGGCTCGTCGAGCAGGTTAGGCTCGGCCGCCGGCTGGCCGGCCATCGCCGCGGCGGCCTCGGTATCCCGCGGCAGCAGGGAGAGAAAATCGCGCATCCGTCCGGCGTCGAACGGCAGGCTCGGCGGCAGCTGCCACAAGAGCGGGCCGAGCTTGCCGCCGAGCCGCAGCAGGCCGGCGGCGAAGAACTCGGCGAGCGGCGCCTCGACACTCCTGAGGCGGCGGTCATGGGTGATGAGGCGCGGCGCCTTGACGGCGAACACGAAATCCTCGGGCGTCGCGGCGGCCCAGCGGTCGAAGACGCGTGGCCGCTGCGGGCCGTAGAAGGTGGCGTTGATCTCCAGCGCCGGGAAGCACGACGCGGCATGGGCCAGTTCGTCGCTCTGCCGCAGCCCCTTCGGATAGAAATGGCCGCGCCACTGCGGATAGGCCCAGCCGGACAGGCCGAGGCGAACGGTGCCGCTCCTCACGCTCGTTTCCTCCGAAAGCGTCCTGTCAGGAACGTCGCCTCCGGACGACGGTTCCCCGGCGGTGCCTTGGAAGGGATTGCCCTTGTGTCATAGTGGTGTCTCAAGTGGGTCGACGATCCTCGTCGCGGAGGAGGCATGGCGTCATGGCGTTCGCGGTGTCGCTGATTGATCTCGCCGGCTATATCGCCCTGCTGCTCTGGGGCACGCACATGGTGCAGACGGGGGTGCAGCGCGCCCTCGGCGCCGACCTGCGCGCCGTCCTCGGCAAGGCGCTGCGCCATCGTGGCCGCGCCTTCCTGGCCGGTCTCGGGGTTACCGCCGCCTTGCAGAGCAGCACGGCGACCGGTCTGATGATGGCCGGCTTCAGCGCCGACGGCCTGGTCGCGCTGGTGCCGGCGCTGGCGGTGATGCTCGGCGCCAACGTCGGCACCACGCTGATCGTCCAGGTGCTGTCGTTCAACGTCAGCGCCATCTCGCCGGCGCTCGTCCTGGTGGGCGTCCTGATGTTCCGGCGCGAGTCGTCGAGCCGTGCGCACGATTTCGGCCGCGTGTTCATCGGCCTCGGCCTGATGCTGCTGGCGCTGCACCAGCTGTTGCAGCTCATGACGCAGTTCGAGGACGCCCCCGGACTGCGGCTGATGCTCGCCGCCGCATCGGCCGTTCCGCTGGTCAACCTGTTCATCGGCACCATCGCCGCCTGGGCGGCGCATTCGAGCGTCGCCGTCGTGCTGCTCACCATGTCGCTCGCCGCCAACGGCGCCGTACCGCCGGAGGCCGCCTTCGCGCTGGTGCTAGGCGCCAACCTCGGCTCGGCCATCAACCCCGTCTTTGAGGGACCGGCCGGCGACGACCCCGCCCATCGCCGCCTGTCGATCGGCAACCTCGCCACCCGCCTCGCCGGCATCGTCGCCGCGCTGGCGCTGCTGCAGCCGATCGGCCGGCTGCTTTCCGCCATCGAGCCGGATGCCGCCCGCGCCGTCGCCAATTTCCACACCCTGTTCAACCTCGTGGCGGCGGCGGTCTTCCTGCCGCTGCTCACCCCCTACGCCCGTCTGCTCGAACGCCTGCTGCCCGACCGCGTCGATCCCGCCGATCCGGCGACGCCGCGCTATCTCGACCCGGCGGCGCGCGAAGTGCCGATCGTGGCACTCGGCGCGGCGGCGCGCGAGGCGCTGCGCCTCGTGGACGTGCTGGCCGGCATGCTGGACGGCGCGCGCGAGGCGCTGGCCAAGGGCGACCGCCGCCTGATGGTCGAGACGCGCCGGCGCGATGACATCCTCGACAGCCTCACCACCGCCATCAAGGCCTATCTGACGCGGCTCGATCCAGACGACCTGTCGGAAGGCGACCAGCGGCGGCTGAACGAGATCCTGCTGTTCACCATGAACATCGAGCAGGCGGGCGACGTCATCGACCTCAATCTGCTGCCGCATGCCGCCAAGCGGCTGCGGCGCGGTCTGGTGTTCGCCGACCGGGACCGTGCCGAGCTGATCGCGCTGATCGACCGCCTGGCGGTCAACCTGCGCACGGCGGCATCGCTGTTCATGACCGAGGACGTGCGGGTGGCCCGTCTGCTGGCCGAGGAGAAGGTCGCCTTCCGCGAGGCGGAGACCCGCGCCACCGCCGTGCATTTCGATCGCCTGCGCAGCGGCCAGCCCGACGTGTCGCAGGCGAGCGCGCTGCATCTCGACCTTCTGCGCGACCTGAAGCTGATCAACAGCCATATCGTGGCGGCCGCCGCCTATCCGGTACTGGAACGCACCGGCGAGTTGCTGCCGAGCCGTCTGGCCGGCGAGACCGGCCGTCGCAAGTGATCCCGCGGCGGCCATCACATATGCGTGAATCTACGCAAGCCGCATCATCATCGGCGGCGCGGCGGCGTATCCTGTAGAGACCGCAAGAGAGGCGGAGGAGATCGACATGACGACGCGACGCGCCCTGCTATCGGCGGCTTCGGCCGCCATCGCGACCTCGCTGCTCGGCTGGCGGACGGCCGGGGCGTGGGCCGCCAAGACCTTCGCGGTGACGCACAGCGAGGCCGAGTGGCGCAAGCTGCTCACCGCCGAGCAATACGCGGTGCTGCGCGAGGCCGCCACGGAGCGGCCCTATACCAGCCCGCTCAACGACGAGCACCGGCGCGGCACCTTCAACTGCGCCGGCTGCGGGCTCGACCTGTTCCCCTCGACGACCAAGTTCGACAGCGGCACCGGCTGGCCGAGCTTCTGGTTGCCGCTCGACAAGGCGGTGGAAACCGAGCGGGACACCTCCGCCGGCATGGTCAGGACGGCGGTGCACTGCGCCCGATGCGGCGGCCATCTCGGCCATGTCTTCGACGACGGTCCGCCGCCGACCGGTCTGCGCTATTGCATGAACGGAATCGCGATGGGCTTCAGACCCGCCGAGGCGTGATGCCGTGCGGCGCGCCCATTCCTCCACCTTCGCCGAACGGAGGCCGCCATGATGAGACCCACCAGCGATACCAGGAGAGCAAACCGTCGCCATCACGCCGCGACAATGCTCGCGGCCGCGCTTCTCGCCACCGCCATGCCATCGGCGCGGGCCGGGGAGGCACGGCTCGTTCCCGCTCCGGTCGTCGACGAGGCGGCTAATCCGGCCGCGGCGACGGAGGTCGCCGTGCTGGCGGGCGGCTGCTTCTGGGGCGTCCAAGGCGTTTTCCAGCATGTGGCCGGCGTCACCAGCGCCGTCTCCGGCTATGCCGGCGGCGATGCGGCGACCGCCCAATACGAGACGGTCGGGTCCGGCATCACCGGCCACGCGGAATCGGTGCAGGTCACCTTCGATCCGCGGGCGATCAGCTATGGCGAGATCCTCAGGATCTATTTCTCGGTGGCGCACGACCCGACGGAGCTTAACCGGCAAGGCCCTGACTACGGCACGCAATACCGCTCGACGATCTTCCCGACCTCCGACGCGCAGGCGCGCGTCGCCAGGGCCTATATCGCCCAGCTCGACAAGGCCCTTGCGTTCGACGCCGCCATCGTCACCACCATCGAGCCGGGCAAACGCTTCTATCCGGCCGAGGCCTATCACCAGGATTTCCTGACGCTCAACCCGGACTACCCCTATATCGTGATCAACGACCTGCCGAAGATCGACGCCCTCAAGGCGTTGTTCCCGGAGCGGTACCGCGCCGAGCCGGTGCTGGTGTCGGCGGCCGGTTGAATCGGCCGTCAGCGGCGGCGGAACAGCGCGGCGTCCGGATCGGGCCGGCCGGCGATCTCGGCGGCGACGATCTCTGCGGCGATCATCGAGAAGGTGATGCCGTTGCCGCCGAAGCCCATCACCGCGAACACCCGTTGGTATTCCGGCACGCGGTCGATAACCGGCAGGCCGTCGTCGGTGACGCTGAACGGCGCCGACCAGGCGTAGGCCGGCTTGCCGATGCGGATGCCGGTCAGCGCCTCCAGCTTGCCGGCGATCAACCTGGCCTTTCTCGCCAGCTTCGCCGGGTCGGCATTGGCGTCGGAGGCTTCCTCGTCCTCGCCGCCGGCGATGATCCGGCCGGATTCGTCGGCGCGGAAATAGAGATAGGGGTCGGACGCCTCCCAGACGTTGGTGTCGAGGAGCCAGCCCGGCAGGCCGGCCAGCGGCCTTGAGGCCAGCGCCCAGGTGGAAACGACGCGCTGCGACGCCGTCTTCATGGGCGGCAAATACTCGTAGCCGGTGCAGAAGACGGCGTGTTCGGCCACCAGCACCTCACCGGCGGCGGTGGCCAGCGCGACGCCGCCGGGCAGCTCGGCCATGTCGGTGATCTCGACCGGCGATACGAGCCGCGCTTCACGCGCCAGCGCCGCCCGCAGCAGCCCCGCCGCCAGTTGCGCCGGGTTGGCCGAGGCGGAATCCCGCGACAGGATGGCCGCCGGGCGGTCCATGCCGAAGCGGTCGATCAGTTCGGCCTGCGTCAGGTAGTCGGCGCGGATGCCTATGTCTGTCCGCGCCTCGGCCTCGCGGCGCAGCGCCCGCGCCGCCATGTCGTCGCCGGCCAGGAAGACGGTCGGCTTGCGACGCATCCGGCAATCGAGCTTCAGCCGGCCCGCGAGGCCGACCAGATCGTCCACCGCCCGGACCGAGCGGCGCCAGACCGCATCGGCCTTCGCCTTGCCGATCTTGCGGCGCAGCCGGGTCAGCGGCACGTCGATCTCGTGCTGGATCATCGCCGTCGAGGCCGGGGTGGAGCCGCGCACCGGCGGCCGGCGGTCGACGATCAGCACCGACCTGCCCTGCCGCGTCAGCGCCTCGGCGACCAGCGCGCCACTGATACCGGCGCCGACGACGATGACATCGAAGCGGTCGCGGTCAAGGCGCGGTCTCGCCTTCACCGTCGAGTGCGGGGTACGTACCCAGAGGGGCGTGCCGGTGCGCAGGTCGTCCTTGCGCGTGACGGCGTCGGAAACGGACATGAAGGACTCCGTGAGAGGCAGCAGCGGATAGACGGACTGCCGAGGCAAACGGCGAGTTCAGTCGCTCATTCGGGAACGACCTGACCGACAGTGGCAGAAGTCTCGTCGCGGGCGCGCTGCTCCGGCTCCACCACCTCATCGCCGGTGATCATCGACACGACATCGGCAGCCAGGGTGCCGAGCAGATCGATCTCCTCGTCGTCCAGATGGCGCGGTTCGCTGTCGAGCAGGCACAGCGCCCCGAGCACCAGCCCGTCGGCCGTTGCCAGCGGCGCACCGGCATAGAAGCGCGTGCGCCACAGCTTGATGGCCGGATGGTCGGAGAAGCGGGGATCGCGCTCGGTGTCGTCGACCACCAGCGTCTCGCCGGACGCGACGACATGGTCGCAGATCGCCGCGTCGCGCGGCATGGTGATCATGTCGGCGCCGTCACCGGTGCGCGTGCCGGGCAGTTCCATGCTCTGGCCGATGATGAACTCGGCATCGGCGCCGACAGCCGAGATCACCGCGAACCTGACGTCGAACACCTCGGCGGCACGCTTGGCCAGTGCGTCGAGGTCCTCGCGGGCGTGGCCGTCGAGCACCTCGGTGGCCTCCAGCGCCGCAACGCGCGCCGCATCGTTGTCCGGCGTGTCGGCCACCTGCACCAGCAGCTTTTCCTCGGGGGCGAGCAGGAGGCGAATGCGGCGTATCGCCTCGTCCACCGAGGCGACCGCCTCGTCGGCGCCCATCGCCTCGATCCGCTCCGGCTCCAGCAGTTCGTCCGGCGCGTTCCATAGCGCCACGACGATCTTGCGGCCGGGCCAGCGGCGGCGCAGCCGGCGGCAGAAGGTGCGGGCGGACAACTCCGGCTGGCGGCTGAAGTAGCTGAGGCAGATGACCTCGATGCCGTCGAGGTCGAGCCTGTCGACATAGCGCGCCGTCGCGGCGCCCTCGCGGCGCTCCACGGCCGGCAGGCCGTCGAGCGACAGGGCATGGGCCAGCATCTCGCAGGCGACGCTGTCGATCTCTCGCTTGCCGCCGATACAGGCAATGCGCGGCGGCGTATCCGGGGCAAGGGGCGGCGGATATTCCTCGCGCAGATCGTCGAGCAGCAGGTCCATGCCGCTCGCCACGCGCAGGCGGTGCTCGGCGCGGGCGTTGCCCTGGCGGTCGTCGTTGATCCGGCGCAGCACCTCGATGCCGTATTCGTCGTAGAAGTCCCTGACGCTGCCGTCGCCGATCGCCTCCTCGACGATCTCGATGGCCTCATCGGGGTCGTCGGCGATCAGGCGCTGGTAGATGCGCGTCGGTATGTCCAGCACCGGCACCGAGCCGAGCAGCGTATCGAGAAACTGCAGCTGCGGCAGGTTGCGGCCGATCACCAGCAGGCAGACGGTGAGCGGGGTGGAGAGGATCAGGCCGACCGGCCCCCAGAGGGCTGTCCAGAAGGTGGCGGCGGCGATCAGCGACATGGCCGACAGGCCGGTGGAGGTGCCGTAGAGCAGCGGCTCGACGATGTTGTTGCTGATCAGTTCGAGCAGCAGGATCAGCGCTACCGTCCAGATCACCATGTTCCAGCCGGGATCGACGGCGAAGGCGAGCGAGATCGGGAAGATCGCCGAGATCAGCGGCCCGGCATAGGGCACGAAGCGCATCAGCGCCGCCAGCGCCCCCCAGAGAATCCAGCCGGGCACGCCGATGAACCACAGGCCGAGCGCCATGGGAATGGCATAGGTGACGTTCACCACCACCTGCATCAACAGATACTTGGAGATGCGCTTGCCTGCCTCCTCCAGCGCGCTGGTGGAGCGGTGAAGGTTGCCGCCCATCAGGCGGATCAGCCGGTCGCGCAGGTCGCTGCGGTCGATCAGGGCGAGAAAGACGAACACCAGGACGATGCCCGCCGTGGCGATCGGCTCGAGCGCCGGGGCCAGCCAGGCGATGGCCGTCTCGAACGGCGAGGCGGATGGCTGGACGACCTCGATACGCTGCGTCGGCCCGACCACCGCCGCCGGACTGGCGGTGGCAGCGGTCTCTTCCTTGACGGCATCGAGAATGCCGGTGGCGCGGATCCGGCTGCGGATGTCATCGAGCTTGGCGTGGACTGTGGCCTGATAGGTCGGCAACTGGGCGCTCAGCGACTTGATCTGCGATCCGACCAGAAAGCCCACCCCGGCCAGCAGCACGCCGGCGATCAGCATGACGACGACCACCGACAGCACGCGCGGCAGGCCGAGACGGCTCAGCCAGGTCACCGGCGGGCTGAGCGCGAAGCTGATCAGGAAGGCGACGGCGAGCGGGATCAGCACGCCCTGCCCGATGTAGAGGCCGCCGATGATGGCGGCGGCGACGATCAGCCAGGCGGCGAGGCGAACGATATCGCCCTGCTCGCCGGCATTCGGGGCGGCAGGAGCCAGAGAGGGTGGATCTTGCGCCATCAAGTCACTCGGAAAGTCGGATAACCAACCTTGTGAACAACGCGGTTTCCGGTCCCCGGTTCCCTCCGGCTTCGGTGCACTCAGACCACGACGGCGGCCGCCACGGCCTCGAGCGTCGCGTCGCACAGCACCTGCGCGCCGGCAACAGCCTGTTGCGGCTCGACATACTCCGCCTCGTTGTGGCTGAGGCCGCCGCGGCAGGGCACGAAGACCATCGCCGCCGGGGCAAGGCGGGCCATGAACAGCGCATCGTGGAAGGCGCCGGAGAACAGGCGCCGGCTCGGGAAACCGNNGCCGCTGGTCGAAGCGGGCCGGCGCCACGTCCATGGTCCGCCGGACCGAGGCGCGGCAGCCGCCGGCGGCGGCGATCTCTAGCGTCAGCGCGGCGATCTCGGCCTCCAGCCGGTCGATCTCGGCGCCGCGCGGATGGCGGAGGTCGATGGAGAACACCACCTCGCCGGGAATGACGTTGACGGCGCCGGGGGCGAGCGACAGCCGGCCGACGGTCAGGCGTGCTTCGGCATCGGCCGGCATCACCGTGGTCTGCAGCCGGGCGATGACGGCGGCGGCCACCGCCATGGCGTCGCGTCGATCGGTCAGCGGCGTGGTGCCGGCGTGCGCCACCTGGCCCTCGATGGTGACCTCCAGCCAGCGCGTGCCCTGGATGCCCTCGACGACGCCGATCAGCCTCTCCTCGCGCTCGAGCAGCGGCCCCTGCTCGATGTGCAGTTCGAGATAGCCGGTGAACGGGCCGCCGAGCGGCCGCATCGCTGCCTGCGGCAGGGCCGCCAGCGTGGCGGCCAGTTCGTCCGGCAGGTGGGCGCCGTCGCTGCCCACCGTCTCCCACCAGCCGGCCGGCAGGACGCCGGCGGCGCAGGCTTGCGAGCCGAGGGCGCCGGGCGCGAAGCGGCTGCCCTCCTCGTTGGTCCAGGCGACCAGATCGACCGGCCCTGCCGTGACGATGCCGTGATCCTCCAGCGTTTCCAGCACCTCCAGCGCGGCGAGCGTGCCGAGCGCGCCGTCGAAGCGGCCGCCGGTCGGCTGGCTGTCGAGGTGGCTGCCGATCAGGAACGGCGGGCGGTGTTGATCGGCGCCAGTTCGCCGCAGGAACAGGTTGGCTGCCGCGTCCTGCGACAGCGAGAAGCCGCGCGCCGCGCCGAGATCGGCGAGCAGCGCCCGCGCCTGCCGGTCCGCTTCGCCGAGCGCCGGCCGGTTGACGCCGCCGGCCGGCGTGGCGCCGATCGCCGCGAAGGCGTCAAGCCGGGCGAGCAGGCGCTTGCCGTCGATGGCCGGAAAACCGCTCATGACCGAAGCCCGGCCATGAAGGTCCTGACGCGATCGGGCTCGACCTCGTTCCACCAGACGCCGTCGTATTTCAGGGAACTGGCGACGATGACGCCGTCGACGATGCCGAGGATATCGCGGGCGTTGTCGGGCGTGACGCCGCTGCCGACCAGCGTCGGCAGGTGCGAGGCCTCCTTGATCATCCTGATATAGCCGAGGTCGGCGGCGTGGCCGGTGCGCTGGCCGGTGGCGATCACCGCGTCGGCGTCGAAGAAGGCGAGATCGCGCACCAGTTCCTCGACCGGCCGGTCGGCGACGATGGCGTGTGCGCCATGCTTGACGTGGGCGTCGGCGAAGATGCGCACGCCGCTCGCCCGGAGGCGGGCGCGGTAGCGCATGGCACGCGCCGCCTCGCCCTCGACGAAGCCTTCGTTGGCGACATAGGCGTTGGCCCACTGGTTGACGCGGACGAAGCCGGCGCCGGAGGCGCTCGCCACGGCCAGCGCCGGAATGGCGGCGTTGGCCAGCACGTTGATGCCGATCGGCCGGCCGAGTTCGCGGCGGATACGGTCGGCCACCACCGCCATGTGGGCGGCGGTCTCCGGGCCGATGTCGTCGGGCTTGGAGAACGGCACGTCGCCGTGGTTCTCGACGATGACGCCGTCGCAGCCGCCGGAGAGATAGGCGCGGGCGTCGCTGAGGCCGCGTTGGTAGATCGCCTCGACCGGCCCGCCGTCATGGCGCGGCGCGCCGGGCAGCGGCGCCAGATGGACGACGCCGATCACCACCTTGGTCCGGCCGAACAGCTGTTGCAGGGCGTCGCCGGTGGTCTGGCCGACCGGTCTGGCTTCGGTCATGATGCTTCCCTCGATATCTGGTCGATCAGCGCAGCGATTTCCGCTCGGCTCGGGCAGGCGGCAAGCGTGCCGCGACGGGTGACGGCGATGGCCGCCGCCGCGACTCCGACCGTCACGGCGGCGACGAGCGGCAGGCGGCGGGCGAGACAGCCGGACAGCACGCCGGCGAAGACGTCGCCGGCACCGCTGGTATCGACGGCGTCGACCGCCGGCGCCGGCAGCAGCCTCGCCTCGCCCCGCTCAAGGAGCAGAGCGCCACGGGCGCCGAGCGTGACGATGACGCTCGCCTCGCCGTCCCGCGACAAGCGACGGGCCGCCGCAGGGGGATCGGCGAGGCCGGCGAGCGCCTCGGCCTCGACCGTATTGACGACGACGACATCGGCCGCCGGCAGCGCCGCGCCGAGCGGGCTGGGGTTGAGGATGGTGACGACGCCACGAGCGCGGGCGGCGTTGAGGCAGGCGACGGTGACGTCGGCGCCAAGGTTGCCCTGCATCAGCAGGTGATCGCCTTTGGCGAGCGACGTCAGATCGGCCGACGGATCGAAGGCGTCGGCGCAATCGGCCGCCGTGACGATGATGTTTTCGCCGTGGCCGTCGACCAGGATCGACGAGCGGTCGGTGGGCGCGTCGAGCACGGCGAGCCCGTCGAGCGGCAGGTCGGCGGCCAGCGTCGCCTTGAGGAAATCCCCATCAGCATCGCGGCCGAGCGCTGCCCGGAACGCCACCGCCGCGCCGGTACGCGCCGCCGCCACCGCCTGGTTGGCGCCCTTGCCGCCGACACCGCGCTGCGTCGATGATGCGTTCACCGTCTCGCCGGGCCGCGGCAGGCGGTCCAGATAGAAGGTGGTGTCGACGCAGACGTTGCCGACGACATGCAGCGTCATCGCTCAGTCCTGCCCGGTCGCCCAGGCCAGCATCTGCTCGAACAGCGTCTTGTAACCTTCCCAGGCGACGAAGTCGGGCGACAGCCAGTGCGGGCCGACGTCGGAAGTCCAGGCGACGGTGCGGCCCTTGCCGTAGAGGCCGGTGGCGAGGAGCGGCAGCGCGCCATATTCGGTCGAGACGGTAGCCAGCACCTCGGCGCCGGGCTTCACCGCCACTTCATTGAAGCCGAGCAGCAGCGGCCAGTCGCCGCCGAGCCCCTTGAGGATCGGATGGTCGGTTCGGCCGGTGACCACGGCGGCAAAGCCCTCGGGCACCTCGACGCGGTCGTCATAGGGCAGGCAGACGACCGGCAGCACGTCCTCGACGGCCGTCTTGTGGTAGCGGGCGCCGCCGTTGATGCCCTGGAAGGAATAGTAGCCGCCGAACATCAGGAGGCCGCCGCCGCCCAACACGTAGTCGCGGATCAGCTTCAGGCGATTGGGCGTGGTCTGCGACTTGATCCAGGTGTCGGGGTGGAGGAGCAGCGTGTTCGAGCCGATGTCGGACAGCACCACCGCGTCATAGGCCGAGATCGCCTCCATGGTCTGCGGGAAGTCGCGCTGCGCCTCGTGCGAAGGCATGAAGGTGACGTCGAACGGCCCGCCCTTCAGCGCCTTCAGAAGTTCGTCGGCGCCAGTGTGGTAGGTGACGGTGGCGAACTGGTCGAAGCCCTTGATGTGGGTGGCGGTCGAAATCCAGGATTCGCCGGCCAGCAGGATCTTCTTGGTCATTTTGCTTTCCTCGGTCCGATGCTCTAGGCGGAGAACACCGATTTCGGGTTGTCGATCAGGATGCGGTCGATGGTCGCGGCATCGAGGCCATGGCGCCTGAGGCGCGGCACGAAGTGGCGCAGCACGTAGCCGTAGCCGAAGCCGCCGTAACGGGTCAGCATCATCTTCAGGAAAACGTCCTGCGACAGCAGCAGCCGGTCGGCGTAGCCCTTGTCGACGAGGTTGAGGATGCCGCGAACGTTGTCCTCGTCGGACGGCGACTGGGCGTCCTGGTCGGCATAGTAATAGTCCATGCCGATCATGTCGTATTCGATGAGGGCGCCACGGGCGGCGAGCGAGGTCTGGTAGTCGCCGTCGGCCCAACTGGGGTTCATGTGGCAGAGAATGGTGTGGCGGAGGTCGGCGCCTTCCGATTCCACCAGATCGAGCACCTCGTGGGCAAGGCGCTCCCAGCCCGGCAGGTGGATGGTCAGCGGCACGCCGGTGCGGGCGGCGGCACGCGCCGCTCCGCGCAGCGACTTGCGCTCGGCCTCGGTGAAGTCCTTGGAGACGCCGATCTCGCCGATGATGCCGGCCATGATCGCCGGCTGCGTCTCGCCGCCGCCGACGTCGTCGACGATGAAGCGGGCGATCGCCTCGGCATCCATGTCTTTCAGCCACTCCGGATGGCTGAATTCGAGATAGAAGCCGCTGCCCATGACGATCTTGAGGCCGGACAGCCGGGCGATGCGGGCGAGCGCCTCCGGGTCGCGGCCGATGCCGATGGTGGTGGCGTCGACCACCGTGCTGCCGCCGAAACGCTTGTAGCGTTGGAGTTCGTCGAGCGCCAGGTCGGCATCGTCGAGCGACACGTTGTCGCGATTGAGATAGGGGTTCATCCGGAGTTCGCCGATGATGCCGATGTTCACCGGCTGCCCGGACACCCGGCGCCCCTCGTCGTCGATGTCGCAAGGGCAGCGCCAGGCCTTGGCACCGTCGAGCAGGATGTGCTCGTGCATCAGCGTGACGCCCAGCTCGGCGACCGGCACCGGGCCGGTCACCGTCATCGCCGTGCCCGAGCGGACGCCGATCGGTAGCCGCTCCGCCGCCTTGTCCTTGAACAGATGGTCCATGATCAGCGGCTCCTGGACCCGCCCTTGAACAGGCGGAAGTTCAGCCAGATGGCGATGAGGATGATCGATCCGGTGACGATCGGCGTCAGGAAGGGCGACAGGTGGGCGAGGATCAGGCCGTTGGCGATCACCGCCACGGTGAGGGCGCCGAGGATGGTGCCGACGATCGAGCCGCGGCCGCCGAACAGCGAGGTGCCGCCCAGCACCACGGCGGCGATGACGTCGAGTTCGAAGCCCTGGCCGGAGTTGGACGAGCCCGAGCCGAGCCGCGAGGCGAGGATAATGCCGGCCAGCGCCGCCGCCGCGCCGGTCAGCACGTAGACCGACAGCGTGACGAGGCGGGTGTTGACGCCGGCCCGCCGCACCGCCTCGGCATTGGCGCCGACGCCGGTGACGTAGCGGCCGAAGGCCGTCTCGTTGAAGACGATATAGGCGACGGCGAGCACGGCGACGGCGATCAGCGCCGGCACCGGCACGCCGAGGAACCAGGCGCGGCCGATGACGTTGAACGGGCTGGCCGGATCGACGGGGATCGAGTAGCCGCCGGTGATCAGCAGCGCGACGCCACGGATCACCGACAGGCCGGCCAGCGTGACGATGAAGGCCGGGATGCCCTCATAGGCGACGAAGAAGCCCTGCGCGGCGCCGACAAGCGCGCCGAGGCAGAGGAGACCCAGTACCACGAGCGGCCAGGGCACGCCCCATTGCAGCAGCACCGCCGACAGCGTCGCGGTCAGCGCCAGCACCGAACCGACGGAGAGATCGATGCCGCCGGTGGTGATGACGAAGGTCATGGCCGAGGCGACGATGAGGAGCGGCGCCGACTGGCGGACGATGTTGAGGAGGTTGGGGGCGGTCAGGAAGGCGTCGGTGGCCAGCGAGAAGATGACGCAGACGGCGGCGAAGAACAGGGCGATGGAGACGACGCCACCACGGGCGATCGCCTTCTCATGCCAGCTCGCCTTGACGAGGCGCGACGGCGCGTCTCCTTTGATCGTGCTGTCGCTCATGCCGGCACTCCCGCGCTGTCGGCGCCTTTCGCCGAGCGGGCGGCGAACTTGCGCCCGACGATCAGGTTGACCACTTCCTCGATGTTGGTGTCGGAGACCTGGCGTTCGGCGACGTTGCGGCCCTCGTACATCACCTGGATGCGGTCGCAGACCAGGAACAGGTCCTGCAGGCGGTGGGTGATCAGGATCACCGACACGCCGCGGGCGCTGACGGCGCGGATCAGGTCGAGCACCGCCTCCACTTCGGCAACGGCCAGCGCCGCCGTCGGCTCGTCCATGATCAGGACGCGCGGATCGAAGGAAGCGGCGCGGCCGATGGCGATCGACTGGCGCTGGCCGCCCGAGAGGTTCTCGACCTTGAGGCCGGTGTCGGCGATGAAGATGCCCAGGCGGTCGAGCATTTCCCGCGCCTCGGCGTGCATGCGGGCCTTGTCGAGGAACGGCAGGCCCAACAGCCGGCGGCGCGGCTCGCGGCCGAGGAACAGGTTGCCGGCGACGTCGACCGTGTCGCAGAGGGAGAGGTCCTGATAGACCATCTCGACGCGGGCGGCGCGGGCATCGGCGGGGGTGGCGAAGCTGACGGCCTCGCCGTCGATCTCGATGCGGCCGGCGTCGGGGATGATCGCCCCGGACAGCACCTTGGAGAGCGTCGATTTGCCGGCGCCGTTGTCGCCGACCAGGCCGAGCACCTCGCCGGGCCGCATCGTCAACGACACGTCGTCGAGCACCTGAATGGGATGGTAACGCTTGGAAATGCCGGTCATCCGGACGCGATAGGGCGAACTGTCTGTCATGCTGAAGTCCAGTCGGGAGCGCCTCGCCTGAGAAGCTCCATTGTCCGAGCCTGAAGCCGGGCCGGCAAGCCCGAACGGCGGCCGGCCGGCGTACAAACGGCCGGGGCGCCGCGGGGCCGCTCCTCTTCGGTTGCGTACCCCGGCGCCCCGCCGCCCGTGCTGGCTCGGCTTATTGGAACATCGACTTGAAGTCGGCGACATTGTCCTTGGTGACGATGGTCACGGGAACGTTGATGATCGGATCAACCGTACCGCCCTTCTTCAGCGTCATCAGCGCCTCGACGGCGGCCTTGCCTTCGCCGGCCGGGTCCTGCTGGACGACGGCGACGACCCAGCCTTCCTCAATGCCCTGGGCGGCCTGCTTGGTCAGATCCCAGCCGAACACCTTGACGCTGTCGGTGTGGCTCTGGGCGGTGACCGCCGATACGGCGCCGATCAGCGCCGGCTCGCCGGTGGCGTAGAGCGTCGACATCGAGGGATTGGCGGTCATCAGGTTCTCGGCGGCCGACAGCGCCACGTCCTGGACGTTCTGGCCGTCGACGGTGTCGAGGAAGGTGACGTCGGCGCCGCTGCCCTGCACGGCCGTCTTGAAGCCGTCGAGCCGCTGGTTCTGGATGAACGAGTTGAGTGCGCCGACGACGCCGACCGTCGCCTTGCCGCCCATCTCGGCCTTGACGTAGTCGGCGTAGAACTTGCCGATGTCCTCGCCGGCCTTGGTGTTGTCGACGCCGACGAAGGCGACGTTGTCACCGTCGGGAATCTGCGCGTCGATGGCGATCACCGGAATGCCGGCCGCCTTGGCGGCGGTGATGGCCGGCTTGACGCCATTGACGTCGATGGCCACCAGGATGATGCCGTCGACCTTCTGGGTGATGTAGTTCTCGATGGCGTCGTTCTGGGCGGCCGGTACGTTGTTGGCGTTGAAGATGACCAGGTCGACGCCGGCCGCCTTGGCAGCCGCCGTGGCGCCATCGTTGATCTGGTTGAAGAACAGCGCCTGCTGATTGATGTTGACGAGCGCGAAGGTCTCGGCCGAGGCCGTCGACACGGAAAGAACGGCGGCAGCCGCCATCGCGCAGCCCGCGAGTAGCTTGCTAATAGGCATCTGGGTTCCCCTTTTCGGACCGCCCGTTTTCGGGCTGGGCGTTTCTCACGCTCGTCGATAATTCAAGAACATTGATTTGCTGTCAAGTAGCTTGAATGGCGACTTTGGCGGCATTCCGCCCCTGTTTTGGCCCGGATGGCGCCGGTCCGCGGCGCAAGAGGAAAGAACGCCGGGAGGCGCTAGAACGTCGCCGGCGTGTTGACCCAGAAGATGCTGGCCCGCGTGTCGCCGGCGTTGCGATAGTGGTGCGGCAGCTCGGAGTTGAAGACGAAGGCGTCGCCTTCCGACAGGTGGAAGCGGCGGTTGTCGACGATCAGTTCCACCTCGCCGGCAATGACGTAGCCGACTTCCTCGCCGACATGCTGGATCGGGCCGGCGCTCTCGCCGCCCACCTCGACGTGGTGGATGTTGCACTGGAGGAGATGGCCGGGCGAATAGGGGATGATCCGCTCGAGCGCGATGCCCTTGCCGCGACGCAAGGGATCGAGTGTCAGCACCGGCCGCGTGCCGGCGCGGAAGATCATGCCCTCCTCGCCGTGCGACTCCTCGAAGAACCAGCCGATGTTCTTGTCGAGCACCTTGATGATGCGGTGGAGCATCGGCAGCGACGGCGACGCCTTGCCGTTCTCGATCTTCGACAGCAGGCTCTCCGAGCAGCTCGCCGCCTCGGCCAGTGCCTTCAGCGTCATGCCGCGCGTCTGGCGCGCCAGCTTCAGCCGCGTGCCAAGACCGGCGGGCATGCCGTGGCGGAGGTCTTCGGGCTGGGAGCTGGGGACATCAACGAGGACCACGTCGTCCATTTCATCAAGACACTTTCGTCGCCGGAGCGTTGTTTCATGGAAACGCTCCGGCTTCCTGGTTTCGGGCAATTCCGACGGAGAAGCGATCACACTTTTCCCGGAATTGCTCAAGTGGCGTCCCCTCGCCCCGGCGGAGGATCTCGTCCATCCGAGCGGCGCCGCCCGGCGTCGAGCCGGAACACCGTGAGCCCGAATGCACGGGGATTGAGCCTCAACTCTTGCCTTTCGTCAATGCGCGCCCCGAAACCCGTTCTCAGGCGAGGTAATCGTCGAGCACGAAGTCGTCGAGGCCGGGGATCACCGCGTCGGCCTCGGTCAGTACCGAGGGACGGCCGATGCCCAGCGCCGCCATGCCAGCGCCCTTGATCGAGGCGACCCCGGCTACCGCGTCCTCGACGCCGAGGCAGTCGGCCGGCTCGACGCCAAGCTGCGCCGCCGCCTTCAGGAAGATTTCCGGATCGGGCTTGCCGCGCTTCAGGAGCCGCGCATCGACCACCGCGTCGAACAGGTCGGCGATGCCGAGCCGTTCCAGGATGGCCGGGGCGTTCTGGCTGACCGAGGCGAGGCCGACCTTGAGGCCGGCGGCGCGCACCGCCTCGAGCGTCTCCAGGGCGCCGGGCAGCAGGTCGTCGCGCGTCATGGTGCCGATCAGTTCCTTGTACCAGACGTTCTTCATGTCGGCGAGGCGATCGAACTCGGCCGGCTCCAGCGTGACGCCGCCCTTCTCCAGGATCATCGTCAGCGACATGCGGCGGTCGATGCCCTTCAGGCTCTCGGCCAGCTCATCGTCGAAGCCGATGCCCAGCGTGTCGGCCAGCCGCTTCCAGGCGAGATGGTGGAAGCGGGCGGTGTCGGTGATGACGCCGTCGAGATCGAACACCACGGCCTTGAACGGCTTCCGCGCGAAGGCCGGCGGCAGCGGCGCGACGCGCACCGTCTCAGTCGGCGACAGGTCGATCGGCTCGCCGCGATGGAAGAGGCGGATCGCCTCGCCGCCCAAAAGGCGGAACTCGACGCGGGCCGCCGAGACGGCGATCTCCAGCGTGCGGCCGTGATCGACCAGGCGGAAGCGATAGCGCCGCCAGCCGTCGGGCAGATACGGGGCGAAATGCAGTTCGCCGTTGACGGCCCGGAGGCCGGCGAAGCCGTGCACGACGCTCATCCAGGTGCCGCCCATCGCCGCGGTGTGCACGCCGTGGAAGGTGTTGCCGTGGGTGTTGTCGATGTCCATGCGGGCGGCATCCATGAAGAAGCCATAGGCGCGCTCGCGGAGGCCAACCTCGGCAGCGATGATCGAGTGGATGCAGGTGGACAGCGAGGAATCGTGGGTGGTGATGGGCTCGTAGTAATCGAAGTCGCGCCGCTTCACCGCCTTGGCGAACAGGTCGCCGCGCAGGAACAGGGCGAGCAGCACGTCGGCCTGCTTGCAGACCTGATGGCGGTAGATGACCAGCGGATGATAGTGCAGCAGCAGCGGGTAGTTGCCGGCCGGCGTGCCGGCGAAGTCCCAGACCTTGCGGTTGAGGAAGGCGTCGTCCTGGGCGTGGATGCCGCGCGCCGCGTCATAGGGCAGCAGCAGACTGTCGGAAACGTCGGACCAGTGGTCGATCTCGCCGGCGTCGAGGCCGAGCTTGCGCGACAGCGACGCGAAGACCTCCGGCGCCTCGCGGCCGAGCCGCCCGGCGATCTCGGCGGCGAAGGCGAGATGGGTCTTGGCCATCACGTTGGTGTAGAAGTTGTTGTTGACGAGGGCGGTGTATTCGTCCGGCCCGGTCACCTCGTCGATGCGATAACTGCCGTCAACCGGATGAGCGAGATCGGCCCAGACGCGCGCCGTCTCGAACACCAGTTCCGCCGCGCCATCGGCGAGCAGCGAGGCGTCGCCGGTCGTCTCGACATACTGCTTGATGGCGAAGGCGATGTCGGCGTTGATGTGGTATTGCGCCGTTCCCGCCGGGAAATAGGCCGAGCATTCCTCGCCGGTGATGGTCCGCCAGGGATAGAGCGCGCCATGGGCGTGGCCGAGATCGAGGGCGCGGGCCCGCGCCTTGTCGAGATAGCCGATGCGGTGGCAGAGCACGGCGCGGGCCAGTTCCGGCATGGTGCGCAGGAACACCGGCAACACGTAGATCTCGGTGTCCCAGAAGGAATGGCCCTCGTAGCCCTCGCCGGTCAGGCCCTTGGCGGCGATGTTGGTGCGGCCGTCGCGGCCGATCGCCTGATAGAGGTGGTAGAGATTGAAGTGCAGGCCCTGCGACAGGGCGTCGTCGCCCTCGATCTCGATGTCGGCCTTGTCCCAGAAGACGGCGAGGCGGGCGCGCTGCTCGGCGGCCAGCCCCTCGAAGCCAAGGGCGCGCGCTGCCTCCAGCGCCTCGGCGGCGCGGCCGGCCAGCGCCTCGGCCGGCGCGTCGCGGCTGGTGACGATGGCGGTGATCTTCTCGAGCGTCACCGCTTCGCCGGCCCTGGCGGCGACGCGGAAGCGCTGGGCGAGGATACCATCCGCCTCGTCGGCCGTGCTCGCGGCGCCGGCCACCGAGGCCAGCGTCTCGACGCGCAGCGTCAGGCCGCTGTGGCGGGTGCGGCAGACCAGCACCGCCCGGCCCGGTTCGACGGAAGACTCGACGGTGGTGAGCGCCCGAGCCGAGGCGCCGGAGCCGAGGCGCGGGTCGAAGCTCTCCCCTCCCCCGCGCACGGCGCTGTCGATGGTGGCGGTGAACTCGATCGTCGCATCGGCGTCGAGCGGCGTCACCGTCACCTGTTGGGCGAGGATGGCGCTGTGGGCGAGGCTGACCAGACGCTTCGAGACGATACGCAGCCGCCGGCCGGCCGGCGACTTCCAGTCGACGCTGCGCACCAGCACGCCCTCGCGGAAGTCGAGACTGCGCTCATAGGCGAGGATGGTGCCGGTGGCGAGGTTGAAGCGCTCGCCGTCGATGCCGATCTCGACGCCCTTGGCATTGGGCAGGTTCAGCATGAACTCGTTGACGCGGGCGAAGCCGTAGGCGTTCTCGGGATAGCGGATCGCCTCGGTGTCGTAGAAGCCGTTGACGTAGGTGCCTTCCATGCTGGCCTCGGCGTCGCCGCGCCAGGTCTCGTCATGGCTGCCGCGGGTGCCGATATGGCCGTTGCCGAGCGCGAACAGCGTCTCGCGCAACAGGTTGGCGCCGGGCTCCCAGGCGGTTTCGACCAGACGCCAGGGATCGGTGGGCAGCGAAGTGGGCATGTTGGGCGTGTTCGCGGACACTTCAGTCTCCTTGGAGTGGTCTTGTACCGGCGATCGTCTCAGGGCCGAGCCAACGGCCATGCCGTCGCGATGTCAACCGGTGGAGCGATGCGCATTTCGGCGAGAATTGCGGCTGCATCGGCCAGCCGGTCGTCGCTGCCGCCTGGGCCGACCAGCGCCGTGCCGTCCGGCAGGGCGACGGCGGCGAGGCCGCAGGCATTGACGAAACCGGCGAGTTGCGCTTCGGTCGGTGCGAGCAGCAGGTTGGCAGCAGCGAAGGCTGTCTCCACCCGCCGCTTCAAGCCGTCGAGCCGACGCTGCAAGCGGACCAGTCCGCCAGCCGGGTAGCCGAGGGCGCGGGACAGGCGAGGCCGCAGGGCGGGCGGGAACAGTTCGGGCGTCTCGATGAAGATCGCCGCGACGTCGTCGAGCCTTAGAGACAGCCAGACGTCGCTGTCGGTCAAATCGGCGATCTCGGCGAACGGCGCGGCGTCCACCGCGACCGGTGTGAGACCGAGCCGATCGGCGACAGCGCGACCGGCGGCATGGTCGTTGAGC
>LUYO01000131.1:0-22252 GCA_001603295.1 Rhodobacterales bacterium Alpha_02
GCCGGGATCAGTTCGGCCACCAGTTGCCCGGCCGTCACCGTGTCGCCCGGCTTGACGTGGAAGAAGACCATGCCGCCGACCGGCGCTCTGACCATCTCGACATAGGATTGCGGCACGCCCTTGCCGGCGAACGGCCCGACCGGCGCCTCGGCCGCATCGTCGATCACCCCTCGCCCCACCAGGAAACGGTAGAGGCCGTCGCCGTCCCGCCGCGCCGTCTCCGGCCCGACATCGTGAATGCCCTTCAATTCGACGGTGGCGACGACGCGCTTCTCGAAATTCCCCGCCGCCAGATGCGGCCGGAAGGCCGCTTCGTCGAAGGAGGCGTCGGTGCCGCCCTCGAAGGTCAGCACGGCGGGAGCGTCAAGCGCCGCCGCGAGGTCGGCGCTGTGCGGCCACAGCTCCGAGGGCATGTAGAGATAGTTCGGCCCCTCGTTGTCGCAGTGCAGGTCGAGCACCAGGTCGGCGTCGAGCGACAGCTTCTGCAGGATCGCCTTCAGACGGCGATCGCAGGAGACGCCGTCGGCATCATCGGTCAGCAGCGCCGGGTCGGGCCGGTCGAGCAGCGCGAAGGCGCGGTTGAAGTTGACGCGGTTGCCGTAGAAGAAGCGGCCCTGATGGTCGTCCCACTGGAACTGGTTGAGGCCGATCGGGTTGGCGAAGGGTACCACGGTGACCGAGCCCCGGAGCCGCCCCTCGGCCTCGGCCGCCTTGAGCCTGGGTATCAGCACGTGCAGCGCCGCGACGCCCGGCAGCTCGTTGCCATGCAGCGCCGCCTGGAGATAGACGGTGGGCGCCGACGGGTCGGAGCCCGAAAAGCGCAGCACCGTCAGGGAATAGCTAAGGCCCGGCAGATCGCCGGGAATGGTGATGATCGTCTTGTCCATGCCATCCGTCCGTGAAGAATTCGGACGACACCTAGCACTCCTGGCGGCGGCAAGGCGATGGAAATCAGCTGCCGCCGGTCGCGAACACCCTGCCGATGCCGATCACCAGCGGCTCCGCGGTCGGTACCGAACCGAAGACGACGAGGTCGGCGAGGCGGTGGCGCTCGATGCGCTGGCCCGGCTGGCCGACGCCGAAGCCGAACACCACCGGCGTCTCGCCGGAAAGCCCTTCGGCGATCAGCCGGGCAGCCAGGCGGCCGGCGGTGCGGCCGCCCATGTAGACCACCAGCGTGGTGTCGGGATCGGCAAGGCCGCGCCAGTCGAGCCCGTCGTCGAGTTCGCCGCTCTTGGCGTGGCCGGTGACGAAGCGCAGCGAATGGGCGGCGTCGCGGTGGGTGAGCGAGGCGCCGAGCGCCGCGGCGAGCGCGATGCCGGCCGAGATGCCCGGCACCACCTCCACCGGGATGCCCTCGGCCCTCAGCCGGTCGATCTCCTCGCCGGCCCGGCCGAACACCATGGGGTCGCCGGCCTTGAGACGGACGACGCGCTCGCCGCCCCGCGCCAGACCGACCATCAGCTCGTTGATGTCCTCCTGCCGGCAGGAGGCGCGGCCGCCGCGCTTGCCGACGACGACGCGCCGCGCCTCGCGGCGGGCCAGCTCCAAGACGTCGGCCGAGACGAGATCGTCGTAGAGCACCACGTCGGCCGATTGCAGCGCCCGCACCGCCTTGAGCGTCAGGAGTTCCGGCTCGCCCGGTCCGGCGCCGACCAGGATCACCCGGCCCGCCGCCTCGGCGGCGCGCCCCGCTCCATCCGCCTCGGCGATCAGCCGCTCGGCCTCGCCGTTGTCCGGAGCCGGTCCGAAGGCCCGCTCGGCGAAGCGCTCCCAGAAGATGCGCCGTGCCGCGCCGGGTGCGAGACGGGTGGTGACGGCGTCGCGGATGCGGACGGCCAGCGCGCCCCAGGCAGAAATGGCCGGCGGCAGCAGCGTCTCGATGCGGCGGCGGATCGCCTGCCCCATCACCGGTGCGGCGCCATCGGTGGAGATGCCGACCACCACCGGCGAGCGGTTGACGATCGAGCCGAACAGCACGTCGCAGACGTCGGGCTTGTCGATGATGTTGACCAGCGCCCCGGCGGCGTGGCCGGCGGCACGGAAGGCCTCGATCTCGGCCGTATCATCGGCATCGAGCACGGCCAGCGCCGCGCCGTCGAGGTCGGCCGCCGTCCAGGCGCGACGGTTGAGCGTCAGCCGGCCGGGTGGCGTGCCGCGCTCTATGACGGCGAGAAGCTCGGCATCCGGCGTCTCGGCGAACACCGCGACATCGCCGCCGGCCGCCGAGAACAGCTCCGCCTTCCAGGCCACCGCCTCCGACGCGCCGGCGACGACGACGCGCCGCCCCGTGAGATCGATGAACAGCGGCAGCCGGGCCAGCGGCTGCATGCGGGCCGGAAAGGTACGGAGGGGCGCGCGGGCGTCGCGCTCGGTCATGTCGGGCCGTCCTGATCGGTCAACGAGAAGCGTCATCTCTAGAGTATTTCATCGCCGGCGTCCGACAAGAAGAACCACCGTGCCAAACTCTGTTCCCAGCCGGATTTTCATTGCCGGAATGTCGCCATCGGCAATCAGCTTTTTCCGGACCGGCGAACGGGACGCCCAAAAAGGTTTCGCCGCCGGACACCGTTGCCCTGAAAGGCAGCGGCAGCCGGCGGCGACAAGCTGGCCCTGTTGTCGGGCCGGTTCCCCTGGAAGGTGCGCCTTGTCGGCCCACTCGCAATGGAAAAAGCAGGAAGTGTGCCAGCCCTTGAGGCCCGGTTACGCGGCCTGCCGTCGTCTCCCGCAGCCCGCTTTGCCGGCATCTGCCCAAGGATTCAGCCGGACGCTCCCCCAAAAAGACGACGCGCCGGGCGAAGGTACCCGGCGCGTCGGTGGTCGGTCAAAGGGCGGGAACGGGGGAGGGGCAACCCGCCTCAGAGCACGACCAGCGTCTTCTCGATGTTGCCACGCGTCGCGTGGCTGTAGGGGCAGACGACGTCCGCCTTCTGGACCAGATCCTCGACCACGGCGCGGTCGACGCCGGGCACCTTGATTTCCAGCTTGGCAGTGATGCCGAAACCGCCGCCATCGTCGCGGGCGCCGATGCCGATGTGGGCGTCGATCGAGGCATCGGCCGGAATGCTCACCTTCTCCTTGCCGGCCACGAACTTCAGCGCGCCCATGAAGCAGGCCGAATAGCCGGCCGCGAAAAGCTGCTCGGGATTGGTGCCGGCGCCGCTGTCGCCGCCCAGTTCCTTCGGGGTCGACAGGTCGACCTTCAGGCGGCCGTCGTCGGTTTCCGAATGGCCGGTGCGGCCGCCGAGGGTATGGGCATGGGCAGTGTAGAGAACTTTCATGGCTTCCTCGCCTGTTGCTGTTCCGTTGCCCATATTGATTGCGCGCAATTGAATTTCGCACAATTCACATTGCCGTGATCGACACCGATTTCCACTGGGGAAATGCCGCTGCTCCCGTATACTTGCCCTACCAACGCCGGCCGCGCCGAAAGGTTCCAGCACCGCACCGACATGAACAGCGCCCCGAAACTCTCCGACCAGCTCTGCTTCGCCGCCTATTCCTTCGCCCACGCCCTCAACCGCGCCTACCGGCCGCTGCTCGAACCGCTCGGCCTTACCTACCCGCAGTATCTGGTGATGCTGGTGCTGTGGGAGGCCGACGGCCAGACGGTGAAGGAGATCGGCGGCCGCCTGCGGCTCGATTCCGGCACGCTGACGCCGCTTCTGAAGCGGCTCGAGGCGACCGGCTACGTCAGCCGCCAGCGAGGCAGCCGCGACGAGCGGCAGGTGATCGTCGCCCTCACAAGCGAGGGGCGGGCGCTGTCGGAGAAGGCGGCGCGGATTCCGCTCGACCTCGGCTGCGCCATGGGCGCCGGCTGGGAGGAGATCGCCGATCTCCGTGAACGCCTCGTCGCCCTGCGCGACCGCCTCGCCGACGCCGGCTGCGGCGGCGAGGAACCGGAGACATGACGGAAAAGCCGGGATAGTCCGCCGATTGGGAGCAGGAACCTCGTTGCGGCAGTCCTATTGTCTCAGGCTTATAGACCAGTCATCACCACGCTTGCGCCACCAGGGCTGCGATGCCACCAGCCAAAAAAAAGCCATGCGCGCAGCAGACTTGAAGAGTTGCGATGCGTCGCCAGTTCTCAAGCTTATCGGACATGCTCTCGCTTCTAAAACCTTGCTGACAAAGCAGCCCATCTCCGGGAATAACGCCCCTACGCCTTCGCGATGACGAGATGCTGGCATCGACAAGCTAGACCGGCTGTCGTCGAAGCCGCTCGTGTCTGGCGTCGGCGGTGATCGAACTTGCCTGTCGGTAGAGTTGCCGTTCTCGTCATGGCGAGCGACGCCGTCGATGCGGATACTGGGCCGCGTCGGCGACCGCCCTCCCCGTGGATCGGCCAGAACAGTGCGATGCCGGCACCGCTGCGCCCAATGATGGCGGCAAGAGTTGCCCCTGCTTCACGAGACGTCCTTCATCAGGCGCTCGTCGCCCTCCTCTCTCGCCCCAAAGGCAGGTCCGTAAGCATCATGCCGAGACGCAGGACACCCCCTTGACACCCTCCGCCGCGCGGGCGTAACACATATGTGTTTTTCGCGGCACATATGTGCAGAGGGAGGAACTGAGATGATTACGAGAAGAGCCGTCCTCGTTGGTGGAGCCGGTATGCTGGCTCTGGGATCGGCTGGGCGCGTCGCCTTTGGCGCCGAGTCCGGGAAGAAGTTCGAAATCGTCATGTGTGCCAAGCAGGAGGGCATCTCCTGGTTTGACGACATGCGAAAGGGCGTCGAGCAATTCGCCGCCGATTTCGGTGTCAACGCCTACCAGATCGCGCCGGAGACCGGTGACCCGGCCAAACAGGCCCAGATGGTCGAGAGCCTGATCGCCAAGCACGTCGACGCCATCCTGGTGGTGCCCAACGATCCCCAGTCGATCAAGCCGATCCTAGAGAAAGCGCGCAAGGCCGGCATCATCGTCATCAGCCATGAGGCCCAGAGCCTGGCCGGCGTCTCCAACTACGACGTGGAAGCCTTCAAGAACGAAGACTTCGGCGCCCTGATGTTCGAAAAGCTTGCCAAGGCCATGGATGGCGAGGGCCAGTATGCCGGCATCGTCGGCGCGCTGACCATGGAAACCCACATGCAGTGGTTCAAGGCGGGCCTCGAATACGCCAAGAAGAACTACCCCAAGCTCGAGTTCGTCCTGTCCGAGCCGCTCGAGGACAACAACGACGAGAAGACCGCTCTCGACAAGGTCAACGAGACGATCAAGAAGTACCCCAGCCTGAAGGGCTTCTTCGGCTGCTCGGTCTCCGGTTCGTCGATGGCCGCCCTCGCCGTCGAGAAGCTGCGCCGCAAGGACATCAAGGTGGTCGGCCTCGGTCTGCCGAGCATCAACGGCGTCTACTTGGAAGAAGGCTACCAGGCCGAAGCCCAGTGCTGGCGCCCCGCCGATGCCGGCTACGCCGCCGCCTATGTTGCCTTGAAGACGCTGAAGGGCGAGCCGATCGAGGCGGGTATCGACCTCAAGCGGCCCGGCTACGAGAAGGTGACCGTCGAGAACGGTGTCGTCTACGGCAATGCGACGCTGGTTCTGACCAAGGACAACTATCAGGAATACAAGTTCTGATGTAGCCCGCGGACGGGTACTTGATAATCGTCAAACTGGACCGCTTTCCGCATAATAAAAACAACAAGCCAGGCACGTTCCCGAAGTGAACTTTGAGTCTCGCTCCCGGCTTTCGGGGGCGAGTCCTGTCTGGGAGACCGGTACGAAACATGCTGGTATCGGGCAGCCAGCGATGAGTTCGGGAATCGGCGCGGAGTGGACTTGAGGTTCGCAAGGCCTGATGCGCGGAACTTGACGCCAGATGCCCGACCCGGCGGAGTTTTGCGGCGGGCTCCGAATGTACGGCTTCGTTCGGAACATCGACGGCCGCCGGCGGCGCGTTCGGAGCACAGCCCGGCCTGTCCGGACTCGTTGGAGACATGCAAAGAATGGAACTGCTACGTCTTGAGGGGCTGAGCAAGCGCTACATCGGCACCCAGGCTCTCGATGCCGTGGATATGACCATCGAGGCCGGGCAGGTCCTCTGTCTGGCTGGCGCCAACGGGTCGGGCAAATCGACGCTGATGAAATGCATCGCCGGCGGAGAGACCCCGGACAGCGGCCGCATCATCTGGCAGGGTCGCGCCTTCGACAGGCTGACGCCGGCGCAGTCGATGGCGCTCGGCATCGAGATCATCTACCAGGATCTGTCCATCTTCACCGACCTGACCGTGGCGGAGAACATCGCCTTCCACGTCGTGCAATCCCAACACCGCGGCTGGATCAACTGGAGCGAGGTGGATCGGATCGCCGTGAAGGCGCTCAACGAACTCGGCGCCGATCTGCCGCTGCACGCACGGCTGGGCGACCTGCCGATCGGCGCGCGGCAGACGGCCGCCATCGCTCGCGCCCTGACGCAGGACTGTCGCCTGCTGGTCATGGACGAGCCGACGACCGCCCTGCCAAGCCGGGATGTCGCCCAGTTGCTGAGCATGGTGCACCGCCTGAAGAGCCGAGGCATGGCGATCATCTTCATCAGCCACAAACTCGATGAGCTGTTCGAGATCGCCGATCGTTTCTATGTGCTGCGAGACGGTCGGAAAATCGGCGAGTACGCCCCCGCCGAACTGACCACCACGCGGCTCAGCTATCTGATGACCGGCATCGAGTTCAAGGGCGACAAGGCGCCCCAGGAATTCGATCGGGCTGCCGCCCCCCTGCTCGTCGTCGAGAACCTGTGCCGCCGCGACCAGTACCACGACGTCTCATTCTCGCTGCGGCCGGGCGAGATCGTCGGCTTCGCCGGTCTGACCGGATCGGGACGCACCGAGATCGCCTTGACGTTGTTCGGCCTCAATCCGGCCGACGCCGGCAAGATAACCCTGGCGGGGCGGCAGCTCAGGCCCCGTTCCCCCCGCGAGGCGATCGGCAACGGCATCGCCCTGGTGTCGGAGGATCGGCACGGCCAGGGGCTGTTCGCCCGCAAGGCCATCATGACGAATATCGCCTCCTCGATATTCGAGCGCAGCAAGGGGCGGTTCGGCCTGCTGTCGCAGGCAAAGGAACGCGACATCGGCGACACCTGGATCCGCAAGGTGCGGGTGAAGACGCCATCGGGCGAGGAGCCGGTTCAAAGCCTGTCGGGAGGCAACCAGCAGAAAGTCGTGCTGGCCAAGTGGCTCGCCGCCGATCCCAATATCCTGATCCTCGACAATCCGACCGCCGGTATCGACGTCGGCTCCAAGATGGAGATCCACGACATAGTCCGCCAGTTGGCCCACCAGGGGCGCGGCGTCATCATGATCTCCGACGACCTCGAAGAACTCGTCATGAGCTGCAACCGGGTTTTCATGATGCAGGCCGGCAGGCTGGTCGCCGAGTTCTCCGGCGAGACGCTGACCGTCGAAGCGCTGTCCGGCGAGCTTCGCCAGGCGAGCTGAGCGACGCATGGCCGCCCTCTCCCGGCATTCGCTGTCGATACGCGATAAAAGATAAGAACGAACAAGGTGTTAACATGATGCCACAGGGTAACGGTAAGACAACCGAGACCGGCGAGACGAACAAGACCGGGCTGCTGCCCCGCCTCCTGGGGCAAGGGATCGGACATCAGAGCGGGTTGTCGCTGCTGGCCTTCCTCATCATCGTCTATGTCATCATGGTCGCCTTGCGCTCGCCCGACTTCCTGTCGCTGGCTACCCTGTTCGACCTGATCCGCAGCGGCGCGGCCTGGACGGTCGTCGCTCTCGGTGTGCTGGTGGTCATGGTGTCCGGCGGCATCGACGTGTCGTTCCTGGCCAACGCCATCCTGTCGGCCTACGTCGCGACGATGATTACCAAATGGACCGGCCTCGACAGTCTGGTCTTCGCCCTGGTGGTGGCGATGGCGCTCGGGGCGTTCGTCGGCGCCATCAACGGCCTGATCATCTCGCTGTTTTCCCTGCCGACACTGATCACCACGCTGGCCATGCAGGGCGTCATCCAGGGCGTCCTGATGGTCTTCCTCGACGCCCGCCCCATCACCGCCGGCAACATGCCGGTGTCCCTGCGCTACTTCGGCACCGATGTTCTGTTCGAGTTTCCTGACGGACCGGGGTACGTCGGACTGTCGGTGTTCGTCGTGCCGCTGGTCCTTGCCGTCATTGCCACTTGGTACCTGCTCAATCGGACCGCCATAGGCCGCGCTACTTACGCGATCGGTTCCAACCGGCTGGCCGCGCTGCGCTGCGGCGTCAATCTGCTCAAGGTCAATCTGGTCATCTACGCCTACGCCGGTGCGCTTGCCGGGCTGATGGGCGTGATGATGGTCTCCGACATCCGTCTGGTCGATCCGGTCACCTTGGTGGGCAACGAGTTGATCGTTCTTGCTGCCGTGGTGATCGGTGGCGCCAAGCTCAGTGGCGGCGCCGGGTCGGTCTCCGGCGTGCTGCTCGGCATGACCCTCGTCACCCTTCTCAACAACACATTGGTCACCATTGGCCTTTCCGCCTCGTGGAACCGGTTCTTCATCGGCTGTGCGCTGGTGCTCATCGCTTCCATCTCGCACTACCGCGCGAAGATGCGAAATCTTCGCCAGCTCAACTTCGAGAACGTTTAGGGAGAGCGCCACGATGGATGGCGAATACAACAGCTCGTCGCCCTTCGGCGCCAGTTGGCGCCGGTTCCTCCCAGCCCGTATGGATGAGGAAGGCCTCAGCCAAAGCGTCCTGTACGCGATGATCGCCTGCGTGCTGGCTCTCATCTTCCTCTCTCTGGGAACGGCGTTCTTCAACCCGACCAATCTGATCTCGGTTCTCCAGCAGACGCCGGAGTTCGCCCTGCTGTCCCTGGCCATGGGACTGTCCATGGTGTCGGGCGGCATCGATCTGTCGATCATCGCCGTCGCCAACCTCGCTGGCATTTTCGCCGCCCGGCTGATGACCTCCGAACCGGTGCTGGCCGCCCTCGGCCCGGACGCGGCGATCGGGCTCGCCTGCCTGGTGGCGCTCGCCGTCGGCGTCTGCGCCGGTCTGCTGAACGGCATCATCATCGTCCGCTTCGGCATCCCGCCGCTCTTGACCACCCTCGGCTCGATGATGGTGTTCGCCGGCTTCGGCACCGGCCTGACCGGCGGCGCCGGCATCACCGGCATGCCAGAGACCTACGTCAACGTCGTGTCGTCCAGCCTCTTCGGCGTCATCCCCACGTCGTTCTGCCTGGTCCTCGTGGTGTTCGTCGTCATCTCCTTCATCGTGAACAACTCCGTCTTCGGCAAGAGCCTCTATCTGTACGGCGAGAACAAGGTAGCCGCCCTGTTCGGCGGTCTCCGGCTCGAAAGCACCATTTTGATCTCCTACACCGTCTGCGGCGCCCTGGCTTCGCTTGCCGGATTGATCATGCTGGCACGCTTCAACTCCATGAAGGTTGGCTTCGGCGACGCCTTTCAGCTGCAAGCCATCCTGGTGGCGGTACTGGCCGGCATGGATCCCTATGGCGGCCGCGGCCGGCTGCTGAACATTCTGCCGACGGTCCTCCTGCTGCAGTGCGTCGAGAACGCGTTCACCATCGCCAGCCTGTCGCCCTTTGCCAAGAAGATGATCTGGGGCGCGCTGCTCCTGGTGTTCATGGCGCTGAATTTCTTCTTCCGCCGCATCGTCATCCGCCATCTGACGACGCTGGCCATTCGGCGTCAGCAGGCGTCCCTCGGCGCCGATGCCCCCCCTCTTGCGAGATGACGCCCGGTTCGTGAGTCCAAGCCGTCGGCCATGCGTTGAAACTGCGGAATTCGCAAATGACCACTCTCTATCGTGATGCCATTACCGATCTCGAACGGGTATTCGAGCGCCTGGATGACGCCGAAGTCGATTGCGCGGTCCGGAAGATTGCTGCGGCAAAGCGGATTGCGCTTTACGGCGTCGGCCGCGAGGGGCTGCAGATCAAGGGGCTCTGCATGCGCCTCTTCCATCTCGGCTGTCGCGCCGCCATGGTCGGGGACATGACCACGCCGCCCATCGGCCATGGCGATCTGCTGATCGTCTCGGCCGGGCCGGGGTTCTTCTCCACGGTGGAAGCCCTGATGGGGGTCGCCAAGGCGGCCGGCGCTGAGACCCTGCTCATCACCGCCCAACCGGACGGTCGATGCGCGAGGGAAGCCGATCTCGTCCTGACGCTGCCCGCCCAAACCATGGCCAACGACCATGGCGCCGCCGCCTCGGTGCTGCCGATGGGATCGCTCTACGAGGGCGCGCAGTTCGTGCTGTTCGAAGTGATGATCCTGAAACTGCGCACCTATCTCGATATTTCGCCCGAGGCCATGCGCGCCAATCACACCAATCTGGAATAGTCCGGCCATACGGGCCTGCGACGCCGGCCGATGTCTTGTCATCATGTTGGAAGACAGGACTGAAAAATCTCATTCCTTACGTCGTAGAGACGCAGATACACCTTGTAGTCGGCGTCGAGTTGGGCGGCGCGGGCGGCATCCCTCTCCACTAGCCTGGTTTTCGTCGACATCCTGGCGGCGGCGGCGCGCAAGGTCGGATAGTGACCGGCCGCCACGGCGGCAATCATCGCCGTACCGGCCAGCACCGGTTCGGGCGCTTCGCAAAGATAGAACCGGCCATCGAAGCAGTCGGCATAAAGCTGGACCAGCAACGGATTGTGTCTGTGCCCACCGGACAGATGGATGGTGTCGATCGCGTAGCCATGGGCGTTGAGGTGATCGACGACCTGCCGCATCTGAAGCGCAAGCCCGCGAGCGGTCGCGTAGTAGCTTTCCAGGAACGCCCGGTAATCGAGTTCCTGTCCGAGGCCGGTCATGATCGTCCGCACCCGGCTGTCGTTGAGCGGCGCGCGATTGCCGAGCCAGTCGGGCACCAGATGCTTCTGTGCCGCAAACAGCCGTCCCTCCTCGGCAAGCAGCGCCAGAATGTCGGCGGCGGTCCGGCGATGATTGTCGGCCGTCGGCTCGCCCGGACTTGCCGGATGCTGCCTTAGCACGGCATCGAGCGCGCCGCCGGACCAGCTCTGCCCGCCCTCGTGCATCCAGAGGCCGGGGAAGACGGCATCGCGAAACGGCCCCCAGACGCCGGGAATGAAGCGCGGATCGGCCGAGAAGGCCATGAAGTTCGTCGAGGTTCCGCCGGTCATCAGCAGCGTCCGGCCGATGACCGCGTCAGGATCCGCGCCGACGTTGCCGAGCACGCCGGCTTCGGCGTCGATCGCTCCGATCCCCACCACCACGCCTTCGGGCAGGCCCAGCTGGCGTGACGCTGCGGCGGTGATGCGACCGTGGACGCAGCCAAGGTCGCGCACCGTGCTTTCGAGAAAATCCAGACCGTCGTGCTCGCCAAGCCCGAGGGCTTCGAGCAGATCCCGGCACCAGGGATCATCCTGAGACGGAATGTAGGGCCACTTGCAGACCAGCGCCGACTTCGATCGGACGTCTTCCCCCGAGGCGCGGCCGGCCAGTTCGTCGCAGACGTCGCGAAAATGAACGGGACCGTTGTCGCCGTCGGATCGGTGACGCGTGTACCAGACAATTTTCGGCAGGTGGATTTCCGGCGAAATTGCCCCGCCGAAGAACTGAAAATAGGGGTGGCCCGTGGCGGTAATCTCGGCCGCCTCTTGCTGGGCGCGATGATCCATCCAGCCGAAGACGTCCCCTTGCCCGGCGTCGATCGGTGCGCCGGCGTTCTCGATGTAAAGAGACGACGTCGCGTCGAAGGCGATACCGGTGACGGCCATGCCGTGGGCGTCGGCCTGCGCGCCACAATCGGCGGCGGTACTGCAAGCCGCCGCCCAGATCTCTTCCATCCGGTAGGTTGCCATGGCACTGCTGTGCTGGCCGAGCGTGATATCCCGCCGGGCATGCGCTACCAGCGTTCCGTCGAGACCGAATAGTCCGGCCCGGACCTGACGCGAGCCGACGTCAACGGCGATCACTCCATCCGGCATGGCTTCCCTCAGACTGAACGCAACAACAGATCCGCGCAACGCTCGTCGGTCACCAGATGCTTGACATAGCCGGCGCGCAATACGGCCCGGATGATCGGCATCTTGTGAACGCCGCCGGATGCGAGAATGGATTGGTGAACGCCTCTCAGGTCTTCAAGGTCCAGCGCCATCAGCCGCTCGTTGAGCACGTGCTTCACCGGCCGGCCATTTTCGTCAATGAACAGGCCCAGCAGATCACCGACCGCCCCCGCCGAGAGGAGCGAGTCGAGGTGTTCGGACACCACCCGCGTTCCCACCAGCTGGGACCGCTGGGACATGTCGCCGCAGGATACGAAGGCGATATCCATATGCTGCTTGATGCGGGCCAGAACATCGGCAATGCCGTAGTGCCCCTCCAGCAACAGCCGGCTATCGGCGGTCGGCAGATAGATCGGCACCGCCAGATAAAAGCACTCCGCTCCGAGGACCTTGGCGAAGGCGGTGGCCAGCTCGAATGTCGTGGTGCCCAGCCCCTGGGTCATGCCGCCCATCAAGGTCGCTACCCAGCCACTGGACTGATTTCGGGGAGATATGCGCGGCAAGGCAGCGGCGAGGGTGCGCCCCCAGCCAACGCCAAGCCGGGTTCCGTCCTCGAGAAGCGAATCCAAGAGTTCTCCGGCAGTTTCACCGATCACCCTTTGCTGCTCGTTGCCATCCTCGAGATAGGGCACGACCCGTGCGGACCGCAGGCCGAACCGGCTTTCCAGCTTGTTCTCAAGCTCGATGCAGCCGACGAGAGGCAGCTTGATTTCGGTCCGGACCGAACCTTCGGCGCGGAGCTGCCCGACGATGCGGTTGACGCGTGTCCGTGTGATCTCAAACTTGCGCGCGATCTCCTGCTGCGTCAGTCCGCCGATGAAATAGTACCAGGCCACCCGCGCCCGCATGGCGTCGGTTTCCTGGATATCGCGATCACTATCCCCCGGCCCTTCGTTGATACGCCCCACGGCCAACCTCACTCATTGCAACTCCGCGCCTGAGTCAGTGATCCTGCAAGGGGGCGACTGTTTCAAGCCCGAAACGATGATCGGCACAAATAGGCCGGCAAACTGGAGCTGGGGTACGGCGCTATCGATGCGTCGGGGCGCACGCTGTTCGAGGTCTCTGGCACACCGCACCGGATGATGACAACTTCCCCCGCGCCATAGCCTCACCAAATAGAACAGGCTGTTCGCGGAGCGGCCGATCGACGACGGCGGCACGTCGCCACGGCGCCTGATTACGGGCCGGTTTACCTGATGCCGAAGATCAGCTCGAACGCCGCCCCGCCGCGCGGGCCGGCGCGGTATTCGAGATGGCCGCCATGCGCTTCGGCGATCGCCCGAACCACGGAGAGACCCAGCCCGCTTCCCGAGCGGTCCTGCGCGCCGCGTGAAGACCCGCGCACGAACGGCTTGGACAGCCGCGGCAGATCGCCGCCGTCGAGACCGGGGCCATCGTCATCCACCGGATCACCACCTTCCCGTCGCGTGCGAACAGCGCGATGCCGATGGTTTCAGGCGACGCGTGCCGGCGGGCATTGTTGACCAGCGCCAGCACGGCCTGACGCACCCGCAATATGTCGACCCGGGCGCGAAGATCCGTGAGGTCGAGTTGCAGCGAGATGCCGGCGGACTGCAACTCGTGCCGCAGCATGTCCGCCAGTTCCGACAGATGCGGCTTCAGCCGTTCGTCGGCGAGTTGCAAGTCCAGTGCCCGCTGTCGGCCAGGGTGACCGTTCGCAGATCCTCGACCAGCCGGGCAAGCGTGTTGACCTGATTGAGCAGCCCGGTGAGAGACGCCTCGTCCAGCGGGAATATCCGGTCGATCATGCCCCGCAACCGTACCTTGAGGATGGTGAGGGGGTGCGCAACTCATGGGCGATGCTGGCATTCCAGGCCATCATCTCATTGGACATGTCTTCGAGACGCTGCGCCATGGCGTTGAAATCCTCCACCAGATCGGCGGTCTCGCCCGGCGAGTTCCTGTCCGCGCCGCGCGGGCGGAAAGGTCGCCGTTCTTGATGCGTCTGGCACTCATCGCCAGCGAATTGAGCGGCACGACGATACGTCGCGCCAGCCGGAAGGAGGCCAGCGACGCCAGAACCAGAACCGGCAGAATGACGATGGCGAGAGTGAGGAAATCGGTGCCGGTGAACCTCTCCTCGTCGGTCGCCAGAGACGGCAGGTACTCCCAGATCAGGCTGAACACGATGAACGTGCCAAAGAACACCACCAGATCCGACACCACGGTGGCGGACGCCATCAGCAGGAGGATTTCGCGGCTGATCCGATAGCGCAACGTCATGGCTGGACACACAGCCGATAGCCGACGCCGCGCACGCTTTGCAGCGTTTATACGGCACCCGCCTCCTCCAGCTTCTTGCGCAGCCGGCTCAGGTGGCTGTGCACGGTGCGATGGAGCGCATCGGAATCGGGCAGGCAGGCATCGACCAGTTCGCTGCGCGAGAACACCTTGATCGGCGTCCGCGCCATGTGAACCGGCAGGCGGAACTCGGTGAGCGTCAGGTTGAGGGGGCGGTCGCCATGTTGCGATGTGACGCTGGCCTGATAGGCGTCGAGATCGATCGGCAGCCCGCCGACCCGCGGCACGGCGGCGTCGGACATGCTTCCCGCCGGCGCAGGACGGCGTTCGCTCTCGCCACCACCTCGATCGGGTTGAACGGCTTCACCACTTAGTCGTCGGCGTCGAGGCGCAAGCCTTGCAGGCGGTCGAGGTCGGCGTCGAGCGCGGTGATCATGATCACCGGCGTATTGCCTCTCTGGCGGATGCCGGCCAGCACCTGCTAGCCGTCCACGCGCGGCATGGTGACGTCGAGCAGCAACAGTCGGGTTTCAGGGCGGCGTGCAGATCGAGCGCCACCTGGCCATCCCGCGCATGGGGGGTCCTGAACCCCTCGCGCTGGAAATAGGCTTCCAGAATTCCGGCGATCCCGGCGTCGTCCTCGGCAATCTGCGCCAAAGCGTTCATCGGCTCGTACTCCGTTGGCGCCGTTCGAGACGCCGACGCTCGCGATCTGGCATGACCTGTCGGATGTGAGGCTTGCCGAAGCTGTCGACGATCGGGCGTCGTTCCGCCGGTTCTGCGGCTTCTCCGGTGCCGAGCCGACAGCAGAGCGGACCACACCCGTTCGCTCTCGCAAGACACAGACCGGCCACAGCGCGGCTGGAAATGCATTCAGAACCTCAAGTCAACATGGCGAGCCAGCCGGACACAGGTCTCGGCACCGCCAAGGTCATTACGGCGACTTCCGGGCCCGAAAACCGGCCTTGTCCATGCTCGCGCATGGCTCTCATGTCCTGCTTTGCCTTGACTTCTCCGGCCTCAGGCCTCATGTGAGAGTCAACCGGGCGGCGAGCCGCCCGCTTTCGCGGCCGCGTGAACGGATCGGTTTCGATCCTCAGGCCGTCCTCCTCCCGATAATTGGCCCGATCACGCGGGGCCGGTTGCCCCCGCGAACGTCCCCGGCTTTTTCGCCGGCGGCTCCGCATGGTTTGAAAGCAGTTTTCCCTTTGACGTCCTTTTCCGACTTCGGCCTTGCCGACAGCCTGACCCGCGCGCTCGTCGACGCGGGATACGAAACCCCCACCCCGATCCAGACGCAGGCGATCCCCGACCTCCTGAAGGGCCGGGACCTTCTCGGCATCGCCCAGACCGGCACCGGCAAGACCGCCGCCTTCGCCCTGCCCATCCTGCAGCGCCTCGCGCCCGGCAAGCCTGCCGCGCCGCGTCGCGTCCGCGCCCTCATCCTGTCGCCGACCCGCGAGCTGGCCACCCAGATCGCCGAGAGCTTCAAGGCCTATAGCCGCTACATGAACCACATGTCGGTCGCCGTGGTATTCGGCGGCGTCGGCCATCGTCCCCAGGAAGACCGGCTGAAGCGTGGCGTCGACATCCTCGTCGCCACCCCCGGCCGGCTGATGGACCACATGGCCGCCGGCATGGTCTCCCTCGAATCGACCGAGATCTTCGTGCTCGACGAGGCCGACCAGATGCTCGACATGGGCTTCGTCCAGCCGGTGCGCCGCATCGTCAAGACGCTGCCCAAGGCGCGGCAGAGCCTGTTCTTCTCGGCCACCATGCCCAAGGAGATCGGCCAGCTGGCCGGCGAGATGCTGTTCAACCCGGTCACCGTGTCGGTGGCGCCGGCCGCCACCACCGTCGAGCGCGTCGAGCAGCGGGTGATCCACGTCGAGACCGCCGCCAAGCGCCGGCTGCTGCTCGACGTCATCGTCGCCGAGAAGCCCGAGCGCGCCCTGATCTTCACCCGCACCAAGCACGGCGCCGACCGCGTCGTCCGCCAGCTCGGCCAGGACGGCGTCGAGGCGGCAGCGATCCACGGCAACAAGAGCCAGGCGCAGCGCGAGAAGGCGCTCGCCTCGTTCAAGGCCGGGTCGACGCCGATTCTCGTCGCCACCGACATCGCCGCCCGCGGCATCGACGTGACGGGCGTCAGCCACGTCATCAATTTCGACCTGCCCAACATCCCGGAAAGCTATGTCCACCGCATCGGCCGCACGGCGCGCGCCGGCGCCTCCGGCGTCGCCATCTCCTTCTGCGCCGAGGATGAGCGGCCCTATCTCAAGGACATCGAGAAGGTCACCCGCCAGAAGATCCCGGCCGAGGACCGGCGCGGCACCATCGCCCTGTCCGAGCGGTCGGACGCCTCCGAGCGCCCCGAACGCCATGAGCGCCCGGCCGGCAAGCGGCCGCAGGGCGGCAATCACGCCGGCGACCGCCGCGGCAACCGCCGCCCTGCCCCGCCCGCCGTCTCGGCCGACCAGCAGCGCCGCGACGCCATGCCGGCCGCCAAGGCGCGCCAGCCCGGCGCCGCCAAGCCCTCGCATGTGGCCAGCGGCAAGCCGGGTCCGTCCAAGGCGGCGCAGCGCCCGTCGCACCGCGACACCGGCGCCACCGAGGAGAGTCTCGGCCGCGTCGGCTTCCTGGCCGGCGGCCGCGACGGCCTGACGCGCAAGTCCGGCGACAACCGGGTCCGCAACGGCCGCTGATCGCCATCGTCGTCATTGCCCCTCGCGCCGCTCCGGACCTATAAGGCTCCGGAGCGATGCGAGGGAGCGACGCCATGACCTACCAGGCCAAAGCCAACCGTTACGACGACATGATCTACCGCCGCGTCGGGCGGTCGGGCCTGAAGCTGCCGGCCATTTCGCTCGGCCTCTGGCAGAATTTCGGCGAAAACGCGCCGATCGAGCGCGGCCGCGCCATCTGCCGCACCGCCTTCGACCTCGGCATCACCCACTTCGACCTCGCCAACAACTACGGCCCGCCGCCCGGCACCGCCGAGACGGCCTTCGGCCGCATCCTGGCCGGCGATTTCCGCGCCCATCGCGACGAGCTGATCGTCTCGACCAAGGCCGGCTACGGCATGTGGCCGGGACCCTACGGCGAATGGGGCAGCCGCAAGTATCTGATCGCCTCGCTCGACCAGAGTCTCAAGCGCCTCGGGCTCGATTACGTCGACGTCTTCTATTCGCATCGCTTCGATCCGGAGACACCGCTCGAGGAGACGATGGGCGCCCTCGACCACATCGTCCGCTCCGGCCGAGCGCTCTACGTCGGCATTTCCTCCTACAACTCGAAGCGCACTCGCGAGGCGGTCGCCATCCTGAAGGCGCTCGGCACGCCCTGCCTCATCCACCAGCCGAGCTATTCCATGATCAACCGCTGGGTGGAGGACGACGGCCTTCTCGACACGCTGGACGATCTCGGCATCGGTGCCATCGCCTTCTCGCCGCTCGCCCAGGGCATGCTGACCGACAAGTACCTGAAGGGCGAGGTGCCCGAAGGCAGTCGCGCCGCTCGCAAGGGGCCGCTGAAGCCGGCCTTCCTCAACGACGACAACCTCGCCCGCCTCCGTTCGCTTGACGACATCGCCAGGGCGCGCGGCCAGACGCTGGCCCAGATGGCCATCGCCTGGGTACTGCGGGGCGGCCGCGTCGCCTCGGCGTTGATCGGCGCCAGCCGGCCCGAGCAGGTGGAGGATTGCGTTGGCGCGCTGAAGAACCTCGATTTTTCGGCTGAAGAGCTGGCCGAGATCGACGCCCGCGCGCCCGACCTCAACGTCAACATCTGGGCCGCCTCGTCCGAGCGGCCGGGACCGTCGAGATAAACGGGCAACGGCGCGATGCCTTCGATCGGCGTTGCGCGAAGGCAGATCACGGCCGCCGCCGGCAAAGAAATCGCCGACGGCCCGCCAGATGCCGGCGCAAGATGAATTCCTAGATTTGGCGCGGAAGATTTTGGCTACTTCCACGAGTAACCAAATATTCACTCTACCGTTCTTATTTACCAATGTTCAAGGAGCTGGAATTACAGTGTCATGGTCTCCAATTGGGGGTTCATGATGCGCATCGAGGGCAGCCTTTCCACCCGTCTTCTCTGGACCACCGGCGCCACGGTCGGACTGACCATCGTTCTATCCGTCGCGGTGATGGCATGGAATTCCGCCCGGCAGGTCGAGGCGGAAATCATGACGCTGGCCACCGAGAAGGCCTCCAGCATCGCCAAGGGCGCGGAAAACCAGATCACCGAGGCCGTTTCGGCCGGCGCCACCCTGACGGCGACGCTGTCGGGCCTGGCGATCAAGCGCAACACGCAGCGCGCCGACGTCATCGAAATGATCAAGGCCGTTCCGGCGGCCTTCCCCAACGTCTTCGGCGCCTGGATGTGTGACCTCGTTGACCGGCCGGCCGGCGACCTGTTCAAGGGCAGCGAGGGCGCCAACGAGGCCGGGCAGTTCTCGCCCTACTGGACCAAGTCCCAATCGGGCGAGCTGTCGTTCTCGACCTTCAAGATCGATCCGACCGCCAGCTGGTATGCCGCCCCGCTCAAGGCGCAGACCGGGACGATCTCCGAACCCTACCAGTCGGTGCAGAAGAAGCTCCTGACCTCGGTCACCGTTCCCCTGCGGGTCGACGGCAAGATCGTCGGCCTCGCCGGCGTCGACATCCAGCTCGATGACCTCGCGACGAGTTTCAGCCAGATCCGGCCGTTTGAAGGAGGCCGGGTGATGCTGGTGTCCAACGCCGGCAACTGGCTGGTGCCGCCGGACGCCGACAGCCTGATGAAGCCCTACGCCGGCATCGGCGAGGCAGAGGTCAAGGCGGCGCTGTCGGACGGCAAGATGCGCACCATCTCCGGTTTCGACGACGGTTCCGTCCGGATCGTCTACCCGTTCTCCGCATCGGGCATGAACACCACCTGGGCCGCCATCGTCGACGTGCCGCGGGCGGTGTTCGTCGATCCGATCTACGACAATGCGATCGTGACGTTCGCCGGCGGCCTCCTGGTGCTGGCCGTGGCGCTCGTCGCAATCCTGCTCTCCACCCGCTACGTGGTGCGGCGCCCGCTCGTCCACACGCTCTCCAGCGTCAACGCGCTGATCGACCGCCGCTACGAGGTCACCATCGGCGACACCGAGCGCAAGGACGAGATCGGCGCCATCAACAAGGCGCTCGAAGTGTTCCGCGACAAGGCGCAGCAGGCCGAGACGCTGTCCGAGCAGCAGGCCGCCGAGCAGCAGCGGCAGATCGAGCGCGCCGAGACGATCCGCGGCGCCTCCCAGCGCTTCGATCTCGAAATCGCCGGCCTCACCGATCGTGTGCTGGGGCTGGTCGACGAGTTGAACAAGGCCTCTCAGACGCTCACCCAGGGCGCCGACGACACCAGCATGAAGAGCGCCACGGTGGCCTCGGCCTCCGAGCAGGCTTCGGCCAACGTCGGCGCCGTGGCATCGGCGGCCGAGGAGCTGAACACCTCGGTCGACGAGATCGGCCGCCAGATCGGCCAGTCGGCCGAGATCGCCTCGCAGGCCGTCGGCCAAGCGACCGATGCCAACAACCGCGTCGATGCCCTGTCGGGCGCCGCCCAGCGTATCAGCGAGGTGGTCCAGCTGATCGACAGCATCGCCGCCCAGACCAACCTCCTGGCACTCAACGCCACCATCGAGGCGGCGCGGGCCGGCGAAGCGGGACGCGGCTTCGCCGTCGTCGCGGCGGAGGTGAAGCAACTCGCAGACCAGACCGCCAAGGCGACCGGCGAGATCGCGGTGCAGATCCAGTCGGTGCAGTCGGTGACGGCATCGACGGTGGAGGCGATCCAGGCGATCACCGCCACCATTCAGGAGATGAGCCGGATTTCGCGCGGCATCCAGATCTCGGTCGAGCAGCAGGGCAGCGCGACGCGCGAGATCGCCACCAACATCCACGAGGCGTCGGCCGGCACGCGCGAGGTGTCGCAGAACGTCTCGGCCGTCGCCAGCTCGGCGACCGCCACCGGCGAAACGGCGCGCAAGGTGCAGGAGGTGGCTATGAGCCTTTCCGGCCATACGCAGAATTTGCGGACGACGGTGGCCGGCTTCATCGACAGCGTCCGCAAGACCGCCTGACGCTGTCCCCTCGATGCGCGTTCCCCCGCCGTGCCTCGGCGCGTGCGGGGGCCGCCTTTACTCCGCCGCCAGCGATGCCCGCAGCGACGCCGTCGCCTCGATGAAGCCGCCGCCCAGCACGCGCGCCTCGTCGCCGGGGCCGTCGTAGAGCACGCAGGCCTGACCGGGCGCGATGCCCTGCTCGCCGTCGAGCAGCTCGACGCCGATGCGACCGTCCTGCCGGACGATCATCGCCGCCTGCGGCGGCCGCGACGAACGCACCTTGGCGAACACCGTGCGGCCGCTATCGGCCTCGGCGTCGAGCGGCGTGCCGCCGATCCAGTTGAGGTCGCGAAGCGTCAGGCGATGGGTGATCAGCGCCTCGCGCGGTCCCACCACCACCTGCCGGCTGGCGGCGTCGAGCCGGACGACGAACAGCGGCTCGCCGGTGGCAACGCCGAGACCCTTCCGCTGGCCGACGGTGAAATGGATGATGCCGGCATGGCGGCCGAGCACCCGACCGTCGACGTGGACGATATCGCCAGCCGCCGCCGCTTCCGGCTTCAGCTTCTCGATGACGTCGGCATAGCGGCCCTGCGGCACGAAGCAGATGTCCTGACTGTCGTGCTTGTCGGCCACTTCCAGGCCGAGGTCGCGGGCGATCGCCCGCGTCTCCGGCTTGGTCAGGTCGCCGAGCGGGAAGCGCAGGAAGTCGAGCTGCTCCTGCGTCGTCGCGAACAGGAAATAGCTCTGGTCGCGGTCGAGGTCGACCGGCCGATACATGGCGCGATGGCCGCCGGCGAGGCGCGAGCGCACGTAGTGGCCGGTGGCCAGCGCCTGCGCCCCGAGGTTGCGGGCCGTGTCCAGAAGGTCGGAGAATTTGACCGTCTGGTTGCAGGCGACGCAGGGCACCGGCGTCTCACCGGCCATGTAGCTCTCGGCGAAGCGGTCGATCACCGCCTCGCGGAAACGGCGCTCGTAGTCGAGCACGTAATGAGGGATACCGAGCCTTGCGGCCACGTCGCGGGCGTCGTGGATGTCCTGCCCGGCGCAGCAGGCGCCCTTGCGGTGGATCGCCGCGCCGTGGTCGTAAAGCTGGAGCGTCACGCCGACGACATCGTAGCCCTCGCGTTTCAGGAGCCCGGCCACGACGGAAGAATCGACGCCGCCGGACATGGCGACGACGACGCGGGTGTCCTCGGGGCGGCCTTCGAGATCGAGCGAGTTCAGCATGGCGTCTTTCCGGCGGCGAGGCCCGGACACCGCCGGGAGCCGCTCTCACGATTGATTCCTAATAGCCGCTTTGCCCGTCAACCTCCAGAGCCGCGCCGGCATGGCTGGGTCAATTCTGCCGGGTAGCGGCAATCCTTGCCGGCCGCGTCGCGGCGACGGCGAATGAGGCGCGACAACCGTTGGATGAAAAGCTATTACAAGCCAAGAACTTGCCCCGATATTCCCTCCGCCGCGACGTTGGCCTTTCCCTTGCACCCGTAGGGGAGACCGAGTTTGTCCCGTGTAGCGGATCCGTCCATGGCCACTGTCGCTCCCGTCCTGCCGCTTCCCCAGCCCGTCGCCCCGGCGCCGGCGCCCGCCACCAGCGTGGCCGCCGCCAGGGGCGTCGGCAACGACTTCCGCGACATGGTCGCCGAGGCCGCCGACAGCGAGCCGACGGTCCAGCCGGCGCCGGCCCGCGACCCCGCGTCGACCCGCCGGGCCGACCGCACCGACCGTTCCGCCTCCCGGCGCGACGCTACAGCAGCCGATCGCACCGACCGCGCCTCCTCCCGGCGCGATGCCGCAGCAACCGACCGCACCGACCGCCCCTCCTCGCGGCGCGACGCCGCGGCAGCCGACCGCACCGACCGCCCCTCCTCGCGTCGCGATGCTACCGCTGCCGACGAC
>LUYO01000132.1:0-9042 GCA_001603295.1 Rhodobacterales bacterium Alpha_02
GCCTTCACCCGCCACGGCTGGGTGCAATCCTACGGCTCGCGCTGCGTACGGCCGCCGATCCTCTACGGCGACGTCGCCCGTCCCGAGCCGATGACCGTCGAATGGTGGCGCTATGCCCAGTCGCTGACGGCAAAGCCGGTGAAGGCCATGCTGACCGGACCGGTGACCATCCTCAACTGGTCCTTCGTGCGCGACGACCTGCCGCGCGACACCGTCTGCCGGCAGATCGCTCTCTCGCTGCGCGACGAGGTGGCCGACCTCGAGGCGGCCGGTGCCGCCATGATCCAGATCGACGAGGCGGCGCTGCGCGAGGGTCTGCCGATCCGGGCGGCCGAGCGAGCCGGCTATCTCGACTGGGCGGTGGAGAGCTTCCGCCTGACCGCTTCGGGCGTCGCCGATGCGACGCAGATCCACACCCACATGTGCTACTCGGAATTCAACGACATCATCGCCTCGATCGCCGCCATGGATGCCGACGTCATCTCCATCGAGTGCTCGCGCTCGAAGATGGAGCTGCTCGCCGCCTTCGCCGACTTCCACTACCCCAACGACATCGGACCGGGCGTCTACGACATCCACTCGCCGCGCGTGCCCGCCGTCGACGAGATGGCGCGACTGATTCGGGCGGCGCTCGCCCGTCTGCCGGCCGAGCGCATCTGGATCAATCCCGATTGCGGCCTCAAGACGCGCGGCTGGCCGGAGGTGCGGGCGGCGCTGGTCAACATGGTGGCGGCGGCGCGCGAGTTGCGCGCCGAGGCCGCCGGGACCTGAGGGAATGCGCGGCTTTTCGACACTCGGAAACGCCGCGCGTCCACAGCTCCTGCACAGGCTGCATGAGGGGAACTACGTGGGCCCCTCATGCCGCATTGACCCGACTCAGCAAGCGGTGGATACCATCCGTTGAGCCGAGGTTCTCCGGATGCCACAACATCTGGAGCGAAGAGGGAAGCCGGTGCAAGGCCGGCGCTGCCCCCGCAACTGTAGGCGGGAAGCGATCGATCCACGGATGCCACTGGCGCGGAAGCGCCGGGAAGGCGGATCGGTCGCGATGACCCGCGAGCCAGGAGACCTGCCCCGGCCGATTGATTTGTCCTCGGGCGGGGTGCACCGGTGGATCGTCGTCGTCGCGCGGCTGGGGCATGTCTCCGCCGTCGCCGGCCGCGTTCCGCCGCGTTCTTCGTCCTTACCAGGTGCCGAAGAACGATGTCGGAAATCACCCCAGTCCAGCCTCCCCTCAGTGTCATCAAGCGGTCCGGCGCGCTGGCGCCGTTCGACGCCGGCAAGATCTCTTCGGCCGTCGAACGGGCCGGCGCCGCCACGCGCGAGTTCCAGGCCGGCGAGGCGCAACTGCTGGCCATGCAGGCGGTGAAGGTGATCGCCCACCGCTTCGCCGGCCGTATGCAGTCGATCGAGGAGATCCAGGACGTCGTCGAGCAGGTGCTGATCTCGGCCAACCATTTCGCCACGGCGCGCGCCTACATCGTCTATCGCGAGCAGCGGGCGCGCCTCAGGCGCGACGCCAATACCGTCGTCGACGTCGTCGCCTCGATCGACGAGTACCTGGAGCGGGCCGACTGGCGTGTCAACGCCAACGCCAACCAGGGCTATTCGCTGGGCGGGCTGATCCTCAACGTCTCCGGCAAGGTAACGGCCAACTACTGGCTCTCCCACGTCTATCCGCCGGAGGTCGGCCGCGCCCACCGCGACGGCGACCTCCACATCCACGACCTCGACATGCTCTCCGGCTATTGCGCCGGCTGGTCGCTCCGGACGCTGTTGACCGAAGGCCTCAACGGCGTGCCGGGCAAGGTGGAAGCCGGGCCGCCGAAGCACCTTTCGAGCGCCGTCGGCCAGATCGTCAACTTCCTCGGCACGCTTCAGAACGAATGGGCCGGCGCCCAGGCCTTCTCCTCCTTCGACACCTACATGGCGCCCTTCGTCCGCAAGGACCGGCTCACCTACGAGGAGGTGCGGCAGTCGATCCAGGAGCTGATCTACAACCTCAACGTCCCCTCGCGCTGGGGCACCCAAACGCCGTTCACCAACCTGACCTTCGACTGGGTGTGTCCCGACGACCTGAAGGATCAGGTGCCGATCATCGGCGGCGTCGAGATGGACTTCCGCTATGGCGAGTTGCAGGCCGAGATGGACCTGATCAACCGCGCCTACATGGAGGTGATGACCACGGGCGACGCCAAGGGCCGTGTCTTTACCTTCCCGATCCCTACCTACAACATCACCAAAGACTTCCCCTGGGAGAGCGACAACGCCAGCCGCCTGTTCGAGATGACGGCGAAATACGGCCTGCCCTATTTCCAGAACTTCTTGAATTCCGAGCTGACGCCCAACATGGTGCGCTCGATGTGCTGCCGCCTGCAACTCGACCTGCGCGAGCTGCTCAAGCGCGGCAACGGCCTGTTCGGCTCGGCCGAGCAGACGGGGTCGGTCGGCGTCGTCACGATGAACTGCGCCCGGCTCGGCTATCTCCACCAGGGCGACGAAGCGGCCCTGCTGGCCCGGCTCGACGAACTTCTGGCCATCGGCCGCACCAGCCTCGAAATCAAGCGCAAGGTGATCGAGCGGCTGATGGATCAGGGTTTGTTCCCCTACACCAAGCGCTACCTCGGCACGCTCCGCAACCACTTCTCGACGCTCGGCCTCAACGGCGTCAACGAGATGATCCGCAACTTCACCGGTGATCGAGACGACATCACCACCGCCTGGGGCGAGGCCTTCGCCGTCCGCCTGCTCGACCACGTGCGGGCGCGGATCGTCGCCTTCCAGGAGGAGACCGGCCACCTCTACAATCTCGAGGCCACGCCGGCCGAAGGCACCACCTACCGCTTCGCCCGCGAGGACAGGAAGCGCTTCCCCGACATCCTGCAGGCCGGCACGCCGGAGGCGCCCTACTACACCAATTCCAGCCAGCTTCCGGTCGGCTTCACCGACGACGCCTTCGAGGCGCTCGCCCGTCAGGAGCCGCTCCAGACCCGCTACACCGGCGGCACGGTGCTGCACCTCTACATGGGCGAAAAGGTCTCGTCGGCCGAGGCCTGCAAGAAGCTGGTGCGGCGGGCGCTCGAGAATTTCCGCCTGCCCTACATCACGGTGACGCCGACCTTCTCGATCTGTCCCAAGCACGGCTACATCGCCGGCGAGCACGAATTCTGCCCGGTCTGCGACGCCGAGCGGCTGGCCGAAAAGCGCGCCGCCGCCGAATGAGTCTTCATCTGAAGGAGCAAGACATGAACAAGCCTCTGACCACTCTCGAAGCCGACGCCGCCTTCCAGCTTGCCGACGACGAGCGCCAGCGCTGCGAGATCTGGACGCGGGTGATGGGCTACCACCGCCCCGTCTCGTCCTTCAACAAGGGCAAGAAAAGCGAATTTGCCGAGCGCACCTATTTCCTGGAGGCGGCGCGCCGCGACCTCGATGGGCGGCGCTGACATCGCGGTCGGCGGCTTCACGCCGCTGTCCTCCTGCGACTGGCCGGGCGAACTGGTGGCCACCGTGTTCTGCCAGGGCTGCCCGCTCGCCTGCCGCTACTGCCACAACGTCGACCTGATCCCGCCCGGCCCCGGCGCCGGGCCGGATTGGCGGCAAGTGCTGTCGCTTCTCGAAAAGCGGCGCGGCCTCCTCGACGGCGTGGTGTTCTCGGGCGGCGAGCCGACGCTGCAACGCGCCCTGCCGCAGGCGGTGGCGGCGGTGCGGGCGCTCGGCTTCCGCGTCGGCCTGCACACCGCCGGCCCCTATCCGGAGCGGCTCGCCCGGCTGGCACCGGCCATCGACTGGATCGGCTTCGACGTCAAGGCGCCGTTCGCCGACTACGAGAGGATCACCGGCGTGCCCGGCAGCGGCGCGCGGGCGCGGGAAAGCCTCGTGAAGATCATCGGGAGCGGCGTCGCCTTCGAGACGCGCACCACCGTGCATCCGCTACTGCTTTCGGACGAGGATCTCGCCCGCCTCGATGCCGATCTCGCCGCCCTCGGCCTCGGGCCCAGCCGCCGGCAGCCGTTTCGGCCGACCGGCTGCCGCGACGCCGAATTGCTGCTGGCCGGCTGACTTATCGCCCGTGCGGCCAGAGGCCGGCGGCGCCGTCGAGCAGCAGGTCGAGCTTACGCCGCCACCACAGGCGCGGCTCGCCGGCGATCACCCCGGCCATCAGCGCGGCGACCGGCTCGCGACCTTCATCCGTGGCGAATTCGGCCTCCCATGAGCGGCGCATGGCCTCGGCCACCGTCGTTCCGCTGGCCGAGGCGCCGGCGAGGCGGTGCCAGCCGACGGCGGAATCGTTGGTCATGTCCATGATGCTGTCGACGATCAGCATGGCGTCGGCGCCGGAGAAGCCGGCGTCGCGGAGGCCGTCGCAGATCCTGGCAAAGGCGCGGATCACCGAGGAGGGCGTCGCCTCCAGCATCCGGATGGTCTCGGCGACGCCCGGATGGCGCTCGTAGACGTCCCAGACGGTTTCCGAGACGCGGACGAGATAGGCCCGCCAGTCCTCCGCTGCACCGCGCTGCCAGGAGATGCCGTCGAGCGCCCGGTCGACGGCGGCACGCATCAGGTCGTCGCGGCCCTTCACATGCCGGTAGAGCGTGGAATGGTCGACGCCGAGTGCCCGGCCGATCGCCGTCAGCGTCGCCCGGTCGGGGCCGAGCCGCAGGGCGGCCTCGGCGATCGCCTGGCGCGTGACGCGGGCGGGCCGGCCGGCGGCGCGGCGGACGGGATCCTGGACCGACATGAACTCCTCTCCGACAGTCTCGGTGGAGACATTGGTTCGGGCAATCGGCCGCCGCCGTCAAGCGTCATGCGATGCGCCAGCCGGCGGCGCGGCTGCGGCTATCCCAGAGGCGGCGGTAGAGGCCGCCCTCTGCCAGCAGCGCCTCGTGGCCGCCGCGCTCGACGATGCGGCCAGCGTCGAGCACCAGGATCTGGTCGGCGGCGCGGATGGTCGACAGCTTGTGGGCGACCACCACCAGCGTCTTCTCGGCGACGAGGCGCGACAGCGCCTTGCGGATGGCCAGCTCGTTGCTGGGGTCGATGGCCGCCGTCGCCTCGTCGAGCAGCACGATCGGCGCATCCTTCAGGATGGCGCGGGCGATCGACATGCGCTGGCGTTCGCCGCCCGACAGCGTGGCGCCGCCCTCGCCGACGCGGGTGTCGTAGCCGTCGGGTAGCGCCATGATGAAGTCGTGCGCCTGGGCGGCGCGGGCGGCGGCCTCCACCTCGGTGCGAGTGGCACCGGCCCGGCCGAAGGCGATGTTGTCGTAGAGGCTGCCGGCGAACAGGTAGACGTCCTGGAACACCACGGTGATCAGCGCGGCGAGCCGCTCCTCGTTGAGCTGGCGCAGATCGACGCCGCCGATGCGGACGGCACCGGCGTCGACGTCCCAGAAGCGGGCGATCAGGTTGAGGATGGTGCTCTTGCCCGAGCCCGAGGGACCGACGATCGCCGTCATGCTGCGCTCGGGCACCGCGAAGTCGACGCCCGACAGTACCGGCCGGCCCGGCCGATAGGCGAAATCGACGGCCTTAAAGCGCAGGTCGAAGCCGGCCGGCTCGGCCGGGGCGGTCGGCGCCGGCAGCGGCCGGGCGGTGAGGATGCGGTCCATGCGGGTGAGCGAGGCGTCGGCCATGCGGACCAGTTCCATCACCTGGCTGAGACCGAGCAGCGGCGAATAGGTGGCGAACACCAGCACCAGCACCGCGAGCAGGGTGGCGATGTCGACGGCGCCGGCCTGGTAGCGGAGGCCGGCGGTCAGCATCACCACCGGCACGCCGGCCATCAGCACGGCGCCGAACAGCGCCATCGGCACGGAAAGGTGGGCCACCATGCGGATGGAGAGGGCGCGGAAGGCCTCGAGGGCGGCGCGGAAGCTTTCCTCGCCCTTGGCGAGGCGGTTGAAGGCGCGAATGGTGGCGATGCCCTGGACGAACTCGATCATCCGGGCGCCGGCCGCCGCCTGCAGGTCCTGGCGGACGATACCGAGGCGGGCGAGCCGTCGGCTCGACCACATGAACACCGGCAGCGCCGCCGCTATCGAGGCGAGCAGGGCGAGGCCGAGCGGCCAGTCGCGGACGAGGAAGAAGACGACGGCAACGATCGGTAGGCCGAAGGCCTGGGCGATGCGGCCGAGCGCGTCGGACAGAAAGCTCTCCAGCATCTGCATGTCGGAGGTCAGCGCCGTCACCGTGTCGCCGCGGTGGCGCGACAGGTGGAAGCCCATCGGCAGATGCCGGAGGTGGTCGAGCAGCGACAGGCGGAGATCGCCGGCCAGCTCGAAGCTGGCGAGCCAGCTGTCACGGGCGGCGAGATAGCCGAACAACAACTGGCCGGCCAGCGAGACGACCATCAGGAGGGTCAACTCAGTGGCCCATCCGAAATCCATCGTCCGGCCGTCGGCGAGGCCGGACAGCATCCAGACGACGCCTCCGAAGGCGAGGCCGAGGAAGATCGATTGCAGGAAGCGGAAGGCGATGCCGCGCGCCACCTTGCCGCGCAGCGGACCGGCGAGGCGCCAGACGCGCAGCAGGCTGGCCAGATCGGAATGGATGTCGGCGCCGGCAGCTTCGCCGACCGGAACCAGCGGGTCGACGGCGGTCATGACGGCAGAACCTCTTTGAGTTCGGAACGGGAGGGGGCGACGGGCCGCAGCGTGACGTCGCGCGCCTCGCTGTAGTCGTGCCAAAGGCGGGCATAGAGGCCGCCTTTCGCCACCAGATCGTCGTGGCGGCCGCGTTCGGCGATGCGGCCGCCGTCGAGCACCAGGATCTGGTCGGCGGCCATGATGGTGTGCAGGCGATGGGCGACGACGATCAGCGTGCGGCCGGCGGTGAGCGCGCCGATCGCCTCCTGGATCGCCGCCTCGTTGTCGGGGTCGGCGAAGGCGGTGGCCTCGTCGAGCACGATCACCGGCGCGTCCTTCAGGATGGCGCGGGCGATGGCGATGCGCTGGCGCTCGCCGCCGGACAGGCGCTGTCCCTTGTCGCCGAGGCGGGTGGCGTAGCCGTCGGGCAGCGCCATGATGAAGTCGTGGGCGCGCGCCGCCCGCGCCGCCGCTTCCACCTCGGCGTCGGTGGCGGCGGGATTGCCGAAGCGGATGTTGGCGGCAGCGGTGTCGGAGAACAGGAAACTATCCTGGAAGACGAAGGCCACCGTCTCCATCAACTGATCGAGGGCGATGTCGCGGACGTCGACGCCGCCCAGCGTGACGCGGCCGGCGCGCGGGTCGCGGAAGCGGGCGACGAGGCCGGCCACCGTGCTCTTGCCGGCGCCCGACGGGCCGACCAGGGCGGTGACCGTGCCGGAGCGGGCGGTGAAGCTGATGTCGGTCAGCACGTCGGCGGTGCCGTAACTGAAGAAGACTTTCTCGAAGGCGATGTCGTGGCTGTCGAGCGTCACGGTCCGGCCGCTGTCGGGCTGCGACGGCTCGGCGAGCGCCTCGGCCACCCGCGTCGAGCCCATGGAGATGTGAGCGAGCGTGTGGAACTGGTTGAACAGCTTCATCAGGGGCTGGCTGTAGTTGGCGCCGAGGATGACGAACAGGACGAGCGTCGGCAGGTCGAGCGTGCCCACCGCCATCAGGAAGGCGCCGGCCGGCAGGATCACCACGATGTTGGCCAGCACCAGCGCGTAGAAGGTGCCGCCGAGTGGTAGATAGTCGCGCGCCCAGGCGGTCTCCACGGCGGCATAGTCGCGGACGGCGCAAGCGATCTCGGCGAAGCTGTCGCCGCTGCGGTTGAAGATCTTGACCACCGCCATGCCGGCCAGGAACTCGACGACGGCGGCGTTGAGGCGGGCGCCGGCCCGCTGGTAGTCAGCGGCGCGGCGGCTGCCGTTCCGCATGCCGAGCGACATCAGGAGCGCCGAGATCGGCGTCAGCGCCACGGTGGCCAGCGCCATGCGCCAGTCGACGACAATCAGCCAGGCCGAGACGGCGAGCCAGGTGGCGAGCGCGCTCACGCCCTCGGGAATGCCATGGGCGAAGATCAGCTCCATGCTCTCCGGCTCGTCGATGATCAGCTTCTTGGCGTCGCCGCTGCGGTGGCCCTCGAACCAGCCGAGCCGCAGCGTCGCGAGGTGGCGGGCCAGCGCCAGGCGCATCCGGCAGAGCACGTCGAAGGCGACGACATGCGACAGTCCCACGGCGAGGCCAGTCAGCGCGTAGCCGGCGAGGATGGCGGCGAGCGACAGACCGGCGGCGGTGGCGAAGAGGCTCAGGTCGATGCCACCGGCCAGCGTCGCGACCACCAGGCGGTAGATGGCGACGACCGGCGTCAGTTCGCAGGCGACGGCCACGGTGGCGAGCAGCACGGAGCCGACGAGTTGGCGGCGGGAGCCGGGAATGAAACGGGAGAGCAGCCGGAGGCTGGCGAGGTAGTCGGGAGCGTCGGCGCCGGGCGGCTGCCGGCTGTCGGCGCCCCCGTCGGGCGCGTCGTCCTTGCAGATTTCGGTCATGTCGGAGGTCCGTTGCGGGCCGTCTTGGCGATGGCCGGGGTCAAGCGCTAACGCTCCCGCCAATCAATAGCAACATATTGTTGCTAATCAAGTGATACTGCGTAGACGAGGTACGGTTGGTGACGGGCGTCGGGCGGCCGAAGATGCCTGGTGTCTTACCGGCGTCTGGAAAAACAAGTTAAAACAGCGTGCTATCCAAGCTGAACCCCACCTGCCGCCGCTCGCCGTGGTGGCGGCGGCACCTGTCGGGAAGGAGGTGAGGCCGGCCGCCTTCCCGTCCCGGCGCGCTTCACCTGGGGTGTCGGCCGGCCGGAGGACATTTCCGCCGTGGTGCCCGGCCTGCAACTGATCGAACTGGGCCACATCGCCCGACAGTCTGGCGTCATGGCCCGGACCATGAGCACCATCTATCGCCTCTGCACCGGCCGGCCGGTCTATTTCGCCGCCCATTACCGGTTGCCGGCCGGCGCCTGAGAAGCGCGGTTGCAAAGCGGCCTACGGCGGCCTACCGTCCGGCGGCTTTTCCGGAGATCCCGCCGATGACCCGTGCCTTGCCGCCGATAGAGCGCGCCGAATTGCGGCTC
>LUYO01000133.1:0-21081 GCA_001603295.1 Rhodobacterales bacterium Alpha_02
GTCGCGTGCTGTCCGACCTCAAGCGGCGCGGCATCATCGCCATCGAGCGCAACGACCGCATCCGCCTCGTTGACGTCTGCCGTGTCTGCAAGATGACCGGCATCCACTGAGGGGCGGGCGGGGCGCCGATCGGTGCGCGAGCCGATCACGCTTGGGCGCGGATTGAAACTAGCGCAATCAGGTGTTCAGCGCGATTACGGACGGTCGCCCTTCACGCCTTACACCGCGACTGAATGCCGGCCGCCCTTGCCGAGATAGGCGTCGAAAGAAGAGGCGACGAGCCGCGCCAGTTCCGCCGCGTGACGGACGATGGCCAGCCGGCCGCCATCCATCGTCACCCAACCGGCTTGGACTAGCGGCACGAGCTTGTCGAGGTCGGCGGCGAAGACGGCGGGGTCGGCGCCATGGCGCGCCGCCGTGGCCGCCAGATCGACGTCGAAGAAGCACAGGATCTGCTCGATCACCTCGGCCCGCAGCCGGTCGTCGGCGGTGAGCGCCCGGCCGCGCTCGGTGGCGAGCTGGCCGGCGACGATGCGTGTCCGCCAGTTGCCGGTGTCGGTGACGTTCTGCGCATAGCCGGCAGCCGTCTTGCCGATCGACGAGGCGCCGAAACCGATCAGCGTGTCGGCCCGGTCGGTGGTGTAGCCCTGGAAGTTGCGGCGCAGCGTCCGCGCCTTGAGCGCCTCGGCCATGGCGTCGCCCGGCCGGGCGAAGTGGTCGATGCCGACCGGCGTGTAGCCGGCTGCCGCGATGGCGGTGTGGGCGGTGCGCTCCAGCTCCAGCCGGCCCTCGGTACCCGGCAGCTTCGAGGCGTCGATCAGCTTCTGGTTGACACGGAACCATGGCACGTGTGCGTAGCCGAAGAGGGAAATGCGGTCGGGCCTCAGCGCCATTGCCGCGTCCACCGTGCGGCGGATCGAGGCGACGCTCTGCTCCGGCAGGCCGTAGATCAGGTCGAAGCTCAGCGACAGGATGCCGGCGCCTCTCAGGTGCTCGACGGCTTCGGCCACCGTCTCGGCCGGCTGGATGCGGCCGATCGCCGCCTGCACCACCGGGTCGAAGTCCTGCACGCCGAGGCTGGCCCGGTTGACGCCGATGCCGGCCAGGAAGCGCGCCCGCGCCTCGCCGAGATGGCGGGGGTCGAGTTCGATGGCATGCTCGGTGTCCGCGCCGATGTCGAACAGCCGGTGGAAGTCGCCGACGATCGCCTCGAAGGCGGCGGCCGACAAGAGGTTGGGCGTGCCGCCGCCCCAATGGATGTGCGACACCGGCCGGCGGCCGATGCGCGCCGCCACCATGGCGATCTCCTGTCGCAACACCTCGACATAGGCCTCGATCGGCGCATAGCGCCGGCTCGCCTTGGTGGTGCAGCCGCAATAGTGGCAGATCGAATGGCAGAAGGGGATGTGGACGTAGAGCGAGATCGGGCCGTCGTCGGCCGCCGTCGCGTCAAGGAAGCCGGCATAGGCGTCGGCGCCGATCTCGGCGGAGAAATGCGGTGCCGTCGGATAGGACGTGTAGCGCGGCACGGTGGCGCGGATGAGGTCCTCAAGCGAAACGGCGGTGTCCAGCTGGGTCATGCGGAATCCTTGGTGCCGGCGGCCGACCGGAGCACAGGTCGACGTCGGGCGACAGCGGCGGCGGGCGAATCGGCGGGTCGCCATCCGTCCGGCGCCCGCAATCTGCCCCCCGATCCATGCGGAGCGCAACGGTATCGGACGCCTCCTACAGCGCACATTAAAATTAGTCCATTTTGATATAGGCAAATTGTCTAGAACTGCTGTAAACCGCGTGCATTCCCGTATCGGCCTTGACCTCGATCAAGGCCTGTATGCGTAGGCTCCACTAAGTTGTTTCCCGTGCTTCAGGCCCGACGGGCCGGAGCGGGGAGGCGCCCGGAGCCGGGCAGCGGGTGAGGCGAGGGGCCCTCCCGCGAGGGGCGGGTGGTCTCCGACAGACACGGGGCGACGAACATGACGGCGTTGAGGGCCAAACCTCTGATGTCGCCTGAAGAGATCGGTTACACGGTCTTTCTCGGGCTGCTCTTTTTCTATTGCGTTCTGGCCGCCGGCAAGGCGGTCGATCCGGTCTTTGCCTTTCATGCCATCCTCGGCGCCATCGCGTCGGCGGCCGGCATCTTCCTGATCGTCAGGTCGTTCATCGACCGCGACGGCCGCGTCGAGCCCGCCGAGATCAACGGCAAACCGAACTACAATCTCGGGCCGGTCAAGTTCGCCTCGATCGCCGCCATGTTCTGGGGCATCGCCGGCTTCTCGGTCGGCATCTGGATCGCCCTCGAGCTGGCCTTCCCGGCGCTGAACCTCGATCTGCCCTGGACCACCTTCGGCCGCATGCGGCCGCTGCACACCTCGGCGGTGATCTTCGCCTTCGGCGGCAACGTGCTGCTGGCGACCTCGTTCTATGTCGTGCAGCGGACGAGCCGGGCGCGCATGCCGGGCCTCGTCACGCCGTGGTTCGTCATCCTCGGCTACAACATGTTCATCGTCATCGCCGGCACCGGCTATCTGCTCGGCGTCGGCCAGAGCAAGGAATACGCCGAGCCCGAGTGGTACGCCGACCTGTGGCTGACCATCGTCTGGGTGGCCTATCTGCTGATCTTCCTGGCGACGCTATGGCGGCGCAAGGAGCCGCACATCTACGTGGCCAACTGGTTCTACCTCGCCTTCATCGTCACCATCGCCATGTTGCACATCGTCAACAACGCGGCGGTGCCGGTCAGCTTCTTCGGCTCCAAGTCCTATGTGGTCTGGGCCGGCGTGCAGGACGCCATGGTGCAGTGGTGGTACGGCCACAACGCGGTGGGCTTCTTCCTCACCGCCGGCTTCCTGGCCATCATGTACTATTTCGTGCCGAAGCGGGCCAACCGGCCGGTCTATTCCTACCGGCTGTCGATCATCCACTTCTGGGCGCTGATCTTCCTCTACATTTGGGCCGGCCCGCACCACCTCCACTACACCGCGCTGCCCGAATGGGCCTCGACGCTCGGCATGGTGTTCTCGGTGATGCTGTGGATGCCCTCCTGGGGCGGCATGATCAACGGCCTGATGACGCTCAGCGGCGCCTGGGACAAGCTCCGCACCGACCCGGTGCTGCGCCTCCTGGTGGTGTCGGTCGCCTTCTACGGCATGTCGACCTTCGAGGGTCCGCTGATGTCGGTGAAGGCGGTCAACTCGCTCAGCCACTACACCGACTGGACCATCGGCCACGTGCATTCCGGCGCCCTCGGCTGGGTGGGCTACGTCTCCTTCGGCGCCCTCTACTGCCTCGTGCCGTGGATCTGGGGCAAGCGCGACGTCTACTCGCTGAAGCTGGTTGACTGGCACTTCTGGATCTCGACGCTCGGTATCGTGCTCTACATCACCTCCATGTGGGTGTCGGGCATCATGCAGGGTCTGATGTGGCGCGCCTACACCGAGCTGGGTTTCCTGCAGTACTCGTTCGTCGAGACGGTCGAGGCCATGCATCCCTACTACGTCATCCGGGCGCTGGGCGGCATCCTGTTCCTCACCGGCGCGCTGATCATGGCCGTCAACCTCTATCTGACCATTCGCCATGGCGAGGCCGAGAAGCCTGCCGCCGACGTGGCTCTGGCTCCGGCCGAGTAAGGAGACGATTGATGAGTCTCATGCAGAAGCATGCGGTGTTCGAGCGGAACTCCATCGTTCTCCTCGTCGGCATTCTGATCGTCGTGGCGATCGGCGGCCTCGTCGAGATCGTGCCGCTGTTCTACCTCAAGAGCACCATCGAGACGGTGACGGGCATGCGGCCCTACTCGCCACTGGAGCTGGCCGGCCGCAACATCTTCGTCCGCGAGGGCTGCTATCTCTGCCACAGCCAGATGATCCGGCCGATGCGCGACGAGATCGAGCGCTACGGTCACTTCTCGCTGGCCGCCGAGAGCCAGTACGATCATCCCTTCCAGTGGGGATCGAAGCGTACCGGCCCCGACCTCGCCCGCGTCGGCGGCAAGTACTCCGACGACTGGCACGTCGCCCATCTCACCGACCCGCGCTCGGTGGTGCCGGCCTCGGTCATGCCCGGCTATCCCTTCCTGAAGGAGGCGCCGCTCAAGGCCGAGCGCATCGCCGAGGACATGAAGACGCTGCGGCTCGAGGGCGTGCCCTACACCGACGAGGATATCGCCAACGCCAGCGCCGACCTCAAGGTGCAGGTCAATCCGGACGGCACCGCCGACGAGCTTGTCGGCCGCTATCCCAAGGCAGTGGTGCGCGACTTCGACGGCAACCCGGCCAAGCTCACCGAGATGGACGCCCTCGTCGCCTATCTCCAGATGCTCGGCACGTTGGTCGATTTCTCGACCTACGACGACAAAGCCAACCTGCGTTGAGGGAGCCGGACATGGACTTCAGCTACGAACAGGTTGCCGTCTTCGCCCAACAGAGCGGGCTTCTGTACTTCTTCCTGATCTTCACCGCCATTTGCGTCTACGCGCTCTGGCCGAAGAACAAGTCGAAGTTCGATCACGCCGCGCAGATCCCGCTTGAGGAGGATTGAGCCATGGCTCATGAGGAAATCGACAAGGTCACCGGCGTGGCGACCACCGGCCACGAGTGGGACGGCATCAAGGAACTGAACAATCCGCTGCCGCGCTGGTGGCTGTGGGTGTTCTACGCGACGATCGTCTTCGCGGTCGGTTACGTCTTCGTCTATCCGGCGGTGCCGCTCGTCTCGGGCTACACCAAGGGCTTCTTCGGCCATTCGCAGCGCGCCTCGGCGCTTGCCGATGCCGAGGCCGGCAAGGCGGCCCGCGCCGAGATCGGCCAGGGCCTCGCCGACGCCAGCCTCGACCAGATCAAGGCCGATCCGAAGATGCTGGAGTTCGCCATGGCCCAGGGCAAGGCCGCCTTCGGCGACAACTGCGCCCCCTGCCACGGCTCCGGCGCCACCGGCTCCAGGGGCTATCCGAACCTGCAGGACGACGACTGGCTGTGGGGCGGCACGCTCGACGACATCCACACCACCATCACCGTCGGCGTCCGCTCGACCAGCGAGGACACCCGCGTCAACGACATGCCGCGCTTCGGCGACGACGGCCTGCTCGACGCCAAGCAGATCCGCGACGTCGCCGGCTTCGTGCTGTCGCTGTCCGGCGGCTCCGTGCAGGGGGCGGATGTGGCGGCCGGCAAGGAGATCTTCGCCGAGAACTGCACCAGCTGCCATGGCGACGACGCCAAGGGCATGCACGAGCTCGGCGCGCCCAACCTGACCGACCACATCTGGCTCTACGGCGGCGACGAGGCGTCGGTGATCAACACCGTCACCCACGCGCATCGCGGCGTCATGCCCACCTGGGGCGGCAAGCTCGACCCGGTGACCATCAAGTCGCTGGCCGTCTACGTCCACGACCTGGGCGGCGGCACCTGAGCCTTCCGGTATCACCAGCAAGGAGGGCGGCGGAGAGCGATCTTCGCCGCCCTTCGCGCGGCGGATTTGCAACGAGCATGGCGGCCCTGACGAATTCGCGGTTTGTTCCTCGACGCGTTTTATGCTAATGTGCTAATAATAGTGGTGTTTACTGATGGGGTTGGGCTGCCGCGACGGGGGAAGGCGGGCCGCCAGGAGATGAAGGCAACATGCGGGTCGACGAGAACGTGACGGCCGGAGGCGACAGCTACTACGCTGCCGCCAGGAAGAATTACCCCGCCGCGGTCAGTGGCCGCCTCAGGACCATCAAGTGGTCGGTGCTGATCATCACGCTCGGCATCTACTATTTCCTGCCGTTCATCCGCTGGGATCGCGGCCCCGACGCGCCCGGGCAGGCGGTGCTGATCGACATGGCCGGCCGCAAGGCCTATTTCTTCGGTATCGAAATCTGGCCGCAGGAGGTCTACTACCTCACCGGCCTGCTGGTGTTGGCCTCCATCGCACTGTTCCTGATGAACGCCGTGGCCGGCCGCATCTGGTGCGGCTATCTCTGCCCGCAGACGGTGTGGACCGACCTCTATTTCGCCGTCGAGCGCTGGATCGAGGGCGACCGCCGCGACCGCATTCTCCTCGACCGCGCGTCGATGACCGTCGGCAAGTTCGCCCGCAAGACGGTGAAGCACCTGATCTGGCTGCTGATCGCCATCGGTACCGGCGGCGCCTGGGTGCTCTACTTCGGCGACGCGCCGACCATCATTCGCGACACCTTCACCGGCAATGCCGCGCCGATCGTCTACATCTGGATCGGCATGCTCACCTTCACCACCTACTCGCTGGCCGGCTTCATGCGCGAGCAGGTCTGCCTCTACATGTGCCCCTGGCCGCGCATCCAGGCGGCGCTCACCGACGAGTGGGCGCTCAACGTCACCTATCGCACCGATCGCGGCGAACCGCGCATGTCGGTCAGGACCGGCCAGCGCGCCAAGGCGGCCGGCGCCGCGGTGGGCGACTGCATCGACTGCAAGGCCTGCGTCCAGGTCTGTCCCACCGGCGTCGACATCCGCGAGGGGCTCCAGCTCGGCTGCATCCAGTGCGGCCTGTGCATCGACGCCTGCGACACGGTGATGAAGAAGGTCGGCCGTGAGCCGGGGCTGATCGGCTACGACACCGACATGAACATCGCCCGCCGTTCCGAGGGCAAGCCACCGATCTACCGCATCGTCCGGCCGCGCACCGTGCTCTACGCGGCGCTGATCGTCATCATCGGCGCCGTCATGGCCTATGCGCTGGCCAACCGCGCCTTCCAGGGCGTCAGCGTGCTGCATGACCGCAACCCGCTCTACGTCGGCCTGTCGGACGGCGGCGTCCGCAACGGCTATACCGTGCGCCTGATCAACAAACGGCAGGAGGCGCGGCACTTCGCGCTCACCGTCTCCGGCCTGCCGGCCGGCTTTGCCATCGAGGCGCAGGGCGTGCCCTCGGCGGCCGGCAAGCCGGTGGTCGACGTGCCAGCCGACACCACGCGCGAAGTGCGCGTGCTGGTGATGGTGCCGGGCGGCGCGGCGCTGCCGGCCTCGACGCCGATCGAGTTCTACATCGTCGACACCGAGAACGGCGAGAAGGCTTCCGCCTCCGACTTCTTCCGGGCGCCGCCGCCGAACTGAGTGGCCGCTGGCGGAGTTGCCGCGGGTCCGCTAAAAGTCGATGCCGGAATACAGGAATGAAGGAGATGCCAGCATGACCGCCACCACCGAGGAGGCTCGCGGCCGCCGCCTGACCGGGCGCGGCGTGTTGCTCTGGCTTTTCGCCTTCTTCGGCGTCACCTTCGCGGTGAACGGCGCCTTCATCTACTTCGCGCTGTCGACCTTTCCCGGCGTCGAGGTGGCGTCGAGCTACAAGGCCGGTCAGGAGTTCGAGGGCGAGGTGCTGGCTGGCCGGGCGCAGGCCGAGCGGGCCTGGACGGTGGACGCCGCCGTCCGGCCGGTCGGCGACGACGCCTCGATTGAGATCCGTTTCCGCGATAAGGCCGGCGCCGACCTGCACGGTCTCGACGTGCGCGTCCGGCTGATCCATGCCGTCGACCCCGACCACGACCACGCCGCCAGCCTGCCGGAAGTGGCGAGCGGCACCTACCGCACGGTCCTTCCGAACGTCAAGGCGGGCATGTGGAGCCTGACCATCGAAGCCTACAAGGGCAGCGAGCGGATGTTCATGAGCCGCAATCAGCTGCGCCTCGTACGCTGACCGAAAGGGGACGCCGTTGAACATCGCGGTCGATGCCGGCGATCTCGGGGACGGACCGACGCCGGCCGGCCGGCCGGTCGGGCATGACTGGGACGCCTACACGGTGGCCGATCGCGACGGTGCCCGCCGCATGGAACTGGCCGTCGACGGCATCACCTGCGCCGCCTGCCTCACCGACATCGAGCGCGGCCTGCGCCGCCTGCCCGGTGTGGTCAGCGCCCGCGTCAACGTCGGCAACCGCCGCACCTCGGTGGTCTTCTCGCCGGACAAGGTGACGCCCGACGCCGTACTCGACCGCATGACCGCCATCGGCTATCCGGCCCGGCCGTTCGATCCGGCGCTGCGCCGTGACAACCGCTCGGCCGAGGCGCGCGAGCTGCTCAAATGCATGGGTGTCGCCGGCTTCGGCGCCATGAACGTCATGCTGATGTCGGTGTCGGTGTGGTCGGGCAACGTCACCGACATCACGCCGGAGACGCGCGACTTCTTCCACCTGATGAGCGCGCTGATCGCCATCCCCACGGTGGCCTATGCCGGCCGGCCGTTCTTCCGCAGCGCCGTCGCCGCCATCCGCCGTCGCGCGCTCAACATGGACGTGCCGATCTCCATCGGCGTCTGCCTCGCCATGGGGCTGTCGCTCTACAACACCATGACGCACGCGCTCGAAGCCTATTTCGACAGCGCGTTGATGCTGCTGTTCTTCCTGCTGCTCGGCCGTTTCCTCGACGAGAACATGCGCCGCCGCACCGCCGTCGAGGCCGAGACGCTGGCCACCCTGCGCGCCGATTCGGTGCTGAAGCGCGGCGGCGACGGCGATCTGGTGCGTGTGCCGCTCAGCGCCGTCGAGCCCGGGGACATCGTCGTGGTGCGGCCGGGCGAGCGGGTGCCGGTCGACGGCGAGGTGCTGTCCGGCCGCTCCGACGTCGACCGCAGCCTGGTCACCGGCGAGACGCTGCCGGCCGCCGTGGCGCCCGGCGACATGGTGCACGCCGGCACGCTGAACGGCGCCGGCCTCCTGACGGTGGTGGTCACCGCCGCCGTCGAGGGTACGCTGATGGCCGAGATCGAGCGGTTGATCGGCGAGGCGCAGTCGGCGAAATCCGGCACGCTGCGCCTTGCCGACCGCGCCGCCCGCGCCTACGCGCCGGTGGTGCATTCCTCGGCTATTCTCACCGCCGCCGGCTGGCTGATCTACGGCGCCGGCTGGCACACGGCGCTGATCAACGCCATCGCCGTGCTGATCATCACCTGCCCCTGCGCGCTGGCGCTGGCCGTGCCGGCGGTGCAGGTGACGGCGGCCGGCCGCTTCTTCCGTAACGGCATCCTGCTCAACGCCGGCGACGCCATCGAGCGGCTGGCCCGCGTCGACACCGTGGTCTTCGACAAGACCGGCACGCTGACCAGTCCCGAGCCGCTGCTCGCCAACCGCGAAGGCATCGCCGACGACCTCCTGGAGCTGGCTGGCCGTCTCGCCAAGGCGAGCCGCCACCCGCTGGCGGAGGCGCTGGCCCGCGCCTCCGGCGCCACGGGCTCCATCGACGGCGCCCGCGAGGTGACGGGCGAGGGCGTCGAGGCCGACATGGCGGGCCGGCGGCTGCGGCTCGGCTCGATCGCCTTCTGCGGCATCGGTGACGAGGTCGCCGACCCCGTGCGCGCCGCCCATCCCGACGCCTCGCTGATCGCCTTCTCGGATGGTGGCCGGACGGCGGTATTCGCCTTCGCCCAGCGGCTGAAGGCCGACGCCGTCGAGGTGGCGGCGGCGCTCAGGGCGCGCGGCTGCGACCTGATGATCCTGTCCGGCGACCGCGCCGCCGCCGTGGCGACGGTGGCCGATGCGCTTGGCATCGCCGACTGGCGGGCCGAGGTCGACCCGGCCGGCAAGATCGCCCGGCTCGACGCGCTGAAGGCCGCCGGAAGGCGGGTGCTGATGGTCGGCGACGGCCTCAACGACGCGCCATCGCTCGCTGCCGCCCACGTCTCTCTGTCGCCGGTGTCCGCCGCCCATCTGGCGCAGGCCGCCTCCGACGCCGTGTTCCTCGGCGATCGTCTGGCGCCGGTGGTGACCGCCATCGACGTGTCGCGCGCCGCCTACCGGCTGATGAAGGAAAACCTCTGGACGGCGGTGGTCTACAATCTGATCGCCGTGCCGATCGCCGTCTTCGGCTATGTGACGCCGCTGATCGCCGCGCTCGCCATGTCCGGCTCGTCGATGATCGTCACGCTCAATGCGCTGCGCCTGCGCCGCGTCGCGGCGCCGCCCGCCGTGAGGCCGCCGGCCGCGGTGATCGCGGCGGCGGAGGAAGCAGCATGAGCGTTCTCGTCTACCTGGTACCGGCTGCGCTTCTCCTCGGCCTGATCGGCCTTGCCGGCTTCATGTGGTCGCTGAAGAGCGGCCAGTACGACGATCTCGAAGGCGCCGCCTGGCGCATCCTCGAGGACGACGACATCGAGGAGCCGGAGGATGGCGAGAGCGCCCGCGGCCGCGTGCCCGAGGGCGAGGAGCGGCGCAAGGGCTGAGTTTCGGACAGTTTCCAAACGAAGACGGGACCGGCGTTGCCACCGGTCCCGTGCTTGTCCTGTCGTATCGATCGGCCGTCAGCCGCCGGCGGCGGTGAAGATCTGCTGGCGGACGACCTTTTCTACTTCCGGCACGCTCGTCTCGGAGAAGGGCAGGCTGAGCGTCTGCCAGACGTCGACCAGGGCGTCGCGCAGATGGTCGATCACCGCGTCGGTGTGGAACGGCGTCGGGGTGATCCTGAGGCGCTCGGTGCCGCGCGGCACGGTCGGATAGTTGATCGGCTGGATGTAGATGCCGTGCTTTTCCAAGAGGATGTCGGTGGCCTTCTTGCAGAGGTCGGGGTTGCCGACCAGCACCGGCACGATATGCGTCACCGACGGCATCACCGGTAGACCGGCGGCGCGCAGCACCGCCTTGGTGCGGGCGGCCTGGCGCTGTTGCGCCTCGCGCTCGCTGCAGTTTTCCTTGAGGTGGCGGATCGAGGCGGTGGCGGCGGCGCAGAGGCCGGGCGGCAGCGCCGTCGTGAAGATGAAGCCGGGCGCATAGGAGCGGACGGCATCGACCAGCGACTTCTTGCCGGTGATATAGCCGCCCATCACGCCGAAGCCCTTGGCGAGCGTGCCCTCGATGACGTCGATGCGGTCCATGACGCCGTCGCGCTCGCAGATGCCGGCGCCGCGGTGACCGTACATGCCGACGGCGTGCACCTCGTCGATGTAGGTGAAGGCGTTGTACTTGTCGGCGAGGTCGGCGATCTTCTCGATCGGCGCCACGTCGCCGTCCATGGAGTAGACGCTCTCGAAGACGATCAGCTTGGCGCGGTCGGGACCGGCGGCGGCGAGCAGTTCCTCGAGATGGCCGATATCGTTGTGCCGCCAGATCTGCTTGGAGACGCCGGACGAGCGCACGCCGTGGATCATCGAGGCATGGTTCAGCGCGTCGGAGAGGATCAGGCAGTTGGGCAGCAGCTTGGCGATGGTCGAGATCGCCGCCTCGTTGGAGACGTAGCCGGAGGTGAACACCAGCGCCGCTTCCTTGTGGTGCAGGTCGGCCAGCTCGTGCTCCAGCTCGACCAGCGGATGGTTGGTGCCGGAGATGTTGCGCGTGCCGCCGGCGCCGGCGCCCATCGCCTCGGCGGCGGCGGTCATGGCGCCGATCACCTTTGGGTGCTGGCCCATGCCGAGATAGTCGTTGGAGCACCAGACGGTGATCTCGCGCGTCCCGCCGCCCTGATGCCAGAGGGCAGTCGGAAACCGTCCGGCCATCCGCTCCAGTTCGGCGAACACGCGATAGCGCTTCTCGTCCTGCAGGGCCTGGACGGCACTCTCGAACACGGCATCATAGTTCATGATCGATCCAATCCCTCCGACGTCCGTCAGGTCGGCCGTCTTCTTGTGAACGGATCGCCTCACTTCCGGCCGACGGTCCGTCGTCTTTTCACCTACGATAACCTACGCACGTTGCCGCGAGCCGCCCTTGATCACGATCAAACCATAGCCGGTATTGATCAAGGATTTCTTTGAAAGCGCCCCGGCTCTCCCCGATGTCCGCGCGTGGGTCACAGCTTTTTGAACGGGTCCAAAAACCCGACGCATCTGCCTGAATTTAAAGCACGTCATAACCGAGCCATCAAGCGCTTTCCGCAAGCTCCCCATGCGGAATCGACGGTGGCGGCATGCGCCGCCGCCACGCTTGGCTTTTGGTCGAAGCCGCATCCGCCATCGGTACCCGAACCGCCTAACCGCTTTTTCATCTTTGCCTGCTAGGCAGGAAAGAGCGAAGGAGTATGCCGGTGCAGCTTGATCTGTCATCCCTGACCTTCCTGGTCGTGGAAGATAGCGCCTACATGCGCACGATCCTCAGGACGATGCTGCAAGGCTTCGGCGCGCGCCGCATCGTGGAAGCGGAAGACGGCGCCTCGGGCCTCGAGGCGATGGACCGCGCCAATCCCGATATCCTGATTCTCGACTGGGTGATGCCCATCCTCGACGGCGCCGACATGGTGCGGATGATTCGCGTGCCCTCCAATCCCTTCGCCTATATCCCGATCATCATGGTCACCGGCCACACCGAGCGCAGCCGCATCATCGAGGCGCGCCGGCTCGGCATCCACGAATTGCTGTGCAAGCCGATCTCGGCGAAATCGCTCTACCAGCGCATCCAGTCGGTGGTGCTGGCGCCGCGCGATTTCGTCAAGACGCCGACCTACTTCGGCCCGGCGCCGCGCGAGATCCGCAATCGCCAGAATATCTGGCAGGCCAAGCCCGGCGAGAAGGTGGCCTCCTGAACGGCCGCCCCGGACTGCCGCTGTGGCCGCCGTCCCGCTCGACTGGTTTCTCGCCAAGGTTCCCGAAAACCGGGCCGGCCGACACTCAGGTATGAGGATCACGCGGGTTTCACGCGATCTTTAGATGCCCCCTGCAACCTTTTGTCGATTTCACGCGTTGTGACAGCGCTGACGACGGCCGCCTTTCGCCGGATTTCTCCGTGCCCGGCCCGTCCTTTTGGAGTCCAGCCATGATGCGTATTGCCAGCATCCCCGCCGTTATTGCCGCTACCGCACTGGCGATATTTTCCAGCCCGCTGTCGGCCGCCACCTCCGCTGTGCCGGCGGTGGTTCAACCCACCGCTTCCGTCTGCAGCGTCGGCCTCGGCGCCGGTGACGGCTCCCCCGCATGGTCGGAGATCGACGTCACCGCCAACCGCAGCATCGACCTCGATCTCACCGAGGGCGCCGGAATGACGGTGGCCTGCGGCACCGCTGCCGCGCCCGGCTTCCAGCCCGCCGCCTCAGGCCTGCCCGGCGCCGTCGTCGACCCGTCGGCCAAGGGCGATTTTGGCTCGCTCTGACGTCCGCTCAGCCGGTCGGCTGCGGAAAGGCGGTATCGAGCCGCTCGAAACGCACGCCCCTCGCCACCAGCGCCTTGATGCCGGCCGCGACGCCGGCTCCGGCCGGTCGTTCGGGATGGTTGATGTGGGCGATCACCACGTCGCCGGGTTTCGCCGCCGCGAGGCGCTTGGCTACCGTTGCCGCCGGCAGCGAGGCGCCGACGTCGGCGTTGAGCGAATAGCCGGCGATACGATAGCCGAGCGTGCCGATCAGCGTCAGGGCGTCGCGGCTGTAGCGGGCCGAGGCGTCGCGATACCAGGCCGGCGCGCGGCCGAACGCCTCGGTCACCGCCGCGGCGCCGCCCGCCACTTCGGACGACACGGCGGCGAGCGTTCCGGCCGTCCTGAGGCCGAAGACGGTCGGCCGGTCGGTGATCGCCGGCACGTGCTGGTCGCCGTGGTTCTCGATCTGGAACAGGTCGGCGTTGGCGGCAAGCCGTGCCACGGCGGCGGCGTTGCGCTTGAGCCAGCGGCTGGTGACGAAGATGGTGGCCGGCACGCGGTCGGCGATCAGTTCGTCGAGGATGCGGTCGTCGACGGCGCCCGAGCAGGCATCGAAGGTGAGCGCCACGGAGCGGTCGCCGGCCGGCAGCGTCAGCTGCGGCTCGATGTCGCCGGCAACGGCCGGAGTGGCGGCGAGGAAGAGAAGGGCGAACAGGCTATGCCGCATACGTCGGCTCCGGTCGATCGGGATGGCGAGGGCCTGCACCGCAGCCATGTCGAAATCAAGGCTCTGGTAGCGAATTTCGCAGCGGCGCCGCCATCGACCCACCCCAATCTCCTGCGCATCACTACGAAATCTTCCTGATCGGATAGCTTGCAATGCCCTTCCTTCCTCCCGCGCTCACGCCGGTTGTCTTCCTGGTCGCCTCCAATATCTTCATGACCTTCGCCTGGTACGGTCACCTCAAGTATCCCAACAAGCCGCTGTGGATGGTGATCCTGATCTCCTGGTCGATCGCCCTCGTCGAATACTGTCTTGCCGTGCCGGCCAACCGCTATGGCTTCCGCGTCTATTCGGCGGCCGAGCTGAAGACCATGCAGGAAGTGATCACGCTGGCCATCTTCATGGTTTTCTCGGCGCTCTACCTGAAGCAGCCGATCACGCTTAATCACGTCGTCGGCTTTGCCTTCATCGCGCTCGGCGCTTTCTTCATCTTCAAGGGGCCGATCCGGTTGTGATCAGCTTGTGGCGTTCCGACCGGACGCGTTGGCGGCGATCACCGGGTTGCCGGGGGCCAGCGTCAGCGCCTCGGCGAACAGCAGCCTTGCCGCCTCGGCGTTGCCGCGCAGCTTCTGCGACCAGGCCATGTTGTTGACCACCTCGCCCCGCCGGCCGGCGATGGCGATCACCTGCGCGTAGGCCTTGTCGGCGACGTCGAAGCGGCCGAGCCGGTCGGAGGCGGCGGCAAGGCCCAGCCAGCCTTCCGCGTCGAGCGGGTCCTTGGCCAGCGCCGCCCGGAAGGTGCGTTCGGCGCCGGTGAAATCGCCTTGCCGGAACGCCGCCTTGGCCCGGTCGCGCAGCGCCTTCTGCTGGCTGGCGAATTGCGAATACTCCGGCCCGCCGTCGATCAGAGCGTCCTCGAAGGCGGTGCTGCAGGCGCCGAGCGGCAGCGACAGGAGGAGGGCGAGCGCGGCAAGGCGGCAATGACGGGTCATGGGGCGTTCCCTGGCTGGATCGTCCGATGCTAGGCCGGTCCGGCATAAGGGCCGGTCAAGGAGACGCGCGCAATTTTATCGAGACGAGCGGTCAGCTGTTGAATTTCACCACCACTGGCCAGATAGCGATAAAAAGCACAACTGGTAGTATGCAGGCGGTGACCGGCACCGACAGCTTGGCCGGCAGCGCGTAAGCCTTCTCCTCGGCGGCGGCGAGGCGCTGGTGGCGCATGTCCTCGGCGAAAACGCGCAGCGCGTCGGAGAGGCTGGAGCCCAATTCGCGCGATTGCTGAAGGAGCGTCGCGAAGGCGCGCACCTCCGGCACGCCGACCCGTTCGGCCAGCGTCTGCAAGGCGAGTTCCATCGGCCGGCCGGCCCGGACCTCCAGGCACAGCACCTGAAGGTTGACACCGAGCGCTGGATACATCGGCGCCAGTTCTTGCGTCACCCGTTCGAGGCTGGCTTCCATCGACAGGCCGGCGTTGGCGCAGACGCCCATCAGGTCCATGAAATCAGGAAAGGCAATGCGGTTCTGCCGCAGCACCGCCTTGGCGCGGCGATCGACGTAGAAGCTGGGGCCGAGATAGCCGCCGATGGCGGCGATCAGCATGAGAAGCAGCAGCGTCGTCGTCGCCGGATGTAAGCCGGAGAGCGCGGTGGCGGCGAGGACGGCGAGCGGCGCCGCAACGCCGCCGGTAAGGCGGGCGAGGAAGAACAGCGCCACCGCGTGCGGCGCGAACAGGCCGGCCTGGATCATCCGCTGCCGGGCGAGCTTCAGCTTGCCGGCGTCGCCGCTCTTGAGGATGCCGTCGGCCTGGTCGACGAAGCGGGCGAGCGCCGGCGGCAGCGGAGTGCCGTCCGCCCCGGCGACGGCCGACAGCGGATCGTCCGGCTCGGCGCCGGTCGTCTCGCGCCGCGCCATCGGCAGATCGACCTTGAGACGGCGCCGCAGACGGCGGCGGCGGGCGAGCGAACCGGCCAGCGCCGCCGCGGCGGCGGCCAGCATGGCCGCGACGGCGCCGAGCGCCAGCAGGCCGGGGCGGTCGGCGACGAAATCCAGGACGGTTGGGGCCAGGTTGGGCATGAGGGCCTCAGAAGCGGAAGCTGATCATCTTCTTCATCATCAGGTTGCCCATCGCCAGCCAGGTGGCGGCGCCGACGAGACCCCAGGTGGTCATCGGCTTGCCCCATACCGAGCCGTAATAGTCAGGCGACATGAAGTTGAGGGCGCCGAACAGCAGCACCGGCATGGCGGTGAGGAAGATGGCGGAGATGCGCCCCTCGGCCGAGATCGAGCGGATCTTGCGCCGCATCTTGATGCGCTGGCGAATGACGTCGGTGAGGTTCTGGAGGATTTCCCGGAGATTGCCGCCAGTCGTCGACTGGATCGACACGGCGGTGACGAACAGCGGCAGGTCCTCCTGCCCGACGCGCGCCTGCATGTTGGTGAGCGCCGTGACGAGGTCGGCGCCATAGGTCACCTCGTCGGCCATCATGCCGAATTCGGTACCGATCGGGTCGGCCATCTCGCGCGCCACCATGGCCATGGCGACGGGCACCGGATGACCGGCCTTGAGGCTGCGGACGATCAGCTCGATCGCCTCGGGGAACTGGAGGGCGAATTTCGCCTGCCGGCGGCCGCGCCGGACGCGCAGCGCCATCACCGGCAGCACCAGGCTGCCGACCGGCAGGGCGAGCGCCGTCTTGAGGAGATCGTGGTCGGTAAAGTTGAAGACGAGGCCGGCGAGGACGAGGCCGCTCGCCGCGAACAGCAGCAACAGCTTGGGCAGACCGATGGTGATGCCGCACTGAACGATCAGCCGGCCAAGCCAGGCGAGGTGGCGCGGCATGCCGCCGGAGGCGGTGAGGCCGCGCTCGCGGCGCAGCAACACCATCACCTCCTGCCGGTTGGCGTCGGGCGGCGACACCTTCAGGCGGCGGTTGACCGCCTTGCGGTTGGCGCCGGCATTCATCGTCAGGAGATACACCGCCTCGGCGAGGAAGGCGGCGGCGAAGCCGGCGAAGGCGTAGAAGAGGTGCATCTCGTTCATGGATGCCTCAGGCGAGCGGCTTGGTGGGGTCGAAATAGGCGCCGGGCACGGTGATGCCCTTGGCGATCAGGTCGTCGAGGAAGCGCGGCCTGATGCCGGTCGCCCGGAACTCGCCGATCACGGTGCCGTCGGCCTCGGTGCGCAGGCGGTTGAAGCGGAAGATCTCCTGCATCTGGATGATGTCGCCCTCCATGCCGGTGATCTCGGAGATCGAGGTGACGCGGCGCTTGCCGTCGGAGAGGCGGGTGAGCTGGACGATCAGCCGGATGGCCGAGGCGATCTGCGAGCGGATGGAGGCGACGGTCATCGGCATGCCGGTCATGCCCAGCATCTGTTCGAGGCGCGAGATGGCGTCGCGCGGCGTGTTGGCGTGGATGGTGGCCATCGAGCCCTCGTGGCCGGTGTTCATGGCCTGCAGCATGTCGAAGGCTTCCTCGCCGCGGCACTCGCCGAGGATGACGCGGTCAGGCCGCATGCGCAGGGCGTTCTTGACGAGGTCGCGCTGGCGGATCTCGCCGTGGCCCTCGGTGTTGGCCGGCCGCGTCTCCATGCGGGCGACGTGCGGCTGCTGCAATTGCAACTCGGCGGCGTCCTCGATGGTGATGAGGCGCTCGTCCGGCGAGATGAAGGCGGAGAGCGCGTTGAGCATGGTGGTCTTGCCGGTGCCGGTGCCGCCGGAGATCAGCGTCGTCACGCGGGCGTTGACGGCGGCGGCCAGTAGCTCGCCCATCGGTTTGCCCAGCGCGCCGACGTCGATCAGCCGGTCGAGCGACAGCTTCTTCTTGGCGAACTTGCGGATGGAAACCAGCGGCCCGTCGACGGCGATCGGCCGGATCGCCGCGTTGAAGCGCGAGCCGTCCAGCATGCGGGCGTCGCAGGTCGGGTGGCTCTCGTCGATGCGGCGACCGACGGCGGCGACGATCTTGTTGATGATGCGGAGAAGGTGCGCCTCGTCCTTGAACGGGATGTTGATCGGTTCGAGCTTGCCGAAGCGCTCGACGAAGCAGTTCTGGTGGCCGTTGATCAGGATGTCGTTGATGGAGGGGTCGCGCATCACCGCTTCGAGCGGCCCGAGGCCCATCATCTCGTCGTAGACCGAGGTGACGAACTCGCCGAACTCCTGCTCGTTGAGGGCGAGCCGCTCCTCGGCGGCGAAGGCGCTAACCTGGCCGTAGAGTTCGCGCATCACCGCGTCGGGCGACAGCTTTTCGAGCTGGGAGAGGTTCATCTCCTCGATCAGCTTCTTGTGCAGCTTGTCCTTGGCGGCGATCAGCTTCTCGTTGACGGGCTTGGGCAGCGGCAGCGGCTCCATCTCGCGGAGCGGCGCCACCTGGATCAGCGGCGCCGGCGGCCGCTCGGCCGATGCCGGCGGCGGTGCCTCGCCCACCGTGAGCGCCAGGAAGCGGTTACGCATGGCGCTTCGCCTCCTTGGCGGCCGGCGGACCGGAGCGTTTCAGCCGGGAGAGCAGCGCCCGGAGCGGCGCCGTCCACGGCGGCGCGGCAAGATCGGCCGGGTCGGCGAGGATCGCCCGGAGGTCGGCGATCACCCGCGAGTTGGGAGCGACCTCGCCGAGCGGCCGGCCCTGGTCGAGCGCCTCGCGCACCGCCTTGTAGTCGTTGGCGACCGCGCCGGCGAAGGCGTCGCCGAACAGCGCCTTGACCTCGGCCAGCGACACGCTGGGGCTGCCCTTGGCATCGACGCGGTTGACGACCACGCCGAAGCGGGCGTCCTTGTCGAGCCGCTCGCGCACGGCGTGGGCGAGCCGCTGCGCCTGCCGCAGCGCCGGCACCGTCATTTCGGTGGTCAGGAACACGTGGTCGGAACCTTGCAGCACCGCGTCGGTCCACGGGAACCAGGTGCGCGGCAGGTCGATCACCACGTTGTCGAAATGGGCGGCGACCAGGTCGAGCAGGCGGCCGACCAGATCAGGCCGGTAGCTGCGCATCTCCCAGGGGCAGGGCGGCGCCGACACGATGGCGAGGCCCGACTTGTGGCGGCTCAGCATGACGTCGAGCAGCTTGCGGTCGAGTCGGTCGGGCCGGTTCTCGATCTCGGCGATGTCGAAATGCGGCTCGATGTCGAAATACTCGGCGCAGGAGCCGTGCTGGAGGTTGAGGTCGACGACGCAGGTGGTTTGGTGGCGCCGCGCCGCCGCCTGATGCAAGAGCACCGCCGATTGCAGCGCCAGCGTGGTGTTGCCGACGCCGCCGGCCGCCGGCAGGAAGGCGTAGATGCGCGAATCCGGGCCGGAGTCCTCGCCCTTGCCCAGCCGGGCGACGGCGTGGGCGAGGTCGGACGGCGCCACCGGCTTCAGCAGGAAGTCCTGCAATTTCAAGCGCAGGAAGCCGCGCGCCACCTCGGCGTCGAACACGCCGGTGACGGCGAGGAAGCGCACCTGCGGACCGGCCTCGCGATAGAGTTCGGAGAGGCCGGCCACCGGCCCGTCGGCGAAGGCGTCGAGGTCGGGCACCACCAGGCCGCAGGCGGGGTCGGCCAGCTCGCCTGAGAGCTTGTCGGGCGTCCGGACCTTGAGGTCGCCGACGCCGGCGCCAGACGCCCGCAGGGCTTCGGCCACCATGGCGGCGAAGTCCTTGTCGGCGGTGACGACGACGACGGTGCCGAAGCTGACAGGGGAAGCGGCCATGGGATCACCGGGTCGGCAGGTCGAGGATGTAGCCGCCGGTCGAGGAACCGTTGGCGGCGAGATAGGCGGCGGCGTCGGGCGGCACTTCGGCGTTGCCGCGGGCGAAGACGTCGAGGTCGCTGCCCGGCAGCGCCCGGTCGAACGGCGTGGCGATGGTGCTGCCGGCGCCGAGCGGATCGACGATATGCGGCGTCACGATGATCACCAGATCGGTTTCCGCGCGCTTGTAGGCGGTGGAGCGGAACAGGTTGCCGAGCACCGGCACCGAGCCGAGCCAGGGCACCCGGCTGTTGGAGACCGAGCGTGAGCTGGTCAAGAGGCCGGCGATGACGAAGCTCTGACCGTCGCGCAGCTCCAGCGTCGAATCCGAGCGGCGCACCTTGACGCCGGGAATGGTGATGCCGTTGATGGTGACCGCCGCGCTGTAGTCGATCTCGCTCACCTCGGGCTTGATGTTGAGGTGGATCAGGCCGTTGGGCACCACGGTCGGCGTGAAGTCGAGGCCGACGCCGAACTTCTTGAACGCGACGGTGACCGTCTTGTCGTCGCTGGCCACCGGCACCGGGAATTCGCCGCCGGCCAGGAAGCTCGACGTCTGACCGGACAGGGCGACGAGGTTGGGCTCGGCCAGCGAGCGGGCGAGGCCGCGCGCCTCCAGCGCCTGCACCACCATGTCGACCGAAAGGCCGCCGCTGAGAATCTGGCTGACGATCTCGCCGAACGGCGTCGAGCCCGACAGAAGCGTCGACGAGCCGACGCCGACGGCGATGCCGTCGCTCTGCGCCGTCCAACCGAGGCCGAGTTCGCGGTTGGCCGAACGAGTCGCCTCGAGGAAGCGCACCTTGAGCTGCACCTGCTTGCCGCCGCCGATGTCGACGGTGTTGACGACGTTTTCGCCGCCGAACTCCTTGGCGATGGCACCGGCCTCGTCGATGGTCTTCTGGTCGGCGGCGGTGCCCGACAACAGGATCGAGCCGTTGGCCGAGGAGACGTCGACGCGGGCGTCCGGCAGCTTCCTCTCCAGTGCCGCCTGCAAGCGGTCGGTATGCAGCGCGATCTCGAAGTCGGCGGCGCCGACCACGTTGCGCTCCTTGTCGAACAGCACGATACCGGTGACGCCGCCCTTCGAGCCGAGCACCATGAACGACTTGTCGGTGAGCGGCCAAGCGTCGGCCAGCGCCGGGTCGCCGACCACGATCTCCGAGAAGGCGGCCGTGGTCTCGATCATCTGCGGTACGCCCTTGGCGATCGAGAACGACTGACCCGAGGTGGCCGAGGTCATGCGGATCGGCCGGGCGGCGTCGGCCGGCGGGGCGAGGAACAAAAGCGGCAGGAGGAGCGCCGTCAGACGAAGGCCGGCGCGCATCAGGGATATCATTGGGGCTCTCCGGGGGCGGGAGCGGAGGTGAGGGGGGCGGCGGCGGCGAACGGTCCAGAAGCGGAGGATTGGGGCGGCGTGGGGGGCTCGGGCACCCGGCGGCTGGGGCCGCCGTTGCGCGTCGGCACGGAATACTGGGTCAGCTCGGTCGCCCGTCGCACCCACACCGTGGCGTCGGCGGCCGGGGCGGCGGCTGGTGCGACGGCGGGGGCGGCTTCGGCGCTCGCCGTCTGCCGCGCGGTGGTGAGGTCGGCGACGCCGATCGGCCGGAAGGCGGCGGCCCGCACCTCG
>LUYO01000134.1:0-30021 GCA_001603295.1 Rhodobacterales bacterium Alpha_02
CGGCTCGGCCGGTGGTGGCGTGGCGGCGGCCGGAGCGGCGACGGCGGCAGCCATATCTGTCGGCGCCGGAGCGTCGGCGGCAAGCGGCTGCCGCAGCACCGGCGGCACCGGCGGCCGGCCGAAATCGAGCATGGTCGGGCGGGCGGTGACGAGGCCCTCGCGCTCTGCATCTCCCCAGAGCCAAGAAAGCGCCACGGCGGTCAGCGCCGATCCGACGATCAGCGGCAGCAGTCCCCGCACCAGGAAGCCGTATCGCGGTTGTCGTCTGGCCATCGCCTCGATCGTTCCCTGTCCGAGCCTGTCGCGGGAAAATGCGGCATTCCCGGCGGGGCGGCAAGCGGTTCGCCGGGATGGCGGCAATGCGCGGCGATTTGATCGGGCCGGGGTGGCATCGCGCCGCCGCTTGGTCTAGAGGAAGGCACCCCCCGTTCCGGAGTGCCGCCATGGACCGTCTCGTCTACAAGATCGCCCCGCGCCCACTGTGGGAAGCCGCCGAGGCGACCGGCGTATTCGCCGGCGCGTCGGTCGACTTCGAGGACGGCTTCATCCACCTGTCGTCGGCCGCCCAGGTGAAGGAGACCGCCCGCCTCTACTTCGCCGGCCAGCACGACCTCCTGCTGATCGGCATTGAGACGGCGGCCCTCGGCGACGCCCTCAAATGGGAGGCCTCGCGCGGCGGCGATCTGTTCCCGCATCTCTACGCGCCGCTCGAATTCTCGGCCGTCGACTTCGTCGTGCCGCTGCCGCTCGGCCCGGACGGCACCCACCAATTTCCCGACCTGGAGACCGGCCGATGAGCCTTTCCGAAACGATCGGCGCCGCCAGCGCCTTCATGCTGCGGCAGTTCGATCCCGAAGTCGCTCACACGCTGGCCGTCATGGCCATGCGGCTCAACCTCGCCCCCGGCCTGCCTCGGGTGGCCGACGAACGCCTCGCCGTCCGCTTCTTCGACATGCGGCTCGATCATCCGGTCGGTCTCGCCGCCGGCTTCGACAAGGACGCCGAGATCGCCGACGCGCTTCTCACGCAGGGCTTCTCGCATGTCGAGGTCGGCACGGTGACGCCGCAGCCGCAGCCGGGCAATCCCAAGCCGCGCATCTTCCGCCTGCCGGAGGCGCAGGCGGTGATCAACCGCTGCGGCTTCAACGGCAAGGGCCATGCCCACGCCCTGAAGCAGTTGCAGCGGCGGGCCGGCCGGCCGGGCGTCGTCGGCGTCAACGTCGGCGCCAACAAGGACAGCGCCGACCGCACCGCCGACTACGTGACCGGCATCCGCGCCTTCTCGGGCCTTGCCTCCTATTTCGCCGTCAACATCTCCTCGCCCAACACGCCCGGCCTCCGGGACCTGCAGGCGAGCGCCGCGCTCAGCGACCTGATCGCCCGCGTCGTCGAGGCGCGCGACACGGCGACGGCGGCGATCGGCCGGCGGACGCCGGTGCTGATCAAGGTGGCGCCCGATCTCGACGAGGCGGCGCTCGACGATATCGCCGCCGTCGTCGCCGCACGCGGGGCGGACGGCCTCGTCGTTTCCAACACCACGCTGTCGCGGAGCGGCGTGTTCGGGCCGACGGCGGCCGAGCCGGGCGGCCTGTCCGGCAAGCCGCTGTTCGAGCGCTCGACCATCGTGCTCGCCAAGCTCAGGGAGCGGGTCGACCGCGCGCTGCCGATCATCGGCGTCGGCGGCGTCACGACCGGCGAGGACGCCTATCTGAAGATCGCCGCCGGCGCCAATCTGGTGCAGGTCTACACCGCCTTCATCTACGGCGGCGGCAACGCGGTGAACGCCATCGTCGCCGACCTCGCCGCCCGCCTCGCGCGGAACGGCATCGGCTCGGTGGAGGCGCTGGTCGGCAGCGACAGCCGGGCCTGGGCCAGCCGGCCGATCCCGCTCTGAGATCAGAGAGTGTCGAGCACGCCGCCGTCGACGCGCAGCGCCGCGCCGGTGGTGGCGGATGCCTGCGGCGAGCAGACGTAGACCACCATGTTGGCCACCTCCTCGACGCTGGCCGCCCGCTGGATGATCGACGAGGCGCGGTGGGTCATGACGAAGTCGGCGGCCACCTCGTCGAGCGACTTGCCGCTGCGCTTCACCTCGCCTGAGAGCATGTCGGCGAAGCCCTCGGACAGCGTCGGGCCGGGCAGCACCGAATTGACGGTGACGCCGGTGCCGGCCAGGCGCTTGGCGAGGCCGCGGGCGATCGACACCAGCGCCGTCTTGCTGAAGCCGTAGTGGACCATGTCGGAAGGTATGTTGAAGGCCGATTCCGACGATATGAACACCACGCGGCCCCAGCCGCGCGTCGCCATGCGGCCGGCCCAGGCGCGCGACAGGCGGACGCCGGAGAGGACGTTGACCTCGAAATAGCGGCTCCATTCCTCGTCGGGCGTGTCGAAGAAGTCGCGCGGGCCGAAGATGCCGAGGTTGTTGACGAGAATGTCGCAATCGGGCTGGGCGTCGGCGAGCGCCGCGCAGCCGTCGGCGGTGCAGAGGTCGCCGGCATGGCCGATGAAGCGACCGCCGGGCACCGCCGCGCCGGCATTGGCCAGCGCCCGCTGCACCGCCGCCTCACTGCGGCCGTTGATCACCACGGCGGCACCGCTGGCGGCCAGCCCCTTGGCGATGGCAAGGCCGATGCCGGCCGTCGAGCCGGTGACGACGGCGAGCTTGCCGGTGAGATCGATCTTCATGGCTGTCTCCTTGCGATTACCGGCCGGCCGCCCGGCCGAGCGCGGCGAGATTGTCGGCAACGCCGGCGCCGGCCTTGAAGACGGCGCTGCCGCTGACGATGATATCCGGCCGGAAGCCGGCGGCGACGCCGATGGTCGCCTCGGTAATGCCACCGTCGATGGCGACCAGCGGGTCGGTGCCGGCCGCCTCGGCCAGCCGGCGCAGCCGCTCCACTTTGCGGCCAAGCGCCACGTCGGGCGCGCCACCGCTCCAGCCGGGATCGACGGCGAGCAGCGTCACCATGTCGATGAGATGCAGCACCGGCTCCACGACGTCGACCGGCGTCGCCGGGTTGAGCGCCACGGCGCGCAGCACGCGGCGGCCGGGCCGGCCGACCGTGTCGACGTCGAGCAGGACAAGCGCCCGGTGCAGATGCAACAGTCCCTCGGGATGGACGTGCACGATGTCGGCGCCGGCCTTCAGCACCGCCGGGATGACGGCGNNGCCGGGACAGAACACGCCGTCCATGACGTCGAAATGCAGGAGGGCGGCGCCGGCCGCCTCGAGGTCGGCGATGGCGGCGCCATAGGCCATGGCGTCGGCGGCCAGCAGGCCGACGCTGAGGACGGGCGCCTCCCGGCGGAGGCCGGCCTTCAGCGCCTGGCGCGTGGCAAGATCATCGGACGTGAGCGGCATGGCGGTTAGTCGCGCGGCAGGATGCCGACGAACACCTTGTGGCTGCGCGGGCCGGTCATGATGTCCTCCAGCTCGGCCTTCACCTTCAGATAGTGCGGCGTCGTCTTGTGGGCCTTCACCGCCGCCTCGTCGACGAAAGCCTCGTAGATGGTGAAGCGGGTGGGCTCATCGGGGTCCTGCAGCACGTCGAAGCGGCGGCAGCCCGGTTCGGCCAGCGTGCCGTCGCGGTTGGCGCCGAAGACGCGCAGGAAGTCGTCGATGCGGTCGGGCTTGACGTTGATTTCGACGAGCGTGACGTGCATGGGGCTCTCCTCGTGGGGCTGCGATGAAACGGGCGGCCGGCCGCCGGGGGAATGGCGGCCGGCTCTCCGGGTTCCCGGCGGCCTTCATGGCGGAGGCCGGCGGGGGAGGAGCGGACGGCGGACGGGAGGGGCCGCCGCCCAGCGGAGATCGGGACGATCCGATCAGAAGTCGAAGTTGTCGATGTTGTCCTTGGTGAACACCTGACGCTCCGGCAGCAGGATGATGCCGTTGTCGTCGGCCTCGTAATCATAGCCCTGAACGCTGTTGGGGCTGACTTCGACGGTGCCGATCTCCGGGATGTCCAGCTTGTCGCCGACCTTCATCGGGCCGTTGCTGATCAGGTGGTTGGCGACGTGGACGGAGATGGCGCCCTGCTTGGTGACGTCCCACAGGCCGAAGGCCTTGACGGTGTCGCGCTTGACGTAGGGGCGCATCACGTTGGGCGTCGAGAAGCCGACGATGGTCACCTTGCCGGCGCGGCCGAGGTTCTCGGCGGCCTGGGCGGCGGCCGGCAGCGCGTTGGCGTCCGGGCAGATCAGGATGTCGACGTCCTTGTAGGCCTGCAGGATGCTCTCACCCGTCTGCAGCGACTTCTGGGCGTCGTTGTAGCCATACTGGGTGGTGACGACCTCCCAGCCCGGCTTGTCCTTGGCGATGATCGCCTTGGCCTGCTCCACCCACTGGTTCTGGTCGGTCACCGTCGGGCTGGAATAGAAGAAGGCGACCTTGGCCTTGTCGGCCGGATGCTGCTCGGCGGCCATGTCGACCAGCAGCTTGCCGAGCTGGGCCGGCGTGCCCTGGTTGATGTAGTAGCTGCGGCACTCGGGATTAACGTCGCTGTCCCAGGTCAGCACCTTGATGCCGCGCGACATGGCGCGCTTCAGCGCCGGGCAGAGGCCGTCGGGCGACACCGCCGACACGACGATGGCGTTGTAGCCCTGGTTGGCGAAGGTGTTGATATACTGCACCTGGCCGGACACCGACGGCTCGGTCGGGCCGTCGTAGGTCACCTCGACGCCGAGCTTCTTGCCGGCCTCGACGGCGCCCTTGCCGCCGGAGGTGAAGAAGCCGACGCCGACCAGCTTCGGAATGAAGGCGATGCGGGTGTCGGCGGCGCTCGCCGACGAGCCGGCGCCGACCGCGGCAGCCGCCACGGCGAGGGCGAGGGAAACGGTACCAAACTTCATTGCTGCTCTCCTTCCAAGACACGGCCCCAGGGCTTGGCGCCCCGCTCTTTCCGGGCCTTCCTCCTCAAACGTCAGACCGTCATTCGGCCGCAACGTTCCTCAGGACGCGCCGGTGCTGGAACCAGACGCGACCCATCTCCGTGAGGCTGCGCAAGGCAACCACGATGACCAGCAGACCACCCGACAGGGCGCTCGACACATGGCTCGACACGCCGACCAGTTGCAGGCCGGTCTGCAGGTAGCCGACCAAGAGCGCCGCCAGCGCCGTGCCGAGAATGGTGCCCGAGCCGCCGTAGATCGACGTGCCGCCGAGCACCACTGCGGTGATCGCCGGCATCAGCGCCGTCGCGCCGAAGTCGGAGCGGGCCGAGCCGAAATAGGAGGCGAGGATCAGGCCGGACAGCGCCGCCATCAGGCCGGTCAGCGCGTAGGCGACCACCAGGGTGCGGAACACCGGCGTGCCGGCATAGGCGGCGGCGCGCGGGTTCTGGCCGATCAGGTAGACGTAGCGGCCGAAGCGGGTGCGGTGCAAGAGCGCCATGAAGGCGACGGTCAGCGTGAGGAACAGGGCGAGCGGCAGCGGCAGGCCGACGATCTCGAGGTTGGCGAGGTTGACGAAGGCCGGGTCGAAATTGCTGATGCCCTCGTAGCCGGTGGCTCCGGCCAGGCCCGACAGCACCAGCGCCGCGCCGCCGAACAGGAAGCCGGTGCCGAGCGTGATGACCAGCGGGTTGACCTTGGACAGATGAATGGCGACGGCATTGAACACGCCGGCCAGCGTGCCGACGGCCAGCGCCGCCACGGCCGCCACCCAGATGTCGACGCCGCCCACCCAGAGGATGCCCAGGGTGATCGCCGAGAGGCCCATCACCGAGCCAAGCGACAGGTCGATGCCGCCGGTGATGATCACCAGGGTCAGCGCCAGCGCGGTGATGCCGATATGGATGAAGTCGGAAGTGGCGTAGAGCAGCATGGACGGCTGCAGGAATACCGGGTTGATGGCGCCGAACAGCAGGATCTCGGCGATCAGCAACAGCGCCAGCACGCTTTCCCAGCGCTTGAGGGCGGGATGCAGCTTCATTTGCGCGCCTCCGAGGTCTTGAGCGACAGGCTGTTGGCCTTTACGGCGTCGGCGTGATGACCGGCGGCCGGCGGCTCGATGAACTTGCGGTATTTCTGGTAGCGGAGGAGGCGGTCGACGGCCTCGCGGATCTTGCCGTCGGTGATCAGCACCACCAAGAGGATGGCGCCGGCGATGATGTCGTTCCAGTAGGCTTCGAGGCGCAGGAGAACCAGGATGCTGTCGATCGACGTCATGAAGTAGGCGCCGAGCGCCGCGCCGAGCACCGTACCGGTGCCGCCCAAGAGGCTGACGCCGCCGAGCACGCTCGACGCGATGGCGCGCATTTCCATGCCGGTGCCGGCGGTGTTGGGGATGAAGCCGATCTGGGATGCGAAGATGACGCCGGCCAGAGCCGCCAGCACGCCGTTGAGGCCGTAGGCGACGATCTGCACCTCGTCGACGCGGATGCCGATCAGCCGGGCGCCGTCGCGGTTGTCGCCGACCGCGAACATCGAGCGGCCGAAGGCGGTGTAGCGCAGGCCGAGATGGGCGACGATCAGCAGCACCAGCACCAGCCAGGCGAACACCGACAGCCCGAGCGAACCGGCCTTGGTCAGCGCCTTGAAGCCTTCCGGCAGGCCCTCGATCCAGCTACCGCCGGACAGCAGGTGGACGAGGCCGCGATAGAGGCCGAGCGTGCCGAGCGTGGCGACGATCGCCGACACCTTCAGCCAGGACACCAGGGCGCCGTTGATCAGGCCACAGACGAGTCCGACCAGCAGCGCGACACCGATGGCGGCGGGAATCGACCAGCCGGCGTTCATCAGCAGGCCGGCGGAGACGGCTGCGAGGCCCATGATCGAGCCGACGGAGACGTCGAGGCCGTGCGTCGCCATGACCATGGTGGCGCCGATGGCCAGCACGAATAGGATCAGGCTGTTGCCGTAGACCAGCAGCACCGTGTCGAAGGACAGGTAGCTGCGATCGACGAGGCCGAGGATCGCGAACAACAGGACGATGATCAGCGCGACCGAGGCTTCGCGATGGCGCTGCAGGAAACGGATGATCATTGCGCGGCGTCCAGATTGGCGCCCACCCCGAAGGACAGGCGGGCAATGGCGTTGATGGTGATGTCGGCGCCTTCCAGGAGGCCACCCGGATAGCCGTGGTTCATCACCAGCACGCGATGGCTGAGCCGTTCGATCTCCTCGTGATCGGAGGAGATCAGCAGGATGGCCAGGCCCTCGCCGGCCAGCCTGTCGATCAGCCGGTAGATGTCGGCGCGCACGGCGACGTCGACGCCGCGCGTCGGCTCGTCGAGGATGAGGACGCGCGGACCGGCGGCCAGACACTTGGCGAGCAGCACCTTCTGCTGGTTGCCGCCCGACAGCGTGCGCACCGGCTGGTCGGGAGAAGCGCAGACGATGCCGAGCAGCTTGACCTGTTCGGCGAAGTCGGCCCGCTCCTTTGCGAGCGGCAGCCATTCGCCGTCGCGGTGCAGCACCAGCGCCGAGGCGTTCCAGACCAGCGGCGCGTTGACGAACAGGCCCGACACCTGCCGGTCCTCCGGCAGATAGACGATGCCGGCGTCGAGGCTGTCGCGCGGGCCGTGGCCGGCAAGCGGCTTGCCGTCGATCAGGATGCGGCCGCGGGCGGCCGGGCGGATGCCGTAGATGGTCTCGGCCAGCTCGGTGCGGCCGGAGCCGACGACGCCGGCGAGGCCGAGGATCTCGCCCGAGTGCAGCGAGAAGGTGACGTCGGCGAAGCCCTCGCCAGCCAGTCCCTCGACGCGCAGCCGCTCGGGGCCACGTTCAGCCGGCGCGGCGGCGCGGCCGAGCGTGAAGCCCTCGCGACCCTCGACATGGGTCATGGCGGCGACGATCTCGGCGTCGGTGAAGGCGGCGGGCGATCCGGCCAGCACCACCTGACCGTCGCGCAGGATGGAGACGGTGTCGGCGATGGCGCGGATCTCGCCGAGCTTGTGGGAGATGAAGAAGATGCCGACGCCCTGGGCGGTCAGCGCCCGGATGCGCTCGAACAGCTTGCCCACCTCGCGCGGCGTCAGCGCCGAGGTCGGCTCGTCGAGGATCAGGATGCGGGCGTCGCGGATGAGGCCGCGCAGGATCTCGACCATCTGCTGGTCGGCCACCTCGAGCTGGCCGGCCTGGGTCGACAGCGTCATGCCAGCGCCGATCTCGGCAATCATCGTTTCCAGCCGGGCGCGCAGTTCCTTGTAATTGCCGGGCACGTGCATCAGCACGTTCTCTTCGACGGTGAGGCTGGGGAACAGCATCGGTTCCTGCGGCACCAGATGGATGCCGGCCTGGCGGGCGGTGACCGGCGTCATGGCCGAGGCGTCGGCGCCGCCGACCAGGAGTTCGCCGCGATCGAGGCGGTAGAGACCGGCGATCATCTTCATCAGCGTCGACTTGCCGGCGCCGTTGCCACCGAGCAGCGCATGCACTTCGCCGGCCTTCAGCGTCAGGTCGACACCGCGCAGCACGGCGATGGCGCCGAAGAACTTCCAGATTTGCCTGGCCTCGACCAGCAGCGGCCGCTGGTCGGACGGCGAGCTTCCCGCCATGTCGACAGTCTCCCATTCTTATTTTTGGAAGCGCGGCCGCGCCGCGCCTCTCGACGCCCTCCTCCGGGCGGTCCGCCGGGCTCCTGCGCGAGGAGTCCGGCGGCACTGTTCGCGGTCCTCGGGGCGATCAGGCGGCCCCGGCCTTGCCGGCCCGGTAGATGTCGTAGGCCTTGTCGACGCTCTCGCCGTCGTGCACCACCGCCCGCACGGCGGCGATCATCGCCACCGGGCAATCGGACTGGAAGATGTTGCGGCCCATGTCGACGCCGGCCGCGCCCTGGTCGACGGCCTTCCAGGCCATGTCGAGCGCGTCGCGCTCGGGCAGCTTCTTGCCGCCGGCGATGACGATCGGCACCGGACAGCCGGCCACCACCTTCTCGAAGCCCTCGTCGATGTAATAGGACTTGACGATATGGGCGCCGAGTTCGGCGCAAATGCGGGTGGCGAGGCCGAAGTAGCGGGCGTCGCGGACCATGTCCTTGCCGACGCCGGTCACCGCCATGGTCGGGATGCCGTAGCGATTGCCGGTGTCGATCAGCTTGACGAGGTTGGCGAGCGACTGATGCTCGTATTCGGCGCCGACGTAGACGTTGGTGGTGATCGCCGAAGCGTTGAGGCGGATGGCGTCCTCGATGTCGACGGCCACCAGCTCGCGCGACAGTTCGGTCAGCACGCTCATGCCGCCCGAGCAGCGCAGCACCACCGGCTTGCGGCTGTCGGCCGGGATGGTCTGGCGGAGGCCGCCGCGCGTGCACATCAGCACGTCGGTATAGGGAATGAGCGGGCGGATGGTCAGGTCCAGCCGCTCGAGGCCGGTGGCCGGGCCTTGGAAATAACCGTGGTCAAAGGCCAGCATGACGGTGCGGCCGCTCCCTGCCTGGAAAATGCGGGCGAGACGATCCTGCATGCCCCAGTCGAGCGACACCGAGCCACGCACCGGGAACGCCTTCACCTCGACCGGCCGGTCCAGCCCGAAATCCTTGCCTTCCTTCACATCGTCCAAATCGGCCATCAGGTCCTCCAGAGGTCTGGCGGGGTCTGCAATCAGCAGTACCAGCCGTTCAAATGAACACCGCCTTATCAATTGCACGCTGGATTATTCGCCGGGCAAGCCGGATCGTCAACCCGGATTTCGCACATAAGTAACCGCAACAGGCAAACGAACCGAGCCGCGCCGCATCCGTTGATCGACGTAATATGAATAAGCCATTGATTTTGCTTATATGGATAAACTCCACCACCGGACCGTCTGCGACCTAATGATGATCAAGAACATCACATCTTGCGCTTATGTGCGCATCGTGATCATATGATCGACGAAAACGCCGCATCGGTCCGGCCGGGGCGACAGCCGTGCAAATGTCATGAAGGTGAGTGACGTGAACGAAGCCTATGACGAGCTCGCATTCGAGCCCCACGAAGAAGAGCTATTGAGCCGCGTTGCCTGGCACTATTACCACGATGGCCTGACCCAGAGCGAAATCGGCGAGCGGCTCAACCTGTCGCGCATCAAGGTGTCGCGCATGCTCGACCGCGGCCGGCGCATGGGTCTCATCCACGTCCACATCAACTCAAGCTATGGCGGCTGCTTCGCGCTCGAGGCCCGCCTGCAGGAGATCTACGGCCTCGACGAGGCGCGCGTCATTCCCGCCCAGGAGACCGGCAACATCAACGACCGCCTCGCCGAGGCGGCCAGCCAGTATCTGATGGGCCGCCTCAAGGACCAGGAGATGCTGGCCGTCGGCTGGGGCGCCACGGTGATGGGCACGCTGCAGCGGCTCGCCCGCACCCTCTCCTATCGCGACATCTCGCTGGTCAGCCTGACCGGCGGCGTCTCGGCCTATATCGAGGGCGTCGCCTCCGGCCGCTCGTCGCAGAACGTCCACCTCATTCCGGCGCCGCTGGTCGTGTCGCAGGAGAGTATCGCCGAAGCGATCCGCGCCGAGCGGCACGTCGTCGAGGTGATGAGCATGGCGCGCACCGCCAACTACGCGCTGGTCGGCATCGGCGCCGTCGCCGACGAGGCGACGCTGATCGCCTCCGGCTATGCCAGCCGCTCGCAGTTCGAGATCTTCCGCCGCCAGGGCGCGGTGGGCGACATCATCGGCATCTTCTACGACCAGAACGGCGCGCCGCTCGACCTCGCCTTCCACAAGATGCTGGTCGGGCTGGACTTCGAGGCGCTGTCGGCCATCCCGCAGGTGATCGCCGCCGCCGGCGGCCCCAAGAAGGTCGAGGCGATCCGCGCCGCCGCCCGCGGCGGCCGCATCGACGTGCTGATCACCGACGAACCGACCGCCGAGGCCATCCTCGAGAAGGACCAAGCATGACCGCCCCCCACGTTCTCGCCATCGACGCCGGCACCGGCAGCGGCCGCGCCGTCATCTTCGACCTCGCCGGCCGGCAGGTGGCCGTCGCCCAGGAGGAGTGGACGCACCTCAGCGATCCCCGCCATCCCGGCTCGATGGAATTCGACTGCACCGCCAACTGGGCGCTGCTCTGCCGCTGCGTGCGCAAGGCGCTTGCCGACGCCGGCCTGCCGGCCTCGGCCATCCGCGCCGTCTCCGCCACCTCGATGCGCGAGGGCATCGTGCTGTGGGATCGCGACGGCAGCGAACTCTGGGCCTGCGCCAACGTCGATTCGCGTGCCTCCGACGAGACGCGGGCGCTGAAGGCCGCCCTACCCGGCTTCGAGCGCGACGCCTATGCCGTCACCGGCCAGACCTTCGCGCTCGGCGCCATCCCGCGCCTCAAGTGGATCGAGCGGCACCTGCCGGACGTCCACGCCCGCACGGCCAGCATGTCGATGCTGTCCGACTGGATCGTCGCCCGCCTGTCCGGCGAGATCGCCTGCGACCCGTCGAACGGCGGCACCTCCGGCCTGCTCGCCCTCGACAGCCGGACCTGGGACGCCGACATCGCCCGCCGCGCCGGCATCGATCCGGCCATCCTGCCACCCGTCCACGAGACGGGCACGCCGATCGGCCGCGTCACGGCGGCGGCAGCCGCCGACACCGGTCTTGACGCCGGCACGCCGGTAGTGGTCGGCGGCGGCGACGTGCAGCTCGGCGCCGTCGGCCTCGGCGTCGCCCGGGCCGGTGAGGCGGCCGTGCTCGGCGGCACCTTCTGGCAGCAGGTGGTCAACATGGCCAAGCCGCTGGCCGATCCGGAGATGCGGGTGCGCGTCAACCCGCACGCGGTGCCCGACCTCAGCCAGGCCGAGGGCATCGCCTTCATGGTCGGCATGACCACCCGCTGGTTCCGCGACGCCTTCTGCGACGAGGAGAAGCGGATCGCCGCCGAACGGGGCATCGACGTCTACGCCCTCCTCGAAGAGAAATCCGCCGCCGTGGCGCCGGGGGCCAATGGCATCCTGCCGATCTTCTCGGACGTGATGAACTGCGCCGCCTGGTATCACGCGGCGCCGTCGCTGCTCAACCTCACGCTCGACGCCAGCGTCTGCGGCAAGCCGCAGATCTTCCGCGCCATCCAGGAGAACGCGGCGATCGTCGCCGCCGAGAACCTGCGTCTCGCCGCCGATCTGGCCGGCGTCACGCTCACCGATCTCGTGTTCGCCGGCGGCGCCTCCAAGGGCGCTCTATGGGGCCAGATCCTCTCCGACGTCACCGGCCTGCCGGTGAAGGTGCCGGAGGTGACCGAGGCGACGGCGCTGGCCGCCGGCCTCGCCGCCTGGGTCGGCATCGGCGAGTTCGCGTCGCTGCCGGAGGCGGCCGACGCGGTGGTTCGCTGGCGTCGCCGCTACGAGCCGGACGCCGGCCGCACCGCCCTCTACCGCGAGGTGGCCGACCGCTGGCGTCAGGCCTACGCCGCCCAGCGCGCCCTGGTCGACGCCGGCGTCACCCGCTCGATGTGGAAGGCGCCCGGCCTCTGACGGCGGCGCAAGTTTCAAGCCAGGACAGAGACCGCCGTCCGGACGGGACGGCGGCGGAGGAACGATGTTCAAGACCCGAGAAGACGAGCACGCCTATCGCTTCGGCGACCACGGTCCCAAATATCTGGTGCGCGGGCCGCGCATCGACGTCGGCGTGGTGACGCTGCAACCCGGCCAGCATTTCTCCACCCACAAGCACCAGCACGTCGAGGAGAATTTCCTGACGATCGCCGGCGAGGTGCACATGTATGTCGACGGCGAGTTGCACGTGCTGGGCGTCGGCGACTTCCTGCGCTGCGAGCCCGGCGAGGGCCACCACGTGGTCAACCGCGGCGACACGCCGTGGAAGGCCGTATTCATCAAGTCGCCCTACGACCCCAAGGACAGCGTGCCGATCGCCTGGTCGCCCGAGGACTGAGCGGTCAAAGGTCGTCAATTCATTGAAAGCATGGGGAGAGCTGGAGCGGGTGAAGGGAATCGAACCCTCGTGTTCAGCTTGGGAAGCTGCTGCTCTACCATTGAGCTACACCCGCGTCGCGATCTAGATCGCAGTCCGGCCCGGCGCTGTCAAGAGGCGGGTCCTGGTTGCCGGAGCCGCGGAACGCGCCGATCCTCTGCCGGCCCCTCACGTTGCCCCTAAAAGCCGGGCCTGCCCTGCAAAGCCTCCGTCGCACGCCCTGGAAAGCGGGCGATCCACCCGTTCCACGGGCCGGTCGCGCCGCCCTTCGCTCCGGAGGACGGTGCCCATGTCCAACTTCCGGGACGGACTGTCAGACCGGGCCCCTTGCTGTCGGCTCCTCCGCAGTGACGGTCCTAGCGTCGCATCGTAGCTTATACGTTCCCTACCTCATTTCCATTGGCATGCGGATTCTGCTTCTCGCGGTTCCGGCGCAGATTGGCGACCGCCACGGTGAGGGCCATCACCAGGGTGAGGGTCGCCGACAGCGAGCGGAATCCCTCGAAGTCGGCCTCGGCGACCTCGAACCAGACGCCGTTCTCCGGCACCAGCGGGCTGAACGGACTGTCGGTGACCACGACCAGCGGCGTATGCCGGGCGGCGGCCTGGCGCATGAAGTCGATGGTGGCCGAGGCATAGGGCGTGAAGCTGATGGCGAAGGCGGCGTCTTTCGGCCCGCAGAAATTCAGAATCTCCCGGTCGATGCCCATCGGCGAGCCGATCAGCACCGAACGGATGCCCAGCTTGCCGAAGGCATAGGCCATGTAGGCAGTGACCGGATAGGAGCGGCGCTGGGCGAGCAGGTAGATAGTTTCGGCGTCGGCGAGGATGCGCGCCGCCTCCTCCATCAAGGCTGGGTCGACGCGCTCGCGCATGCGTTCCACCGAGCGGATGGCGGCATTGCCGAAACCGTCGAGCAGCGCCAGCGACATCGGCCGCGACGACGAGTGGCTATCAAAGGCGTCGAGCCGCTCGTCGTAATTGCTCGGCCGGTCGCGCAGCCGCTCCTGGAACACCGCCTGCAACTCGCTGAAGCCGGAATAGCCGAGCGCCTTGGCAAACCGCACAAGCGTCGACGGCTGGACCTTGGCCTCGTCGGCGATGCCGGCCACGGTACCGAAGGCGATATTATCAGGCGATTCAATGGCGTAGACAGCCACCTGCGCCAGGCGACGCGGCAGCTTGTCACGCATGTCCAGGATCAAGCCGCGCAAGCTGCGGAAATCGCGCGGCGGCTCCTTGTCGTGGTTGCTGTCGTCGGGCTCGGCCATGTCTCCTCCCTCGCGGACCGCTTGCCGACCGCGCACCGTCGCGGATCAATCCATCCGCGACAGGCGATCACGCTTCACGCTTGTGCGCACAGCCTTAGCACAAACCATCCGCGCGCCTCCACGCCGGCCATGACCGCAAAACGGCTCACTCCCCAATATCCGGACGCCTACTGCCGACGGGCGCGCCGCCGGATTCCGGGCGTCGTATCGTTATCTCGCCGGCCGGCCAATCGCCGCTGCCACCACCGACTCCCTTTATACCGAGCAAAACGACGTGGAATTCAGGCTCCCCGGCCGGTGAATCATGGAACTCAAGTTCCATTCTATGCTGATCCGACGATGGGCTTTCTAGTTCACGCTGAGGCGCAGGCCGCTCCCATGGCAAATCGCGAAACGGGGAGCCCTCGGGGGTTTCCCCGGTTCGCATTTGGTCGCTTCGTCGATAACATGAGCACCGCCCAAGGCGTCGCCGGAGATTCGGACCCATCATGCACGACACGGCGACCCTCTCGCTGATGAGCGCCCCCTTTTTGCTGGCCGCCGTGCCGGCCATCCTGAGCGTCGGTCTCTCCAAGGGCGGGCTCACGGCCATCGGCGGCCTTGCCGTGCCGCTGCTCGCCTTCGCGGTGCCGCCGACCGTCGCCTCGGGCATCGTGCTGCCGCTCCTGTGCTTTTCCGACCTGTTCGCCATGTGGACCTTTCGCCACCACATCGACCGCAAGCTGTTGTGGCCGCTGGTCGTTGCGGCGATCGTCGGCGTGGTGATCGGCTTCCTGACCTTCCGCATGATGGAGGAGCGCACCGTCGGCCTGCTGATCGGCCTTGTCACGGTGCTGTTCACCGTCCGCTACTGGCTGGGCGCCTATCTCGACCGGCTGGCCGCCAAGGCGCCGCCGACGCCGCGGGCCGGCCTGTTCTGGTCGGTGATGTCGGGCTTCACCAGCTTCATCGCCCATGCCGGCGGGCCGCCGCTGATGTTCTACCTGCTGCCGCTCAAGCTCAACCGCATGACGTTCACCAGCACGACGGTGTATTTCTTCGGCATCATCAACCTGATCAAGCTGCCGTTCTTCGCCGTGCTCGGCCTGCTCAGCGCCGACAATCTGGCGATATCCGCGGCGCTGGCGCCGGTGGCGCTGATCGGCGTTGTCATCGGCACCTGGCTCCTGAAGGTGATGAACGAGCAGCTGTTCTACCGGGTGAGCTATATCCTGACCTTCGTCGCCGGCCTCAAGCTGATGTGGGACGGTCTGCCTTTGTCCTGACGCTCGGGCGTGCAGATCTGTATCGGACCAGCAGTCGGGCGAATCGGTGGCGGGCCGAGTCGATTGCGCCTGACTCCATCGTCGGGGACGCCGCTTCGACCGAGCCTTCGACGGTGAACAAGCGCCGACCGAAAACCCTGTCCGGCGGCGACCGGTGATCAATGCCGGAGCCGCCACGAAGGATACAAAAATACAGCAATATTACGCATTTGTTCTTAGAAGCGTTCCAAGCAATTGAATCGAGCCGTATTTTCCCCGATCTCAAAATATGACTTTTCTACTCAATTATCATTCGTAAATTTGACGAGGATAGGAGGGTCGCGCAGGTCCTCTGAGGACATCGGCCCCGCGTTGGCGCGGGTTGCCCGCCGGCGGATACCAAGTTGCCGCCTGCCACGTCCCGAGGTTCCTTTCGCAACCACTTGACGGCGCTCCTGCCGTAAGAAAGGTCGAAAATGCACGTTCTAGCCGCACGTCTGCGGTCGCTGTCGTTGCGCACAGCCATGTCTGCCATGGCGGTATCATCGGTCGTCCTGTCGATCGCCACGCTCTTCGTCATCGTCTCCGTCAACCTCGCCGACGACGTCGCCCGCAATGCCGCCGCCAAGCAGCGCGCGGCGCTCGCCACCATGGCGCTGATGGCCGAGCGCGACCTCGGCCTGAAGGTCGACTGGAACGACGACGGCTCGGTCGCCGCCGTCGTCGCCGCCACCGGCCTGCACGCCTTCGCCGACGACGGCTTCGTCGACCGGGTCAGCCGCAGCACCGGCAGCGAGGTGACGGTGTTCGGCAAGGACATGGCCAAGGACGACTTCTTCCGCATGACCACCTCGATGATCAAGGAGGACGGCAAGCGGGCGCGCGGCACCTATCTCGGCAAGGACAGCGCCCCCTACGCGGCGGCGGTGGAAGGCCGGCGCTTCGAGGGCGAGGCGGCCAGCCTCGGCCGCTCCTATTACGCCGTCTACCAGCCGGTGGTGAATTCGCTCGGCCGGACCGTCGGCATCCTGTTCGTCGGCATCGACAAGGCGGCGGTGCGGGCCACCGCCGACACCATGATCCTGCACATCGGCGTCGGCGCCGGCATCGTCCTGGTGCTGCTCGGCACTGCCGCCGTACTGATCTCCCGACGGCTGGCCAAGCCGATTCCCGTGCTTGCCGGGACCATGGCGGCGATCGCCGACGACCGGCTCGACATCGACATCCCCTACATCGACCGCGACACCGAGATCGGCCGCATGGCCAAGGCTGTCGCCGTGCTGCGCGACGCCTCCGCCGACCGCCGCCGCCTGATGGCCGAGCAGGAGAGCCAAGCGCAGGCGGCGGCCCGCCGCCAGGCCGAGACCGAGGCAGCCATCGCCGATTTCCGGGCGACCACCTCGTCGCTGATGGACGAAGTGGCGGCGCGCATGACCGACCTGACCCGGACGGCGGCCGACGTCGAACTGGCCTCGAAGAAGACCGCCGATAGCGCCGGCGCCGCCTCCGACACCTCCGACCTCGCCGCCCGGAACGTCGAGGGCATCGCCGGCGCCGCCGAGGAGCTGTCGTCGTCGATCAGCGAGATCGCCGCACAGGTGAACCGGACGTCGGCGGTGGTCGAGGAAGCCAACCGCACCGCTCGCGAGGCCGGCGACAAGGTGGCCCGGCTCGCCAGCACGGCGGCCAGGATCGGCGACGTGATGACGCTGATCCAGACCATCGCCAATCAAACCAACCTCCTGGCGCTCAACGCCACCATCGAGGCGGCGCGGGCCGGCCAGCACGGTCGCGGCTTCGCCGTCGTCGCCGCCGAGGTCAAGTCGCTGGCCGGCCAGACGGCCAGGGCCACAGAGGAGATCGCCGCCAAGATTGCCGAGATCAACCTCGAAACCGAGGCGGTGGTCGGCGCCATCCGGCACATTTCCGACGAGATGACGCGCGTCGACAACTATACCGGCGCCATCGCCGCCGCCGTCGAGCAGCAGACCTCGGCCACCGGCGAGATCTCGCGCAACATCGCCGACGCCTCCGGCAGCACGGCAACGACCAAGGAAAGCGTCCGCGCGGTGGCCGCCACCGCTGGGGATACGCTGCGGTCGGCCGAGCATGTCGACCGGACCTCGCACGAGGTGTTCGAGCGCTCGGAGGGTCTGCGGGCGGCCATCGACCGCTTCCTCGCGGCGGTGGCGGCCTGACGCAATCCCGGCAGAAGCCGGGACCGGTTTTGCCGTCCGAAATGGCGTCAAGACAAAGAAATAGGGCATTTCCGGTGAAGCTGGTTTCACCGGAAATGCCCTGACGGCCGCCCGGCCGTCAGGGGCGGAAGTGCTTGGAGAGCTTCAGGCCCTGCGCCTGATAGTTGGAGCCGATGCCGGCGCCGTAGAGCGTCTCGGGCAGCTCGGCCATCCGCTCGTAGACCAGACGGCCGATGGTCTGGCCGTGATCGAGGATGAAGGGCACGTCGTGGCTTCTCACCTCCAGCACGGCCCGCGACCCCCGGCCGCCGGCCGGCGCGTGGCCGAAGCCGGGATCGAAGAAGCCGGCGTAGTGGACGCGGAACTCGCCGACCAGCGGATCGATCGCCACCATCTCGGCCGCCGTTTCCGGCGGCACCTGCACCGCCTCGCGCGACGCCAGGATGTAGAACTCGTCCGGATCGAGGATCAGCGACGGCCGGCCGCGGGCGTGGATCGGCTCCCAGAAGTCGGCGACGTCCTCGGCCGCCTTGGCGTCGACGTCGAGCACGCTGGTGTGGCGGCGGGCGCGGTAGCCGATCAGCGCCCCCTCGCCGGCGCCGGCCAGATCGATCGACAGCGTCAGGCCGTGCTCGAAGCGCGGCGGATCGACGTCGACCAGCGGATGACGGGCGTTGAGCGCGGCCAGCGCCGCGTCGTCGAGCCGGGCGTCGCCGCGGCGGAAACGCACCTGACTGAGCCGTGAGCCCTCGCGCACCTTGATCGGGAAGGTGCGCGGGCTCACCTCCACCCACAGCCGGCCATGGTAGCCGGCGGCGATCTGGTCGAAGGCGGTGCCGCGATCGGTAATCAGCCGGGTGAAGACGTCGATGCGGCCGGTCGAACTCTTGGGATTGGCCGAGGCGGAGACGTCGGCCGGCAGGGCGAGTTGCTCCAGCACCGGCACCAGATAGACGCCGCCGGTCTCCAGCACGGCGCCCTTGCTGAGATCGAGGTCGTGCAGCGTCAGATAGGCGAGCTTGTCCTCGACGGCGGCCGCCCCGCCCGGCAGGAAGCTGGCCCGGAGGCGATGGGCGACCGGCCCGAGCCTGAGGTCGAGGCTGGCCGGCTGGATCTGGTCGGCATCGAGCGGCCGCGTCGCCGCGACGGCGCCGCTGTCGAACAGCTCGCGGATGCGATGGGCGGGAAGGATGCCGGCGGGTTCGGTCATGGCGGCAAGGGTCCGGATGCAGAAAAGGGCCGGCCGGCTGGCGGCGGTTGGTCGGCAAGCTCTAGCCTGTTTTGCCGTTGCCGTGCAACGCGAAGATCAGATGCCGCCGGCCGGAACGGCGGCGGCCAGCGCGGCGCTCGCGTCCTCGTGGCGCATGGCCTTGCTGTAGAAGCGGACGGCGCCCTTGCCGCTCTGCTTGGCAGCGTAGAGCGCGGCGTCGGCCTTGTGCAGCAGCCGGGCGACATCGAGCCCGTGTTCCGGCGCCAGCGCGACGCCGATGCTGACGCCGACCGCCAGCGTCCGGCCGTTGTAGGGATAGGGGCTGCTCAAGGCCGCCAGGATCGCCTCGGCGCGCGCCGCCGCCACGCGGCGGTCGTCGGTCGGGATGACCATGACGAACTCGTCGCCGCCGAGCCGGGCCACCGTGTCCTCGTCGCGGAAGAACTCGCGCAGCCGCCGGGCGACGCCGACCAGCACGGCGTCGCCGGCCGCGTGGCCGGCGCTGTCGTTGACGTCCTTGAAGCCGTCGAGGTCGAGGTAGAACACCGTCGCCCCGACGTCGCCGCCGCGCCGCGGGTCGAGCAGGCGCTGCATGCGGTCGAGCAGCAGCAGCCGGTTGGGCAGGCCGGTGAGCGGATCGTGCAGCGCCTTTTCCTCGCTGATGCTGATCAGCCGGGCGGCGCGGCGGGCGAAGGTCAGCACCACCGCCGTCAGCACCAGATAGGCGGCGAACACCAGCACCAGCCCCGGGCCGATCGCCCGGATGACTTCGTCGCCGGGCAGGATCGGGTCCCAGACCAGCGAGTCGCCCATGGTGCCGTCCTGGCTCATCAGGCGCAGGCGGCCGGGGCCGTCGCTGGTCTGCCCGAACATCGGCTCGTAGGAGAGGTTGGGCAGCATGAAGGTGTCGGCGATGGTCTTCAGGCTGCGGCGGTCGACGCGGCGGCCGATGGCGAGGATGTGGCCGCCGTCGGCCGGGCCGTCACGGTCGGCGACGGCGTGGATGCCGGCGATCGCGAACAGCACGGGCGTGCCGTCGACGGCGATCAGTTGCGTCACGGTTTCCGAGATGCGGCCGGCCCGCCAGCGGGCGATCATCTGGTCGAAGGCCGGCGGCAGCACGCCACGCGCCTCGGCCGAGACGATGCGGCCGTCGATGCGCGAGAACAGCGTGCGATCGCCAGGATCGAGGACGAACAGGAAGGCCTCGGCCTCGGCCATCGACAGGTGGCCGGCCAGCCAGCCGGCGTCGAAGGCGCCGACGACGTGCGCGGCCGTCTCGTCGCGGCCGGCCATGCCGGCGGCGGCAGCGGCCAGCTCCTCGCCGAAGTGGAGGAAGGCGTTGCGGGCGGTGCGCTGCTGGAGTTCGATGGACAGGTGGTTCTGCCTGGACGACAGCAGCAGGACGCCGGCGATCGCACCGGCGAGCAGGATGGCGATCAGGCAGAACATCGGCAGGATCACCCGCAGCAGGAATCGGCGATCGAGGCTGGTCGTGGGATTCATCGGCTCTCCGGAGACGGCGGTCTCATGGCCCGCATCCTGGGGCCTTTCAATCAAGATTCCGTGCAGGCCCTGGAATTATCTGGGTATGGCAAACACGACCTTGCAAGGGTGGGCATTTCCCCCGGCGCCCTTCTCCGACCAGGGGTGGCAGGCCGCCGGCAGGGCGCCCCCGGCGGCCGCGCGACGGCTTGACGTTCATCCGCAGTTCCCCTAGAGCTTGACAATCGTGGTTCTTTGAGCCGACCGGCTTGCCGCCACGTAAAACAAGGCTGCTAAAAGGTCGGGACGGTCATGTCGCTCGTTGACGCCCGGCTCGCCCATGCGCAGCCGGGTTCGTTTTTTTCGGACCTCGACAACGAAGGACGACGACATGACCAAGGCCGACTGGCATCCCGATACCGCGCTCGTGCACGGCGGCAGCCTGCGCTCCCAGTGGGGCGAGACGTCCGAAGCGATGTTCGTGACGCAGGGCTTCGTCTACGACAGCGCCGAGCAGGCGGAAGCGCGCTTCCTCAACCTCGATCCGGGCTTCCAGTACAGCCGCTTCGCCAACCCGACGGTGACGATGTTCGAGGAGCGCATGGCGCTGCTCGAAGGCGCACCGGTGGCGCGGGCGACGGCCACCGGCATGGCGGCCGTCACCGCCGCCATCCTCTGCCAGGCGTCGGCCGGCGACCACATCGTGGCGGCCCGCGCGCTGTTCGGCTCCTGCCGCTACATCGTCGAGGACCTGGCGCCGCGCTTCGGCATCTCCTGTACGCTGGTCGACGGCCGGAACCTAGACGAGTGGCGGGCGGCCGTGCGACCCAACACCCGCGTGCTGTTCTTCGAGAGTCCGACCAACCCGACGCTGGAAGTGGTGGACATCGCCGCCGTGGCCGACATCGCCCATGCCGCCGGCGCCCGCCTCGTCGTCGACAACGTGTTCGCCACCGCCCTCTACCAGAAGCCGCTGGCCCTCGGCGCCGATGTGGTCGCCTATTCGGCCACCAAGCACATCGACGGCCAGGGCCGCTGCATGGGCGGCGTCGTCCTCTGCGGCGAGGAGTTCCTGGAGAAATACCTGCAAGTGTTCCTGCGCCAGACCGGGCCGACCATGAGCCCGTTCAATGCCTGGGTGATGCTGAAGGCGCTCGAAACCTTCTCGCTGCGCGTCGCCCGCCAGACCGACAACGCGACGAAGATCGCCGCCTTCCTCGAAGGCCATCCGAAGATCGAGCAGGTGATCTATCCCGGCTCGCCGAGCCATCCGCAGGCCGACGTCTGCAAGAAGCAGATGAGCGGCGGCTCGACCATGCTGGCCATCGAGGTGAAGGGCGGCCGCGACGGCGCCTTCTCCGCCATGAACGGCCTGGAGATCATCAAGATTTCCAACAACCTCGGCGACGCCAAGAGTCTCGTCACCCATCCCTCGACTACCACCCATCAGCGCTTCTCCGAGGAGGTGCGGCAGGAACTGGGCATTCGCCAGGGCCTGTTGCGCCTCTCCGTCGGCCTCGAACACGCCGACGACCTCGTCGCCGATCTGGCGCGGGCGCTGGGCGACTGAGCGGATTATAACGAGAGGCATTGAAAATGCCTCCCGGTATTCCGCTTGCCGATTTCTCATGCCCTGATGCACATGAGAAATCGGCAATGGCCTCAATGAGCGGATGCGTCAGCATCTTCGCGAATTGGCATAATAACGCCTCCGAAACGAATTCGATGCTAAAAGGGACGCATGCCGATCGACATGCGTCCCGCTCAGGCCCTGAGACTCTGGCACGACGTCTCGCTCGCCACCGTGCGCGAGAACGGCGCCGACCTGTCGCCGCGCCAGATCACCGTGCTGCTCACCGTCTACCTGGAGCCGCCGCCGCACACGGTGCGGGGGCTGGCCGAGAAGCTCGGCGTCACCAAGCCGGCGATCACCCGGGCGCTCGACACCATGGGCGAACTGAAGCTCCTGGGCCGCAAGCGCGACGAGGCCGACCGCCGCAACGTCGTCGTCCACCGCACGGTGGAGGGGGCGTTGTTCCTCGAACGGCTCGCCGACACCATCGTCGACAAAGCCAGGGAGCTGCCGCGTTGACCCCCGACCGCCGCACCACCTTCGCCCGCCCCGACCTCGCCGACGCCAGCCTTGCCGGCAGCGTGGCGGCCGAGCGCTATGCCGAGCCGCGCCCGGCCCGCATCACCGCGCCGCTGGCCGGCCTGCGCCGCGAGCCGCGCTTCGACTGCCCGCTCGACAACGAGGCGCTCCACGGCGAGGCGGCGGACGTGCTCGACGTCGACGGCGAGGGCTGGGCCTTCGCCCGGCTCGGCCGCGACGGCTACGTTGGCTACCTGCCGGCCGAGGCGCTGTCCTTCTCGCCCCCCACGCCGACGCACCGGGTGACGGCGCTGCGCTCCTTCGCCTTCTCCGGTTCCGACCTCAAGCTGCCGGTCGCCTATCCGCTGGTGCAGGGGGCGCTGGTCACTGTGACCGGCGAGGTGGAGCGGCGCGGCCTCGTCTACGCCCTCCTCTCCGACGGCACGGCGACGGTGATGAAGCATGTCGCGCCGATCGGCAGTCGGCCGGCCGACGATTTCGTGGCGGTGGCCACCGCCTATGTCGGCACGCCCTATCTGTGGGGCGGCGCCTCCAGCCTGGGCATCGACTGCTCCGGCCTCGCCCAGCGGGCGCTGGCGGAAGCCGGCATCGCCGCGCCGCGCGACACCGACCAGCAGGAGGCGGCGGTCGGCGAACCGATCGACTGGAACGGCGATCCCGACAGCCTCGTCCGCGGCGATCTCATGTTCTGGAAAGGCCACATCGGCATCATCGCCGGGCCGGACCAGCTGCTACACGCCAACGGCTTCCACATGGCGACGGTGATCGAGCCGCTCGGCGCCGCCATCGCCCGCATCGCCGCCAGCGGCGTGCCGGTGACCAGCGTCCGCCGTCTCGCCGGTTATTCGCACGGCTGACGGTCCCGCGTTCGCAGCCAGGCCGGCCATGACCAGCGGCGTGGCCGGTCGGGTTCGATGGGCGTCGGCTCGTGCGGCGTCTTGGCCCAGGAATGCGGGCTGACCAGGATTTCGCCGATCGCCCGCCAGGCCGCCCACGACCCCAGGAACCAGTAGATCGGCAGGAAGACCAGCTCCAGCTTCAGGTCGCGCCGCCGCCGGAGATCGAGCGACAAGGCGGCGATCAGGAAGGTGCTGCCGAAGCCGATCAACAGGCCGCTGACGGCGGCCACCAGCACGAGGCTACCGGCGAAGCTGTTGCCGTCCGGCGGGGCCACCACGCCGAGGCCGTAGAGCGCCAGAGCGATCATCCAAACCGGATAGAGCAGCGGCGACAGGATGTTGGCGGCGAAATGCAGCAGCATGACCAGCGCCGCCCGGCCCCCGAGGTCGTCGAACAGCGCAGTCGGCCGGGAGGCGTGGACGAGCGCCGTCACCAGCCATCCCTTCACCCAGCGGCGGCGCTGCCTGAGCCAGACGCCGACGGTAGCCGGCGCCGTCTCCAGCGTCACGCTGTCGATGACGCCGGTGCGATAGCCGAAGCGGGCAAGGCGGGCGCCGAGTTCGGCGTCCTCGGTGACGTTGTAGGGGTCCCAGCCGCCGACGGCGGCCAGCGCCCGCCGCTTGAAGTGGTTGGAGGTGCCGCCCAGCGGCAGCGGCAACTCGGCCGCCGCCAGCCAAGGCAGCGTGCCGGAGAACAGATAGGCGTATTCGATCAGGAACTGCCGTTGCAGCCAGTTGCGGGCGCCGACGATCTCAAGACGCGCCTGCACGCAGGCCAACTCGTCCGGGCCGGCGGCGAGTGCCGTCGCCGCCACGCGCAACTGGTCGGGATGCGGATGGTCCTCGGCGTCGTAGACGGCGACGAGACTGGCCCGGCTGAAGGCGAGACCGTAGGCGAGCGCCCGCGGCTTGGTACGCGGCCGGCCGTCGGGCACGGTGATCACCCGCATGTAGGGCCGCCCCTCGACGGCCGCCTCGGCCGCCGCCCGTGTCGCCGGATCGTCCTCCTCGACCAGGAAGGCGATGTCGAGCCGGTCGCGCGGGTAGTTCAGCCGTTCGAGCGCCGCCGACAGCTGCGGCAGCATCTGCGCCTCGTGGTAGAGTGCCACCAGCACGGTGTAGCTCGGCAGCGCGTCGTCCGGCAGCAGGGCGGGCCGCCGGCGTCGCCGGCCGAGCCATGCCAGGCAGGCGCTGAGGCGAACGACGGCGAGGCCGAGGAAGGCCATCACCGAGGCGATGCTGACCGCCAATGACGCCACCGACAGCGGTAGCATGGCGCCCACCGCGAACAGCGCCGCCAGCACGACGATCAACACCTTCTGGACCGGCGTCGGCACCGGCTTGGCCGAGAAGCCCGGCAGGCGGGCGGCGACGTGGCTGGTGGTGGCGCGCTCCGTCCGCTGGGCGATGCTTGCCCTCAGCCGCGCCTCGAGGCGCCGCGGCGTCGTCACCGCGAAACGCCGATGCAGCGCCGGATGGGCGGCGAGCGTGGCGAGCAGGGCCGGCAGATCTTCGAGCGGCGGCGCCAGCACGGTGACGATCTCGCCATCGAGGCGGACATCGGCGACGCGGAGAGCGGAGGTCTGCGACGGCGACAGGGCCGCCGGTGCGACAAGCGCGTGTCGCGACGACAGCCGCAGGAAGGGAAAGCCGTGGCGGCGGGCGATTCCGGCGGCCAGCCGGTCCTCGCCGCCCGGCCCAAGGCGGGCGAGACCGTCGATGACGGCGGTCGGGCAAGGCTTTTCCCGGCCGCGAAGTTCGGATAGCCTCATGAACATTACCGTTGAGCCACCGGCCGATACCCTGACAAAATGCGATGCTCCTTTCTGCCTAACGCATTACGCCTGATAGTAATCGCAAGCCTTGCCGGCTTCGGTTGGCCTTTGGTCGCAGAGGCCGATGCGGCGGACGCCGGCTATCCGCAACTGGTGCCGCTCGCCCTCGGCCAGGCGGCCGGCGCCGCTCCCGCCTCCATCCGCTTCGTCACCTCCGACGACTTCCCGCCGTTCAACTTCGTCGACGGCGGCGGCGTCCTCACCGGCTTCAACGTCGAGGTCGCCAGGGCGGTCTGCGCCCGGCTGGCCATTCCCTGCACCATCCAGGTGCGGCCCTTCCCGCTGCTCCTGGCGACGGTGCGTGACAACAAGGCCGACGCCATCGCCGCCGGCGTCGCCGACACGCCGGCGCTGCGCCGCCATCTCGCCTATTCCGTCCCCTATTTTCGCGAACCGGCCCGCTTCGTCCGCCGCTGGCCGGCGCTGGTCGAGCCGTCGCCGCGGGCGCTTGCCGGCAAGACGGTAGGCGTTCTCGCCGGCAGCCGCTATGGCGATTTCATCCGCGATTTCTTTCCGGCGACAACACAGCGCACCGCCGCCGGCGAGGCGGAGCTGTTCGCCCTGCTCAAGGACGGCAAGGTCGATGCCCTGTTCACCGGCGCGGTCGGCGCGTCCTTCTGGCTGGCCGGCCCGGCCGCCGCCGGCTGCTGCGCCTTCTCCGGCGGGGCCTACACCGAGCCGGCCTATTTCGGCGACGGCATGAAGATCGCCGTCGCCGCCGGCAACGCGCCGCTCAAGTCGGCCATCGACGGCGCGCTGCGCAGCCTCGACGCCGACGGCACGCTGGCCGATCTCGCCTTGCGCTTCTTCCCCGAAAGCCTTTACTGACGGCGAGCACCAGACCGGGAGGTCCGCCATGTTCTCCGCCGTCAGCCACGACATCGTCGTCAGCGTCGAGCCGCGCTATCTCGTCGAGGAGTCCGAGCCCGACGAGCATCGCTACGTCTGGTCCTACCGGGTGGTGATCGCCAACCACGGTCGCCGCGCCGTGCAACTGATGACCCGCGCCTGGGAGATCACCGACGCCAACGGCTTCCGCCGGCAGGTGACCGGACCCGGCGTGGTCGGCCAGCAGCCGATCATCGAGCCGGGCGAGGCCTTCGAGTATACCAGCGGCTGCCCGCTTTCGACGCCGAGCGGCATCATGGCCGGCAGCTACCGCATGGTCGACGATCGCGGCACGGCGCTCGACGTCACCATCCCCGCCTTCTCGCTCGACGTGCCGCAAGCAGTCCGTACGCTGAATTAGTTCAGCCTCAATCGCCGGCGGATGGTTTTTCTCGCCTCAGTCGCCGGAAGCCGCTGGACGCGGCTTCAAACGATTGCCCCCGCCGATCGCTGCCGACGGCTGGACAAGGCCGGCCGGCGCGCCTATCTCTCGGCGACCTTCCCCACCGGACGCCGGAGTTCCCCATGTCCGACCGATTCGAGCGCCTGTTCGGCGACAGCCCGGCGCGTCTTCTCGTCCGCCTCGCCATCCTGTCGCTGGTGGTCGGCGTCGTGCTCGCCGCGCTCGGTGTCGAGCCCTACGACATCGTCGCCTCGGCGTTGCGCTTCGTCGACCGCATCTGGTCGATGGGCTTTAGCGCCATCGACCGCATCTGGCGCTATTTCCTGCTCGGCGCCGTGGTGGTCATTCCGGTCTGGCTGGTGCTGCGGCTCCTCAACGTCGGCCGCAACCGCTTCTGACCGACGCCTCCACGCGAAAAGCGAACCTCGAAATGATCCTGCCTTCCGATCCCGCCACCGGCTTCGACTGGTCGAGCCACAATACCTATTCGGTCAATTTCCTGCACCGCCACTCCGAGCAGCGCGCCGACGCCGCGCTGGTGCAGCGCCACCTCGACGACCCGCGCCGCCGGCTGATGATGCTCGCCGACGATCGCGTCCTCCTGCGGTCCGGCCGCATCGATTTCGAGGGCCAAGCGGCGGACGCCCTGTTCCGCGAGTGCGAGACGCACATCTTCCTGGGGCTCGACCTCGAGGAGCGGCCGTGGTTCGCCGGCGAGTTCAAGTATCTGCCGGAGCTGGAGCCCGGCGAGAGCCTCGTCGACCTGCGCAGCCTCGCACGCGATGCCATGATCGGCGCCGACGGCTACGGCCCGGTGGCGCAGGCGCGCGCCACGCTGTTCTGGCACCGGCGCAACCGCTTCTGCGGCGCCTGCGGCGCGCCGACGGTGAGCATCGCCGCCGGCTACCAGCGCAACTGCACCGGCTGCGGCATCCAGCATTTCCCGCGTACCGACCCGGTGGTGATCATGCTGATCGAGGATGGCGACGACCGGGTACTGCTCGGCCGCACGCCGCGCTTCGAGGCCGGCATGTACACCTGCCTCGCCGGCTTCATGGAGCCGGGCGAGACCATGGAGGACGCCGTCCGCCGCGAGGTGAAGGAAGAATCGGGCATCGACGTCGGCGCCGTCCGCTACCACGCCAGCCAGCCGTGGCCGTTCCCGGCCAACCTGATGCTCGGCTGCTACGGCGAGGCGATCTCCACCGACATCAAGGTCGACAAGGCCGAGATGGACGACTGCCGCTGGTTCGACCGCGACCAGGTGAAGGCGATGCTGACGGAGACCGAGGTCGGCAAGCTGCACTGTCCGCCGCGACTCGCCGTCGCCCGCCACCTGATCGAGGTGTGGGCCGGCCTCAGGTGAAGATCACTCGCCGGGCCGGAGGCCGAGATGGGCAGCCGGCTCGCGGATTTTGTCACGGAAAGGGCTGGCCGGGTAGCTGCCGAACACCTTGACCTCGCGGCTGAAGAATTCCAGCTCCTCCATCGCGAACTTCACCGCCGGATCGTCGGGATGGCCCTCGACGTCGGCATAGAACTGCGTCGCGAAGAACTGGCCTTCGAGCTGGTAGCTCTCCAGCTTGGTCATGTTGATGCCGTTGGTGGAGAAGCCGCCCAGCGCCTTGTAGAGCGCCGCCGGGATGTTGCGGACGCGGAAGATGAAGGTGGTCACCGTCGGCGTGCCGCGCGGCGGCGCGGCCACTGGCTGCGGCGACAGGATGATGAAGCGCGTCGTGTTGTGCGAGGTGTCCTCGCAATCGGCCTTCAGCACGTCGAGGCCGTAGATGTCGGCGGCCAGCGACGAGGCGATGGCGGCGCGCGAGGGGTCGCCGGCCTCGGCGATCTCGCGGGCCGAGCCGGCGGTGTCGGCGCCGACCACCGGCTGTATACCGAGGGAGCGTAGCGTCTGCCGGCACTGGCCGAGCGCCTGGATATGGCTCTGCGCCGTGCGGACCTCGGAAAGCCTGGCGCCCTTCACGCCGACCAGTTGGTGATGCACCGGCAGGAAATGCTCGCCGATGATGTGCACGTCGGCGTGCGGCAGGATGTGGTGGATGTCGGCGACGCGGCCGGCCGTCGAATTCTCGATCGGGATCATGCCGAGGTCGCCGGCGCCGGAGGCCAGCGCCGCAAAGCAGTCCTCGAAGGTCGGACAGGCAACCGCCTCGCAATCGGGATAGACCTCGAGGGCGGCGAGATGGGAATTGGCGCCCGGCTCGCCCTGGAACACGACTTTCAGCTTTTCCGACATCGTTCTCTTCCGCTTTTCGACAGGCGGAAAGCGGCATAGCAGCCGCCTATCAGCCTGTCACGCCTTGATTGCCGCGCCGATGATCGCCCTGGCGCGGTCGAGGTCGTGCGGCGTGTCGACGCCGAGCGGCACGTCGTCGACGATGGCCGCGTCGATGCGCATGCCGGCCTCCAGCAGCCGCAACTGCTCGAGCTTCTCGCGCTTTTCGAGCGTCGACGGCGGCAGTTCGACGAAGCGGGCGAGCGCCGCCCGGCGGTAGGCGTAGAGGCCGATGTGGTGGTAGAGCGGCCCGTCGCCGTGGGGCGCGGTGGCGCGGGTGAAGTAGAGCGCCCGGAGGCGGCTTGGCGCCACCGGCGAGCCGACCACCTTGACGACGTTGGGATCGACCTTCTCCTCGGCGCGGACGATCTCGGCGGTCAGCGTCGCCACGTCGACGGCCGGATCGAGCAGCGGATCGAAGCAGGCGCGCACGGCCGACGGCGCGATGGTCGGCAGGTCGCCCTGCACGTTGACGATCACCTCGACGCGGCCGTCGGGATCGGCCTTGCCAAGCGCCTCGAAGATACGGTCGGAGCCGCTCGGATGGTCCGGACGGGTCAGCACCGCCCGGCCGCCGGCCGCCTCGATCGCCGCGGCGATGGAGGGATGGTCGCAGGCGACGACCACCTCGCCGATGCCGGCCTCCATAGCCCGCCGCCAGACGTGGACGATCATCGCCTCGCCGTGGATGTCGGCGAGCGGCTTGTCCGGCAGGCGCGTCGAGCCGAGGCGCGAGGGAATGATCACCAGGGTGTTGGGCTTCGTCTCGGACATGGGTCGGATCCTCGCGGGCAGGCGGCAACGCGGCGCGGCGGCTTTATACGGCGCGGCGCGACCTGAGGATAGTTTGCAGCAGGGCGCAAAATCCCTTATATGCTGCCGGGTGTGACCGAAATGCCTCTGGCGAGGTCGCTTTCAGATCGTGTTGTCACGCGCGCCGGGGCGGGCGCCGCGCGACCTAAGGAGCCGGTATCCCCGATGTCGCTGCAACCCACCAAGATTATCGGCGCCGTGCTGGCGGTCGCCGTCGTCGCCTTCGCCATCGATTTCGTGTCCAATCAGATCTTCGCCAAGCAGGAACTCAAGGTGCCCGGCTATGTCGTCGAGGTAACCGAGCCGGTCGCCGAGGCGGCGCCGGCCGGCCCCGCTCCCGAGGCGAGCACCACGGCCGCCGCCGCGCCGGCGGTCGAGACGCCGCCGGCTGCCGAAGCAGCACCGGCCGAGGTGACTGCCGCGCCGACCGCCGCCGAGCCGGCGCCCACCGCCGATGCGTCGGCGCCCGCCGCAGTTGCGGCCGCGCCAGCCGCTGCTCCGGCCGCGGCCGACGGCGGG
>LUYO01000135.1:0-16193 GCA_001603295.1 Rhodobacterales bacterium Alpha_02
ATGATCAATTGATCGTTTTTTTAGATTGATGAAGAGAGTCAGGGGGAAGGGCCGGGTGAATCGCTTGCCGAAACATGTCACGCTCAAGCACTTGCATGCTTTTGTTGCGGTCGCGCAGGAAGGCAGCTTCACCTTGGCCGGAGAGCGCATGCATCAGACGCAATCCTCCATTACGAGCTTGGTGCAGCAACTAGAGCAGGCGCTGGGCTGCCAATTGTTCGAACGTACGAGCCGGCGTGTCCTGCTGACGCATGTCGGCAAAGAGTTCCTGCCGCGTGCAAACCAGATACTCAAGAGCTTCGAAAGCGCGGTCAACGATGTCATACGTTACGGCAATCTCGAAAGAGGGCAGGTGACGGTTGCAGCGGCGCCGTCCGCCATTACGGAGCTGCTGGCGGCCGCCGTCCTGGAGTTCAGCCAGATCTATCCCGGAGTGAGGGTATGCCTCAGGGACGAGAATTCCCGCAAGATCCAGGAGCAGGTCAGCCGCCAGGAAGCCGATTTTGGATTGACGGGCCGGTGGATGGAGGCGCCGGACCTGTATTTCCGGCCATGCATGACGGACGAGTTCGGCGTTCTCTATCCTGATACGTCGCAATGGTGCGAACAGTTCGGGGAACGCGTCTCATGGAGCCAGTTGATGGGTCACAAGCAGATCGGACTGATCGGGGACACCGGCATCCTGAGCGTATTGCGCAGCCATATCGAGCTGCCCAGCGAGGTCACGGCGCCTTTTTACGAAGCGTCCAGCACCACATCGCAAGCTGCATTGGTGCAATCCGGGATGGGTCTGGCGGTTCTGCCCGCTTTGGCTGCCGCACGGTTGCTGGGCCGCGGCTTGCGCTTTTCCTTGCTTGAAGCGCCTGTCATTAACCGCACGTTGTCATTCATCACGCATGCGCACTATGGACTTTCGCCCATGGCCGCGGCGCTGATGGACATCGTGCTGACGCATATCGGGAAGGCTGCACTGCCGGATGGTTGCACCCGGCTGCCTGGTTGAACAGGCTCTCAGCCGAACAGGTCCCCGCTGCCGCCCTGGGCGCCGGGCGGCGGCGTCAGGCCCAGGTGCCGCCAGGTGGTCTGCGTTGCGATGCGGCCCCTGGGCGTGCGCTGCAGGTAACCGTGCTGGATCAGGTAGGGCTCGATCACGTCTTCGATGGTGTCGCGTTCTTCGCCGATGGCGGCCGCCAGGCTGTCCACGCCGACCGGCCCGCCGTCGAACTTGTGCACGATGGCATCCAGCAGCTTGCGATCCATCAGGTCCAGGCCCTGCGGATCGACTTCCAGCATGGCAAGCGCGGCGCCGGCGATGTCGGCGTCGATATTGCCGTTGGAACGCACCTCGGCGTAGTCGCGCACGCGACGCAGCAGGCGATTGGCGATGCGCGGCGTGCCGCGCGCGCGGCGGGCGATCTCGGCGGCGCCGTCCTGCGTCGCATGTGCATTGAGCAGACCCGCACTGCGGGCCACGATGTGCGTCAGGTCTTCCGCGCTGTAGAACTCCAGCCGCGACACGATGCCGAAGCGGTCGCGCAGCGGGTTGGTCAGCATGCCGGCGCGCGTGGTTGCGCCCACCAGGGTGAAGGGCTGGAGGTCGATCTTCACGCTGCGGGCCGCCGGGCCTTCGCCGATCAGGATGTCGATCTGGAAGTCTTCCAGCGCCGGATAGAGGATTTCCTCGACCACGGGCGACAGCCGGTGGATTTCGTCGATGAACAGGACGTCGTTGCGTTCCAGGTTGGTCAGCAGCGCGGCCAGGTCGCCGGGGCGCTCCAGCACGGGGCCCGAGGTCTGGCGCATCTGCACGCCCATCTCGTTGGCGATGATGTGCGCCAGCGTGGTCTTGCCCAGGCCGGGAGGGCCGAACAGCAGGACGTGGTCCAGCGACTCCTGGCGCTTGCGCGCGGCCTGGATGAAGATTTCCAGCTGTTCGCAGACGCGCCGTTGCCCCGTATAGTCGGCCAGGCTGCGCGGGCGCAGGGCGCGCTCGATCGAATCCTCGTTGGGCGAGGCGCTTTGCGGCGTCACCAGGCGGGCGGACGCGGGAGAGCTGGTCAGGGATTCGGAGTGTATGGCCATGGTCGTGAGGTCGATGCGCGGGAATCCAGTCGTATATTACGCCGCCGGATGGCGGACCAGCCGGCCATAGGGACGGAGTTCGCGCTTGTGGGCATGAAGGCGCTGCATTGAAAACCGGGCGCTGTGTATTTATCCAGCATTATAGGGTGGCAGTGCCGTCCGCGCCATCCTTCGTCGACCGGGGCTGGTTGGCAGCGCGATCGGATCAATGGCGCGACAGCGACTTCAGGGCCAGGCGTATGCCTTCGGCGACGTCCACGCCTTCGGGCAGGGTCTTGAGCGCCGATTGGGATTCCGCGCCGGAATAGCCCAGGGACAGCAGGGCGTTCAGGATGTCGTCCCGGCCGGAGGAGACCGTGCCGGGAGCCGAGCCGAAGTCCGCGCCCAGCTTGCCGCGCAGTTCGAGCAGCAGGCGTTCCGCCGTCTTCTTGCCGATGCCCGGCACGCGGGTCAGCATGCCGGTTTCCTGGCGGGTGATGGCGTCGGCCAGATCCTGCACGCTCATGCCCGACAGCACCGCCAGCGCGGTGCGGGCGCCGATGCCCGTGACCTTGATCAGGGCGCGGAAGGCGCTGCGGTCCTGCGCCGACAGAAAACCGTACAGCACGTGCGCATCCTCGCGGATGGCCAGATGCGTGTACAGCGTGACCTTGCCGCCGGTTTCCGGAAGATTGTAGAGCGTGGTCATGGGAACGTCGATTTCATAGCCTACGCCGCCGACGTCGATGCAGACGGTGGGGGGCGTTTTTTCCAGAAGCGTTCCGGTGATGCGACCGATCATGAATGAATCCTGTGGAGAGACTTGCGCCCTGGGCGCGTGGATCGTGCAGCTCTGCTGCGTATGGCATTCTAGGCCAGATTGCGCCGGCAAGGACACAGCGGGAGGATCGGAGCGCGCGGTGTTCCCGTCGAATATCCGATGCCAGGGGGGAGGCTGGAAGAGGCCGGTCAGCCCAGGATGCGCCCGCCGCGCATGCGGGCGCGGGTCTTGCCCGGCAACTGTCCGGCCGCCTGCAGGCGCTGCGATATCGGGCTGAAATGGGCATGGCAGATGGCGCATGCCAGCGCGTCCGCCGGATCGCTGGCCGGCGCGCGATTCAGGTTGAGCAGGTATTGCACCATCTTCTGCACCTGCTCTTTCTGAGCGTGGCCGTTGCCCACGACGGACTTCTTGATTTGCAGCGCCGTGTATTCATGGACTTCCAGCCCGGCATCCGCCAGCGCACACATGGCGGCGCCGCGCGCCTGGCCCAGCAGCAGGGTGGAGGTCGGGTTGGTGTTGACGAACACCTTTTCCATGGCGGCGATTTCCGGCTTGTGCATGCGGGCCACTTCGCGCAGATTGTCGAGGATGACTTTCAGGCGCTGGGCCAGCGGCAGATCGGTGGGAGCGACGATCACGCCGCTGGCCACGTAGTGCGGCGTGGCGCCCTGGATGTCGATGACGCCGAATCCAGTGCGCCTCAGGCCGGGATCGATGCCGAGAATGCGCATCAGTGGCGGAAGTGGCGCACGCCCGTGAACACCATCGCAATGCCGCGTTCGTCAGCTGCCGCGATGACTTCATCGTCGCGCACGCTGCCGCCGGGCTGGATCACGCAGACCGCGCCGGCGTCGGCGACCACGTCCAGGCCGTCGCGGAACGGGAAGAATGCGTCGGACGCCACGGCCGAGCCCTTCAGGCTGAGGCCGGCGTTTTCCGCCTTGATCGAGGCGATGCGGGCGGAGTCGATGCGGCTCATCTGGCCGGCGCCGACGCCCAGCGTCATGCCGTTGCCGGTGAAGATGATGGCATTGGACTTGACGTGCTTGGCGACTTCCCAGGCGAACTGCAGGTCGCGCATCTGCTCGGGCGTGGGCGCGATGCGGGTCACGACACGCAGGCTGGAGACGTCCAGCGGCAGGTTGTCGGGTGTCTGGGCCAGCCAGCCGCCGCCGACCCGCTTGAGATCGAAGGGGTTGGCGCCGTCACCCATGGCGACCTTGAGCACGCGCACGTTCTTCTTGGCCGCGAGCAGTTCCAGCGCCTCGGCGGTGTAGTCGGGCGCCAGCAGCACTTCCAGGAACTGAGCGCTGACGGCCTGGGCGGTGGCCAGGTCGACCGTGCGGTTGAAGGCGATGATGCCGCCGAAGGCCGAGGTGGGGTCGGTCTTGAACGCCTGCTGGTAGGCGGCCAGCGTGTCGTGCGAGATGGCCACGCCGCACGGATTGGCGTGCTTGATGATGACGCAGGCGGTCTCCTGGAAGCTGCGCACGCACTCCCACGCGGCGTCCGCGTCGGCGATGTTGTTATAGGACAGCTCCTTGCCCTGCAACTGCGCGTAGTTGCCCAGCAGGCCGGGGCCGCGGGTCGGGTCGACATAGAAGGCGGCGCTCTGGTGGGGGTTCTCGCCGTAGCGCAGCGTTTGCTGGCGCTGGATCTGCAGGGTCAGCGTGCGCGGCCACTCCTCGCGTTCGGCGGGCGCGTCCTGCGCAGGCTCGGCCTGGACCAGGCTGGTCAGGTAGGAGGAGATGGCGCCGTCGTAGGAGGCTGTATGGGCGTAGGCCTTGGCCGCCAGTTCCAGGCGCAGGCCGTAGGAGGGCGTGCCGGCTGGGCTGTCGATGCCCGCGAGCACGCGCTCGTAGTCGGCGGGATCGATGACGACGGTCACGCCGCCGGCTTCCGTGCCGTGGTTCTTGGCGGCGGCGCGCAGCATGGCGGGGCCGCCGATGTCGATGTTCTCGACGGCGTCGGCAAAGGAGCAGCCCTTGCGGGCGACGGTTTCGCGGAAGGGGTACAGGTTGACGACCAGCAGATCGATGCGGGCGATGTCGTGCTGCTCGATGGTCTGCAGGTGTTCTTCGCTGTCGCGGCGCGCCAGCAGGCCGCCGTGGATCTTGGGGTGCAGGGTCTTGACGCGTCCGTCCAGGATTTCCGGGGAGCCGGTGTGCTCGGCCACCTCGGTGACGGCCAGGCCGGACTGGGCCAGCAGCTTGGCGGTTCCGCCGGTGGAAAGCAGGCGGATGCCGCGTTGCGCCAGGGCGGTGGCGAACTCGACGATACCGGTTTTGTCGGAAACCGAAAGGAGGGCAGTCTGGATTTTCATGTCGATGAATGGAGGGAAAGTAAGAAAGCGGTTCGGCGGGGATCCGGGTCCGGCGCTGGCGGCGGGGCAAGTGCCCGGCGCAGGCCGACCGGTTCAGTGCTGGTGATGCATCTGGATTTTCTTGCGCAGGGTGCTGCGGGTGATGCCCAGCATCTGGGCGGCCTTGGTCTGGTTGCCCTGGGCGCGTTCGAGAGCGACGTCCACGACGATGCCTTCGACCCGGTTCACGACCATGGCGAGCATATCGTTGGGCTCGGCGTCGCCCAGATCCTTGAAGTAGTCGTCCAGGCGTTCCCGTACGCAGAGTTCCAGGGAGGAAATGGTTGGTTTATTCATGGTGATGGATAGCTTCTCTTCTCTGTATTCTGTCTTGTTCAGGCGGCCGCCACTTGTGGTTCAGGACTGCCGCCAGCCGCCGTATGCTCGTCATGGCTGTCGAACCACCGCAGGATGGCCGACATCTGCTCGCCGGTGCTTTCAGCCCGGTTGATGGCGGGCAGCAGGCTGCCGCCATCGGGCACATTGGCCATGTACCAGCCGATGTGCTTGCGCGCCGAACGCACGCCGGTCGTCTCGCCATAGAAACGGTAGTGGTCTTCCAGGTGCCCGGTCAGGCAGTCGCGCAGTTCGCCGTAGGTGGGCGGAGCCAGGTGCCGGCCTGTTTCCAGGTAATGGGCGACTTCCCGGAAGATCCAGGGGCGGCCCTGCGCGGCGCGTCCGATCATGACGGCATCGGCGTTAGTGTAATCCAGGACGAAGCGCGCTTTCTCGGGCGAATCGATATCGCCGTTGGCGATGACCGGGATTTCCAGCGCCTGCTTGACTTCACGGATGGTATCGTATTCCGCCTGGCCCTGGTAGTGGTCGCAGCGGGTGCGCCCGTGCAGGGTCAGCGCCGCGATGCCGATGTCCTGGGCCAGAAGGCCGATGCGCATGGCGTTGCGGGATTGAGCGTCCCAGCCCGTGCGTGTTTTCAGCGTGACGGGCACGCCCAGCGGACGGCAGGCGTCCACGACGCTGCGCAGGATGGCCAGCAGGCGGGGCTCGTCGCGCAGCAGCGCCGAGCCCGAAGCCACGTTGCAGACTTTCTTGACGGGGCAGCCCATGTTGATGTCGATGATGCGCGCGCCCTTGCGGATATTGAAGAGCGCCGCCTCGGCCATCATGCCCGGATCCGCTCCCGCGATCTGGACGGCGACCGGGTCCGGCTCGCCCTCGTGGTCCAGGCGCCGGGATGTCTTGACGCTGTCCCACAGGCGTGGATTGCTTGCCGCCATCTCGGATACGGCGTATCCGGCTCCCAGCTGCTTGCAGAGCCTGCGATAGGGACGGTCGGTGACGCCGGCCATGGGCGCGACGAAAACACGGTTGGGAAGTTGCCAGGAGCCGATACGCATGACGGGGATTTTAACCCCGTCGCGGCCGCGGGAACGGGGCGGATCATCCCTGAAACATTTTCCGGGCTAGGCCCGCAGCCCCATCAGCAGTTGGGATGCCAGCGGCGCTCGCGCGATGCGCAGAAGATCCAGCGTCAGCAGGCCCAGGCCGCCCATGTGCTGCACCAGCGGGTTGCGGGTGGCGAAAAAGCGCGGCAAGGTATCGGTGATGCCCATGGTCAGCCAGCGGTCGGCGCGGCGCATGAGCGCATACTGCCGCAGCGCGGGCTCGGGCGACAGGGCGGGATTGCGCAGCCACGGCGCCAGCGCCTGCGCCAGTTGTGCCGCGTCGCGCAGGCCCAGGTTGAGTCCCTGGCCCGCCACCGGATGCAGCGTTTGCGCGGCGTTGCCGATGGCGACGGTGCCCGGCGCCGGCAGCACCGGACCGGCGTGCAGGGACAGCGGAAATACGGTGCGCCCGTCCAGGCTGCGCAATTGCCCGAGACGCTCGCCGAACATGGATTGCAGCGCACCGTCGAAATCGGCGGCTGTCATGGCCGCCAGGGAGGCGGCCCGTTCGGGCGTGGTACACCACACCAGGCTGTAGCAGCCGTCGTGTGCGGGGTGGGGCAGCAGGGCGAGCGGTCCTTGAGCGGTGAAACGCTCGAATGCCCAGTGCGGCAGAGCCCGGCCGGCCTGCACCGTGCAGAGCAGGGCATGCTGGCCGTAGGTGCGCTGCAGCCCCTTGGGCCTGGCGCCATCGGACTGCACGCGCAACTGGGCTTCGGGCGGGGGGGCATCCTGCGAGGCGGAATGCAGCTGAATGCCGCTGCGGCGCACTGCCTCGTGCAGGGTCCGGGACAGGGCGTCGTAGGTGACGACGCTGCCCAGGCGCGGCACGCCCAGCTCTTCGTGGCGGATCAGCGTGCGGCCGAGCCGGCCGCGCTGGGATACGTGCACTGTCAGTATGTCGGCAGCCTTGTCGGGCCATGCGCGCAATTGCTCCAGCAGCACGCGGCTGCCATGGTTCAGGGCCAGGGCGCGGGGATCGAGCCGCGTCTCCCGGCCAGCCGCTCCGGCGGCCGGAAATACGCCGCTCAGGCAGATACGCGAGGGGTCCGCGGATTCGGCGGCGAGCAGCAGCGCCAGGGAGCATCCTACGGGCCCCGCGCCGGAAATCAGGATCCCGCCCTGGGCCGCGCAGACCGAAGCCGCGTCGGCCCCGGCGTGCTCTCCGGGGATTGCGGCATCTTCCCGCCGGGAGTGGCGTGAGGGCCTGGAGGCTGAGCCATCGGCGGCGTCGCCGGAGGGCAGGGAAACGGAACTGTCCATGGAGTGTCTCTACTACAATGCGCCAATGCCCACATCATAAACAATACAGGAGACCAGGACAGTGCGCGTCATGCCGGAAAACAATCTTGCGCAATCCCGGGCCGGACGGCGGCAGCCGCATCGCAGCAAGCTGCTGGCGGCGCTGCTTGCCTCCGTGCTGGGCGTGTTCGGAGCGCACTGGTGGTATCTTGGCAGGCGCCATGCCTGGCTGCCGGCCCTGTTCAGCATCTGCATGCTGGCCTGGGCGCAGACGTTCGACAGCTGGTGGGACAATCCGGCGTTCCTGGCGCTGATCATTCCCATCCTGGATGGCTTCATCGAGGCGCTGGTGTTCGCGCTGAAGCCTGACGAATGGTTCGACGGGCGCTACAACCCCGGCTCGGGAAGGAAGAACGAGACGGGGTGGGGGCCGGTGCTGGTGGCCATCCTGACCACGTTTCTCGGCGGCACGGTATTCGTCTTCTGGATCGCCATGATCGTGGTGCACGTGTATACCGCCATGGGCTGGCTCGACGGGCTGGCGATATGAGTGCGGCGATGGCGGGGCGCCGATGCTTTACACTAGGACGGCACATGCCGTCACCCCCGTTTTCGTAATCCGGAGCCGCTATGGATGTCCTGGCCTGGCTGATCCCCTGGGAGTTTTCCCCGGCCTTTCTCCTGCTGTTCTTCGCAGGGGCATGGTTGTTCGTGCGCGGCGCCGGCGTGCACCGAGTGACGCGCGCGCGCCAGTGGCTGTTCTGGTCCGGCATGGTCATTCTTTACCTGTCGATGCATACGCGGGTCGATTACTACGCGGAGCGCCTGTTCTTCGCCCACCGGCTGCAGCATCTGGTGCTGCATCACCTCGGGCCGCTGTTGATCATGGGCGCCTATCCGGGGCAGGTCATGCGGGCCGGCCTGCCCATGGCCTGGCGCATCCGGCTGCGGGACTGGCGCCTGACGCGCCCGGCAAGGTTCCTGGAATACCTGCTGACGCACAAGATCCTGGTGCCGGTGGCGTTCGTCGTGCTGGTCGTGGGCTTTCTCATCCCGACGGTGCAGTTCTACTCCATGCTGGACTGGCGGCTGTACCGCCTGATGAACTGGTCGGTGGTCATCAGCGGATTCCTCTACTGGAACCTCATCCTGGATCGCAGGCCCAGCCCGCCCGCCGCCATGTCGCCGGGCTACCGCATCCTGTCGCCCGTCATTACGATGGTCCCGCAGATGATCACGGGGGCCGTCATCACATTCACGGAGCGTGACCTGTATCCTCTGTTCGACCTGTGCGGCCGCGCCATTCCCGGATTGTCCGCCACCACGGACCAGGCCATTGGCGGCCTTACCATGTGGGTGCTGGCGGGCTTCGTGGAGGTGTTCGGCCTGTTGTACGCCCTTGCCACCTTGATGCGCCTGTCCGGGAAGGGACGCCTGCCGGAGAAGAGAAGGCCCGGCAAAGGAGTGCCGGCGACGTCGGCGACGTCCTCCTAGGGCATGGGCCGGGCCTCCGCATGGATCGTCCGCGGTCGTTCATGCGCGGATCGTGCCCAGGACACGGAACCATTTCCATCGACTGGAATCGTAATGGCATGACCACAGATTCACCTTTCCGCATCGAATCCTCATGGCGCAGGCTGCGCCGTTCGGCGACGGCCGTGCTGTTGTCGTCCAGCCTCCTGGCGCCGGGCCTACCGCAGGCCCAGCCGGCGGGCATTCCCAGCATGGGAGCGGCCTCCTCCACCGAGCTGTCGCCCGCGCTGGAAACCTTGCTGGGCAAGGCCATCATGGAGCAGGGCAGGCGCGACCCCACTTACATCAACGACCCGGATGTTCGCCAGTATCTGGCGGCGATGGGCGCAAAGCTGTCGGGGCAGGCTTCGGGCCTTGGGCAGCCGGTCCAGGTGTTCGGCGTGCGGGATCCGCAGATCAATGCCTTCGCGCTGCCCGGCGGCTATGTCGGCGTCAACAGCGGCCTGGTCGTGCAGTCGGAGTCCGAATCCGAGCTGGCCTCCGTGGTGGCGCACGAAATCGCGCACGTGGCGCAGCGTCACATTGCCCGAGGCATGACCCAGGGCTCGCAAAGCAACACCATCATGATGGCTTCCATTGCCGCTGCGCTGCTGGCGGCGATGGCCGGCAGCGGCGACCTGGCCATGGGAGTGGCGGCGTTCGGGCAGGCGGCGGCCATAGATCAGCAGTTGGGGTTCTCGCGGCAGGCCGAGCAGGAGGCCGATCGGCTGGGGCTGGAGATGATGCGCAAGGCTGGCTTCGACCCGCGCGGCATGGCGCGCATGTTCGGGCGGCTGTCGAGCGTCTCGCGACTGAACGAGAGCATGTCGGGCGGCGGCTATCACAGCACGCACCCGCTGTCGGTGCAGCGCATGTCCGATATCGAAAACCGCGTACGCGAACTGCCGCAGCAGTCGCGCGAGGACGGTGGCGATTATCTGTTCGTCAGGGCCAAGCTGCGCGTCATCCAGGCTAAGGATGCGAGGTCGCAGCGCGAAGTGCGCGAGACCTTGCAGCATGAGGCGTCCACGCGCAGCGGCGCCGCGCAGGCCGCAGCATGGTATGGCCTGGCCTATGCGGAACTGGTGCGCGGCGAACTCGATGCCGCGGACAAGGCGCTGGCGCAGGCGTCGGTGGTGAAATCGCCGCACATGGCGCAGATGCGGATACAGCTTGCGCTGCGCCGTGGAGCGGATGCCGTGCAGATGGCCCGCGATGCCTGGCGCGACTGGCCGCAGAGCCAGGGTGTCGCCCTGCTGCTGGCCGAAGCCCTGCAGAAGGCCGGCAAGGACGGCGAGGGCGTTGCACTCCTGGAGGAACGCGTCGGACAATGGCCGGAGGAGCCGCAATTCCACGAACGACTGGCACAGGGCTATGAGCGGCTGGGCGAGGCCGTGAAGGCCAGGAGCACCATGGCGACTTACTACGAAATGGTCGGCGCGCTGCCTACCGCCGTCCAGCAATTGCGCCAGGCACGCAATCTGACGGACGACTTTTATCTGCAGTCGGAGCTGGATACCCGCATCCGCGAATTGCGCGAGCGGCAGGATATGGAGAGGGAACTGCTCAAGCGGTTCAAGACCTGACCCGCTGTCGCGCCGCCGATTCCGTGCCGTAGGAGCCCTCGTATTGGAGCGAGGAAACCCCCGGCTTCAGGAGGGAGCAACCAAAAGGAAAAGGCTCAGCATTATTGCCCGGACTCGAAAAAGCGCGCGATGCGCTGCGGCAGCCAGCCCACGTGTCCGGGAAATCCTCCCGTGGTGAACCCCGCATGGCCGCCTTGGGCGGGCTGGTGCAGCAATATGCTGCCGGAGGCATCGCGGCTGCCCGGCAGCGAAGGCGCCGGGACGAACGGATCGTTGCGCGCGTTCAGGATGAGCGTGGGAGTCTGGATGGACGGCAGCAGCGGCAGGCTGGAGGCCTGGGACCAGTAATCGAGCGCATTCAGGTAGCCGTGCAGCGGCGCTGTGTAGCAGTCGTCGAAGTCGCGTATCGTCCTGGCCTGAGAGAGGCGCAAGACATCGATGGCGCCGGGAAAGCGCCGGGCCTTTTCCATGACCTTGCTGCGCATGGTGCGCAGGAAGTAGCGGCAATAGATCTGGCGGCCCATCGTTGTGTTGGACAGCGCATTGCCGCAGGCGACGAGATCCATGGGAACCGAGACGGCCGCGGCGGCGGCGAGCCATTGCGAGGCTTCGGCGTTTTCTCCGAGGAGGCGCAGCATGGCATTGCCGCCCAGCGATACGCCCACGGCATGCCACTTGCCGTTGGGCAGGCGTTCGCGGGCATGGGACAGCATGAAGGCGACATCGGCGGAATCGCCGGAGTAGTAGGCCCTTGCCATGCGATTGGGAAATCCCGAACAGCTGCGGAAGTGGGCGATGATCACGACCCAGCCGCGCGCGCGGAAATGCTGGGCGATGGCCTGGGCGTAGTGGCTGCGGCTGCTGCCTTCCAGTCCGTGGAACAGGATCAGCGCGGGAGTGTCGGCGACCTTGGGCAGGGTGGGCCAGTCTTCTTCCGTGAACCACCGGTGCGCAGCGGTACCCGACAGGCCGGGATCGAGTTTGGCCAGCTCGCCGGATGCCAGACGGTCGGCGAACAGGCCGGGGCCGGCCCAGTCGAGGTCGACGAAATCGCCGTCCGGCGTCGTGACCCGTTCGCGCACGAACGCAATACGGTGATGGCGCGCAACCAGCGCACTGTATTGTGTCTGCAGGTGCCCGCCCGGAAGCCAGAATGGCGCCGGACATGGCGAGGTATCGACTTGCGCGGTCACGGAAGGCGGCTCTGGTCGCTTAGTGGCTGTGCGCTTTGGCGCCTTCTTCCAGGCGGTATTTTGCGCCACAGTACGGGCAGGCGGCGGAGCCGTCCTTGGACAGGTCGATATAGACGCGGGGATGCATGCTCCAGAGCGGAGCCTGGGGGCCGGGGCAATACAGCGGCAGGTCGGCGCCTTTCACGGTGATGACTTCGTCCTTTGGGGTTGCAACGTTGGAAACACGGCTCATGTTGGATCCTGAGAAGGAAATGCGGACGGGAAGCGTGCTGCGCAACGGTTTCCAGCCCTGTGCCTTGGCACGCCCGTCGAGGCTGCCTGGAATTTGGCGCTATTGTAGCAAGCGCGGCGCTGTGAAAGATCGTAGGCGGCAAACCGGGCATTTGCGTACAATTCGCATGCGAAATGGCAATGGGCGGACGGGCTGCGCAATGGTCTGCCGATTGCGCATCGCAAGGCTGAAGCAAGGGAGCGGGGAAGTGTTCGTGAAAAATTGGCCAGGCTTGCCCGGCCTGCAGGAAAGGCAATGGTTTGCCGATGGGGCAAAGGCTATTGCGCCGGCGACGGTTGCCGTCGGGCTCTGGGGATTCGTGACCGGCGTGGCCATGGTCAAGGCGGGCTTGACGCAATACGAGGCGATTGTGATGTCGCTGGTGGTCTATGCGGGTTCCGCGCAGTTGACGGCACTGCCTCTGATCATGAGCGGAACTCCCGTCTGGCTCATCTTTCTCGCCGGAATGATGGTGAACATCCGCTTCGTCATTTTCGGCGCGGCGATGTTTCCGTATTTCCGCAGCCTGTCCTGGCCTCGCAGGCTGTGGGCGGGCTTCTTCAATGGCGATCTCGTTTTCGTCATTTTCATGAAGCGCTTCGGCGATGACCCCGTCAAAGGCAGCAGCGAGCAGCGCTGGTTCTATGGCGGAGCGGCCGCCACGACCTGGTTCGGATGGCAGTTACCTTCGATTGCGGGCATATTCCTGGGCGCCACGGTGCCGGAATCCTGGTCCCTGGATTTCGCCGCCACGCTGGCGCTGCTGGCCATTGTCGTGCCGCTGGTGACGACGCGGCCAATGGTGATCGCCGTCACGGTGGCCAGCGTCGTGGCATGGTTCGGGCAACTGCTGCCGTTGCGGCTCGGACTGGTGGCGGCCGTGCTGGCCGCCGTGGCGGCGGGCGTCATGGCGGAGCAATATGGCACGAGGAGAAAATCGCGATGAGCAGCGACGCATTCGATCCCTATATTCTCGCCGTCATCGCGATGCTGCTGCTATGCAGCGTCCTTACTCGGGTGGGCTTCTTCCTGTTCGGTGATCATGTGCCTCTGAGCGAAGGCGTGCGACGTGCATTGCGCTACGCGCCCGCCGCCGCGCTGGCGGCCATCATCGTCCCGGGCATGCTGCCGCTGGCGCCGGGCGGCACCATGACCATTGCCGCGGACCAGTTGTTGGCTTCCCTGGTGGCCATATTCGTCTGCCTGCGTACCAGGAACGCGATTCTGGTCATCGTGGTGGGCATGGCCGTTTTCTGGGGCTTGCGCCTGTTTTTCAGCGGATTTGGCGGATAAATCGTGGACTTTTAACGACACTTGGCAGGCGCGGCAAGGGCTTTCACCGTGGCCCGACCGGGCGGTGCGCTAAAATGTACGGGTTATCAATGCTCGGCGGGAGACCTCCTGCCAGGGCGCCAACGACTCAATGACTTCTACTACACCAGATACCGCTACCGCCACGACATTCGCTGATTTCGGTCTGCATCCGAATATTCTGACGGCCATCGCCGAAACAGGCTACACCACGCCAACGCCGATCCAGGCGCAGGCCATTCCGGTCGTCCTCAACGGCCGCGACGTCATGGGCGCCGCCCAGACAGGCACGGGCAAGACGGCGGCGTTCACGCTGCCCATCCTGCACAGGCTCATGCAGTTCGCCAATACCAGCGCGTCTCCGGCGCGCCATCCTGTGCGCGCATTGATCCTGACGCCGACTCGCGAATTGGCCGATCAGGTGTCGGACAACGTCATCCGTTACGCCAAGCATATTCCCCTGCGCTCGGCCGTGGTGTTCGGCGGCGTGGATATCGGGCCTCAAAAAGAAGCCTTGCGCCGCGGCTGCGAGATATTGATCGCGACGCCGGGCCGGCTGCTGGATCATGTCGAACAGAAAAACGTCAACCTCGGCCAGGTGAACGTGCTGGTCCTCGACGAAGCCGACCGCATGCTCGACATGGGCTTCCTGCCGGATCTGGATCGCATCGTACGGCTGCTGCCGGCTCAGCGCCAGGGGCTGCTGTTTTCGGCCACCTTCAGCAACGAGATCCGCAAGCTGGCGCGCAGCTTCCTGACGAATCCCGTGGAAATCTCCGTGGCGGCCAACAATGCCACGGCGGATACCGTCACGCAGATCGCCTATCCCATGTCCAGCGAGGACAAACGGGCGGCGGTGGTGCATCTGGTCAAGTCCAAGGGGCTGAACCAGGTCATCGTGTTCTCCAATACCAAGATCGGCACGGGGCGCCTGGCACGCCAACTGATTCAGGACGGCGTCAAGGCCGAGTCCATCCATGGAGACAAGAGCCAGGCCGACCGCATGAAGGCGCTTGAAGCCTTCAAGGCCGGCGATCTCGAAGTCCTGGTGGCGACCGACGTGGCCGCCCGCGGGCTGGATGTGGCCGGCGTGCCGTGCGTCATCAACTACGATCTGCCGTTCAACGCCGAGGACTACGTGCACCGCATCGGCCGCACTGGCCGTGCCGGTGCTTCGGGCGAGGCCATCGCGCTCTACACGCCCGACGAAGAGCGTTTCCTGCTCGATATCGAAAAGCTGATCAAGGCCAAGGTGCCGCGCGGCACGCTGTCCGTGCCCAAGCTGCCCAGGCAGCGCAGTTCCTCGCATGACCGCGACCGCCGCCACGGATCCTCCCGCTACGAGCCCGCGCCGTCCCGCCCGGTGGACGACTTCTTCTTCAAGCCCTACGAGCCTTCCAGCGCGCCATCGTCGTCCGCTGGAAAAACTCCGGCGTCCAGGCCGTCCACAGTTGCGCCCAAGCGCTCGGTCGGCGTTCTGCTGGGCGGCGGACGCGGCTGATCGCGCTGTCCGTTTCCCTTAGAAATCCAGCGAAGCGAACAAATCCGCCAATGTCGGTTGCGACCTGGCGGGCCAGATGGCGCTGAGGTTGAATCCAGGAAGCGTCTGCCCATCGCGCACATCGCAAAAGCGCACACCTTCGAAGTTCATCGTCCGGATCCAGGTTGGCAGTAGCGCAACGCCTGCGCCGGAGGCGACGCAAGCCAGGATGGTCAGCGTGCGGTTGGCATGCTGATGGACTTCCGTGCGGTAGCCCGCCTTGCGAATGGCATCCAGTATTCCGGCATTGAAAGCGGGCAGTTGGCTGTCCGGAAACATGACAAGCCCGGAGCTGGAAATGTCCTGGAGCGTGGTCGTTCCGTCTTCGTCAATATCGAACTCTGCGGGAACCGCCGCCAGAAGACGCTCTTCCTTGATGAGCCGTTCGCGCATGTGGCTGCCTCCGATGGCGACCGGGGTGTGCATCAACCCCAGGTCTATCGTGCCATCACGCAGTGCCTCGGCTTGTTCCGCATTGCTCATTTCCTTCAGGATAAGTTTGACATTCGGCGCCTGCTCGCGCAGCGCGCGCATGGCCTTGGGCAGGCAACCGAACAGCGCGGATGACACCAAGCCGATGGTCAATTGGCCCGCATGGCCCCGGGATATCTGGACGGCGCGCTGTTGCGCCGCGTCCAGGCGCGCCAGGCTGATGCGCACATCATCCAGGATGGCCAGGGCGGCGGGAGTGGGGGCCGCGCCGCGCCTGCTGCGGATGAAAAGCCGCACGCCAAGGTCTTTTTCCATGCGCGCCAGGGTCTGGCTCAGCGCGGGCTGGGCGATGCCCAACTGATGGGCCGCCGTGGTGATGCTGCCATGGTCCATGACGGCCAGGAAGTAGCGCAGGTGGCGTGTTTCCATATGGAAAAATCCATATTGAATGTATATGAAAGATTATTATTTTTAGAATAGATCATTATATATC